>JAIXHM010000049.1 GCA_030145825.1 Flavobacterium sp.
TTTCTAAGTCATTCTGAAAAAGTATGCTTTTTAATTGCGTTGTTTGTTCTTGAACTAGTGACTTTGGCCGTTTTAAATCTTGTATCCAATTCCAAACTAATGGTCTAATTTTATTAATTAAGCCAAGCGGATGAATTTCTAATTGTGCTGATGTTACGCATAAACCATAAATATGTTCATCGGTAACATAAAATTTCCAAACATGTTCTTTTTCTTTAAGTTTTTTTTGGATAATTGCGATATCAAAATCGTCATCAACTTGCATGAAATTAGGATATTTAAGCTTTAGTTCTTTTTTAATTTTAGCAATTTCTAAAGTTAAATTTTCAACCTTCTTCTTAGTGTTTTTATCTGTTTCCTGAATTAAACCTTCGTAATATATTTTCTCGTTTTGTAATTGTTCGAGTTTACTATAAAGTTCAGCCAATTTTGAATTTTCAAGTAAAATTTTCTTTTGGACTTCTTTAAATAAATGTTGCGATACATTACGCTCTATTAAATTAAGAAGTGTGACTTTTTTACTTGAAGAAGTTTCCTTTTGGCTGCAAACAAAAAGTAAGGTTTCGCTGATTTTATTTTGAAGTGCACTTAGCCTAGCGTTATACTCTCCTTTTTTATAAAACTCCTGAAACATTAACGATGCAATGGTTGCCAATTTTTCTGCTTTTTGCAAGTCTTCTAACTTGTGTGTCGCTTGATATTTCTTTTTATAAATTAAGGAAGACGAAGCAAAAACATTAATGTATTGGTGCGAATTCAATTCTTTTATCTTATCAACATCAAGCGTTAAAATAGTAGCTTCTTCCTTTAAAAACTGCTTAGAAATTTCTGAAACAATTCGCTCCACAATTCTAACTGCTTCTTCATGTTGATGCAAACCCGAAAGATTAAGTGCTTTGATCGTTTCGATTGAATATTTACTAGAATTAAAAGGTGGAAATTCAAAGTTTTGTAAAGCTAAATCACAATGTTTTTTGCCTTTTTCGAATTCCTGTAAATAATAAAAAATGGAACCTAATAACGCATTAGCTTTCATTTCATAAAAGGGAAGCTTAAATTGTATTCCTTGCTTTTGAAGCTCTTTTAAATATGTAATGGCGTTTGTAAAATCTTTATTATCATAATATTTAAAGGTAAATGCGTCGTAGCATGACATGTAATAAGAAATATCTTCTTGTTGTTCAATTCCTTTTGCCTTGCTTATCCTATTATAAAACGCTATCAATTTTATGTGAGCATCGTCTAGCAGATTACTTTTTAATTTTTCCAGAATTTGCATTTTGTCATAAATTCTGCGCGCATAATTCAGACTTTTAGAATTTACTTTTGATTGATTAGCTAGTAATTTTTTATAAAAAACATCATACTTAGAATAAATTCGATAAGATTCTTTGTCATCGTCATAATTAGAAACATAAAAATACCAATTGTTATAAGCTGTTAAATAATCTTGTAATTTATATTTTTTAGTCTTATCCATTAAAGCAATAGCCTTTTCGGTATATGCTATTTCATATTTTTGATTGTGAATGTCTGAATAATAAAAAGAGAGGTCTAAATAAATATTTTCCAGTTTTTCAGGGTAAAATCGCTCTAAATAACCTTGATGTTTTTGAAGAATCGTTTTATAAGTTTCAATAATTTCGAAACTTTTACCTTGAGGCATTAACGCTTGTATTTGAGTTTCATAAAAACGAATTTCTTTGTTTTTAGCAATAGAATCTTTTTGGGCAAAGCCAAAATTAAATGTGAGCGTAAATAATGAAAGATAAATGAAAATTAATTCGTTTAACTTAAATCTAATAGCTTGATTATAACCATTTTTTCTCAGATTCTGTAGCATCTAATATATCAATATCTAAAGCTAATTTAAAATGTTCTGCAACTTTAAACGCTTCTTTTTTATTGTTTGTTTTAAAAAAGGTGATATGCTTATTTCTATTGTAAAATAAGTTTACATGAATAATATCATATGTTTGGATAGTTTCCGCAGTAACAACTCTTACTGTTTGATTTTCTTTTGTTTTAAAAACAGAAACATATTCAAAATCAGGTATTGGATTCCATTTACCAATTTTAATTCCAAATAATGAATGAATTGACCTATAAGTTTTACTTGTTAAATCAATTTCAGAACCCTCAGCAACATTAAGTCCTAGCCCTATTACAATAAAGATTATAGGCATAACACTTAAGGTTGTTATAAATAAAACTAACCCTAAGATAGCAAAGCTGAGTCCAAAAAATCTTTTAACAAAAGGGATTTCTTTTTGATAACTTATAGTAGTCATTTATTCAATTTTGATAAAAAAAGAGATTACAAATTGTAATCTCTTTCCAAATTTAAACTTTTTTAAACTTACTCAAAAAAATATTTTAAACCAAATAACATATTCCCTTTTGGCATCGGAATCATTCCAGATTCAATATATTCTGCATTAAAAATATTATTAGCATACATAGAAAGCTCGATTGCTTTTATTCTATAACTCACATTGGCATCATACACATTATAACTCATGCCTGCTGTGCGTTCCACATAACGATAAGCAAATGTGGTGTTAAATCCTTTAAAGAAGTTAAATTGTAAACTACTAGTGAACTGATGTTTCATAGAGTTAATAGAATATTGAGAAAAATTAGCCTCACTTTCTTTTATATCATTATCTAAATAAGAATAACCTAATTGAATTTTTTGTGATAAATTATTTATAGTAAATAAATAATCTAATTGGGTTTCATAACCTTTTGTGTTTACACTTTGAATGTTCTTTGCTTGCCAAGCATCGGTAGCGTTTTCTCTAACATAATCTATTAAATTATCTGCATCACGATTAAAAACAGCAACCGACATGTTGAACTTGTTACTCATATATTTTAATCCAATCTCTTGCGAAAAAGCTTCCTCAGTATTTAAATTTGGATTGCTAATTGTTGTTGGAGAAGTGTAATATAAATTTGTATAAGTTGGTACTCTATAAGAAGTTCCAATATTTCCATAAGCTCTAAATTTATCAGAAATTTTAACCCCTACATCTAAACCTGGAAAAACTTGATTATCAAAATCTGAAAAATATGAAGCTGAAATCCCTGGTGTTACATCTAAAATATTGTTGAAAAACTGAAAACGATGTTCTAAAAACAAACTTGCAATTTCTCTTTGATTATCACCTAATCGATTACTGGCAATATAATACTTTGAAAACTCAATCCCAAAACCTGTAATTCCTAATTTCGATTGATAAGATCCGTTTAATTCTGCAGCAATTTTATTAGTAATATGCATATTTCTGTATGCCGATGGATTACTTCTAATGTATAAATATAAATCTTGGTTTCTTCTCCAATATACTTTTGGTTTCCAAGTCCAATTTCCACTTTTAATAGTAGTTGAAAAACCTACTAAACTAGCTTGCGTTTCCTCATATTGTTCAGTTGCCGAAGCTATTCCATAGAAACCATTTGCACCAAATTTTCTTTCACTAAGTGTAGCAATGAAATCAATTGGCAGCTTATTTTTATTAAACTGACTTTTTACAAATACATTTGTGTTGTCAAAATCAGTATTATGACGGTAACCCTGAGAAAAATTTTTGCTTACGTGTACCAAATGACTCGATTTCCCCATGTTGATTGTACCTGTTGCTTCACCTAAAAACTGATGAAAAGAACCTCCTTGCACCTTAGCAACTAATGAATTATCTGGTGCATCTTTAGTAACAATATTAATGGCTCCACTATATGCATTTTGACCAAAAATACGAGCGGCCGGACCTTTTATTACTTCAATTCTTTTGATAACTTCAATAGGCAACTGTAAATTCATCGTATGATGTCCCGTTTGTGCATCATCTACTTTTATTCCATCTATTAACAACAACGTTTGATCGAAATTTCCGCCTCTAATATATAAATCCGATTGCATTCCGTTAACTCCTTGACGACGTACATCGATTCCTGCGATTTGTTGTAAAGCATCAGCAATATTTGTCACACCTAACTTTTTAATATTTTCAGCTGAAACTATTTGAATAGTTCTCGAATTCTCTTTAAATGGTAAATCAATTCTAGAAGATGTTACTACAACTTCTTTCAAAGTATCCATTTTCTGAATATCTTCCTGTGCATTTCCTTTTAAAACCGCAAAAACAAACGGTAATAAAACACTTATTTTTCTCATTTGCATAAATTTATTTCTTAAAAAGCGATGCAAAAGTCGTAACTTTCCGGACTACTAAAATAGTCCAGTTTGAAAAATATAGATAGTCCGGTTGTTGATGTTTTAAAAAAAATCATTCAGTTTGAAAAGAATACTGAGAATCCAGTATTTATTCAAATTTCTCAGCAAATCACAACTGCTATCCAACGCGGAATTATGACAAAAGGAACTGCATTACCTGGAACAAGAGTTTTATCTCAGGCATTACATATTCATCGCAATACTATGGTTGCTGTTTACGAAGAATTAGCATCTCAAGGTTGGGTTGAAATTATTCCAAATAAAGGCACTTATGTTTTAATTCCTGAACCTAAAACCGCAACTATTAAAGCTATACATGAAAGCAGAAATTTAACAAGTGAATATGCTAAAACAACAGGATTTAAATTTCAAACTTCATTTCACTTAGCTCCAATAGATGAACTTTACAATGCTAGTTTAAGTATTAATGATGGTCAACCCGATTTAAGATTGCATCCTGTACATCAATTTTCAAAATGGTATAGTGCATCTATGAAACGAAAAAATTTGATTGCTAAATGGAATAAAACAACTTTTTATTCCAACTTCGAAGTTCAGTTAGCTAATTATCTAAACGCTACACGTGGATTTAAAATAAATCCGAACAATATTATGAACACACGTAGTACCGAAATGAGTCTGTATATTATTTCGCAATTATTATTAAAAAATAATGATGTTGTTTTGGTTGGAGATTTGAGCAACTATGCCGCCAATATGATTTTTCAACAAGTTGGTTCAAAAATCAAAACTGTAAAAACGGATGAATTTGGTTTAAACATTGAACAAATAGAAAAACTCTGTAAAAAAGAAAAAATACGATGCGTATATGTTTGTTCTAACCGACACTATCCTACAACAAATTCATTAAGTCCTAAAAGAAGATTACAGTTGTTAGAATTGGCAAACCAATACAAATTTGCAATCATTGAAGACGATTTTGATTACGATTTTCAGTTTGTAGGAACTGCAAAGATTCCCTTAGCAAGTTCAGACACAAACGGCCAAGTAATTTATTTAGGAAAATTAGGACAATCGCTTTTCCCAAGTTTTCAAACGGGTTTCGTTGTGGCGCCTAAAAATTTAATTTTAGAAGCTAAAAATTACTTAAAAATTTTGGATAAGCAAGGTGATTTAATTCAAGAACAAATGCTTTCGGAATTAATTTATGAAGGGGAAATTCACCGACTAATTAAAAAGAATATCCTTATTTATGAAAAACGTTTGGAATTTTTATGCCAACTTTTAGACCAACATTTTAAAGATAGTATCACTTATAAAAAGCCGAATGGTGGACTTGCGATTTGGTTAGAATTTACTCAAAAAATCTCGTTGGTTAAACTTGCTGAAGAAGCTTTAAAACTCGATTTACATTTACCTAAAAAAATCTTATATCAAGATAAAAGTGTTTGCGCCATTCGATTTGGTTTTGGACAATTAAATGAAGAAGAGTTAGAAATTGCAATTATAAAATTGAAAATGGCGTATATTGCATTAAGTATTTAAAATAAAAAAGTCCTGGAAATTTCAGGACTTTTTTGTATCTATACATTACTATTGTCTTAATCTGCTAAAACAATAATCTTGTTTTCATTCATTTCTATTGTACCAGAAGTAATAGGTAACCAATAATTTTGCTCGTTTACTTTATTAAATTTAGAAGCGAATTCCTTCTCAATTTTAATGTTTTGAGCATTGATTTTTACATTCCCTTTTGTTAACAAAGACACAATAGGCGCGTGGTTATTTAACATTTGGAATTCACCATTAACTCCAGGAACCGCTACAGAAGTAACTTCTCCTTTAAATAATGTTGCTTCGGGTGAAACTATTTCTAAAATCATACTTTTCTAATTGATAATTAATAATTGACAATGGATAATTAATTGTCAACTATCAATTGTTAATTGTACATTGATTAAGCTTCTGCTAACATTTTCTCTCCAGCTTCGATAGCTTCTTCGATAGTACCTTTAAGGTTGAAAGCTGCTTCTGGTAAGTGATCTAATTCACCATCCATAATCATGTTGAAACCTTTGATAGTATCTTTAATATCTACTAATACCCCAGGGATACCTGTAAATTGTTCTGCAACGTGGAAAGGCTGAGATAAGAAACGTTGTACACGACGTGCTCTAGCTACAGCTAATTTATCATCTTCTGATAACTCTTCCATACCTAAGATCGCGATAATATCTTGTAATTCTTTATAACGTTGTAAAATCTCTTTTACTCTTTGTGCACAAGCATAGTGCTCTTTACCTAAAATTTCTGGAGTTAAGATACGAGAAGTAGAATCTAATGGATCTACCGCAGGGTAAATACCTAACTCAGCAATTTTACGAGACAATACTGTAGTAGCATCTAAGTGAGCGAAAGTTGTAGCAGGCGCCGGGTCAGTTAAGTCATCCGCAGGTACATATACCGCTTGTACTGAAGTAATTGATCCTCTTTTTGTAGAAGTAATACGCTCTTGCATTGCACCCATCTCAGTAGCTAATGTAGGTTGGTAACCTACCGCTGAAGGCATACGACCTAATAAAGCCGATACCTCAGAACCTGCTTGTGTAAAACGGAAGATATTATCAACGAAGAATAATACATCTTTACCTTGATCTTCACCAGCACCATCACGGAAATACTCAGCAATAGTTAAACCTGATAAAGCAACACGAGCACGAGCTCCTGGTGGTTCATTCATTTGACCGAAAACGAAAGTAGCTTTAGAATCTTTCATTCCGTTTTTGTCAACTTTAGTTAAATCCCATCCTCCATTTTCCATAGAGTGCATGAAATCTTCACCATATTTAATAATACCAGACTCTAACATCTCTCTTAAAAGGTCATTTCCTTCACGAGTTCTTTCACCTACTCCAGCGAAAACTGATAAACCTCCGTGACCTTTAGCAATATTGTTAATCAACTCCTGAATTAATACTGTTTTACCTACTCCGGCACCACCGAACAAACCAATTTTACCTCCTTTTGCATAAGGCTCAATTAAGTCGATTACTTTAATACCTGTAAATAAAACTTCAGTTGAAGTTGATAAATCTTCAAATTTTGGAGCTGGTCTATGGATAGGTAAACCATTTGCACCTTCTTTAGGTAAATCTCCTAAACCATCGATTGCTTCTCCAATTACATTAAATAAACGACCAAAAACTTCTTGACCGATTGGCATTTGAATTGGTGTACCAAGAGCAACAACTTCTTGACCTCTTGATAATCCATCTGTAGAGTCCATTGAAATTGTACGAACAGTATCTTCACCAATGTGTGATTGAACCTCTAATACTAATTTAGAACCATCAGCTTTAGTGATTTCTAATGAATCATAAATTTTTGGTAACTCGGCATTAGTAGTATCAAAAACCACATCTACTACCGGCCCGATAATTTTTGCAACTTTTCCTGTGAATTTAGACATTGCTTATGTATTTATTTAATAGCTATTTACGTTTCGAAAAACACTATAGTTTTTCAGGGTGCAAAGATAGTTTTTTTATAAGCAATTTTGCAATTAATTTTTTGAATTTTTTCTATTTAAATGGATTTTAATGCTTAATCTATAAGTAAAAATCTAAAATTAACATATTTTATTGTCAACTATTCATCTTTTACGAAAAACAATTCATTTTAATTTGAGTAAATGCCACATGTTTTTTATTTGTTTTTACACTAAAAAAATTAATTTTTACAATACACCCCTCATTTTTTTATGGGTTAAGATGAAAAAAATAATATTTTTGTTAAACAAACCCTTAATTTTATTGATATGAAGATTGAAAAAAGATGGATTATTTCCTTTGCACTAGTTACCATTCTTGCAGTTTTGAGTCTTTTTTGGGAAAATGCGAATGATTTGGCTAACGAATTTACAACTGAATCAGAAATAAATCATGCAGATGTAGCCTGGTTATTAACTTCATCTTCATTTGTATTATTAATGACCCCGGGCTTATCTTTTTTTTATGGCGGAATGGTAGGTAAAAAAAATGTAATCTCGACCATGCTACAAAGTTTTATTTCCCTTGGTGTCGTAAGTTTATTGTGGGTTGTTGTAGGCTTTAGTTTGTCTTTCGGACGACCAATAGGTTTTGAAATTGATGGAACTTTTTACGGAATAATTGGAAATCCTTTCGATTTTTTATTTTTCAACAATGTGTCATCACTTCCCCACAAAACATTTGCAGGAACTATACCTTTTATATTATTTGCTTTATTTCAAATGAAATTTGCTGTAATTACTCCAGCTATAATTACTGGATCATTTGCCGAAAGAGTTCGTTTTGTATCTTATTTACTTTTTATCTGTTTATTTATTTTGATTATATATGCTCCATTATGCCACATGGTTTGGCATCCAAATGGACTATTAGGAATTTATTTTGGAGTTAAAGATTTTGCAGGAGGAACAGTAGTACACATGAGCGCAGGATTTGCAGCATTAGCTGGTGTAATCGTTCTTGGTAAAAGAAAAAACAGAGAGCACATTCCTACCAATATTCCTTTTGTATTATTAGGCACAGGAATGCTTTGGTTCGGTTGGTTCGGATTTAATGCAGGTTCAGCACTTGCCGCAAATGGAACTGCAGCCATGGCTTTTGCAACAACCACAATAGCCTCAGCTTCAGCAATGATGACTTGGATTTTCTTTGACAGAATTAACGGTAGAAAGGTTTCCGCTATGAATGCATGTATAGGAGCAGTCGTTGGGCTTGTTGTTATAACTCCTGCTGCAGGCTTTGTATCAGTACCAAAAAGTATTTTCTTTGGATTTATAGCTGCAATTGTTTCAAACTTAATGGTAAATTGGAAAAAATTAAAAGCCATTGACGATACACTAGACGTATTTGCTTGTCATGGCGTTGGTGGTATTATGGGAATGATATTAACCGCAATTTTTGCAGAAGGAAAAAATGCAAGTTTATTGCATGGCGGATGGAATGTGTTCTCGCACCACATGATTGCATTAGTATTAGTTTCTGGATTTACATTTTTTGGCGCTTTAGCTTTATACAAATTAACAAACATTATAATTCCATTGAGAGTTTCAGACGAATCAGAAAGAGTTGGACTAGATTTATCACAACACAACGAATCTATGTAGTTATTAAAAATAGTATTCGTAAATTTGGGCTTACAAAAATTAAAAAATGGAATTTACATATTTACCTAATAGCGAATTAAAAGTTAGTAAAATTTGTTTGGGTACCATGACTTTTGGAAACCAAAACACAGAAACTGAAGCACATTCGCAGTTAGATTACGCTTTAGAAAGAGGGATAAACTTTATCGACACGGCCGAAATGTATCCAATAGGTGGAAATGCGGAAATTTTTGGAAGCACTGAAAGATATATTGGAAGTTGGATAAAAAAATCAGGAAAAAGAGATCAAATTGTTTTAGCAACAAAGATTGCTGGACCAAATAGAGGAATGGAATACATTCGTCAGCCTTTAGATTTTTCCAAAAAAAGCATTACCGAAGCAGTTGAGTTAAGTTTAAAAAACTTACAAACTGAATATATTGATTTATATCAAATGCACTGGCCAGAACGTGTTATGAATATGTTTCAAAAGCGCGGCGTACAAGAATTAGACACCAAGTGGCAAGACAATATTTCTGAAGTTTTAACTGTTTTTGACGGTTTAATTAAAGAAGGAAAAATTAAAAACATAGGAGTTTCTAATGAAAACCCATGGGGTGTCATGAAATTTTTAATGGAAAGCGAAAAACATGGCTTACCTAGAATCTCAACTATACAAAACCCATTTTCTTTATTAAATAGACTATATGAGGTTGGGCTTTCTGAAGTTACAATGAGAGAAAATGTTGGTCTTTTAGCATATTCTCCATTAGGTTTTGGATTTTTATCTGGAAAGTATTTAAAAGGAATGGAACCAAATTATAGAATGGCGATGTTTCCAAATTTTAAACGTTACACCAATGAAAATTGCTATAAAGCAACAAAACTATACAAGGAATTAGCTGAGGCAAATGGTTTATCTTTAACACAAATGGCACTTGCATTTGTAAACAGGCAAAAATTTGTAACTTCAACAATTATTGGCGCTACGACTTTAGAACAATTAAAAGAAAATATTGATGCTTTTAGCGTTGAGTTAACTCTAGAAATTATTTCGGAAATAGAGAAAATTCAAGAATTAATTCCGAATCCAGCACCTTAAAAAATAAAAAAAGCTTCAATTTCTTGAAGCTTTTTTTATCCAAATAACTCACTTACTACATCTTCAATTTTTGAAACGAGTACCATTTTAATTTTGGTGTTTTTAAGTGAAATTTTATTGTGTTTAGAAACTAATATTGTTGTAAAACCAAGTTTTTCAGCTTCTTGAATACGCTGATCTATTCTATTAACTGGTCTAATTTCTCCTGAAAGTCCAACTTCACCTGCAAAACAAAATCCTTCTTCGATAGCGATATCTTCATTTGAAGATAAAATTGCCGCAACAACAGCCAAATCAATCGCAGTATCATCAACAGAAATTCCTCCTGTAACATTTAAAAAAACATCTTTTGTTCCTAATCGAAATCCTGCACGTTTTTCAAGAACTGCCAAAATCATGTTTAACCGTTTCGCATTATAGCCTGTTGTACTTCGTTGCGGAGTTCCATAAACTGCTGAACTTACTAAAGCTTGTATTTCAATCATTAAAGGGCGCATTCCTTCTAATGTACAAGCAATTGCAGTTCCCGACAATTCTTCTTCTTTATGAGAAATTAGAATTTCAGATGGATTTTCTACTTCACGTAAACCGTTTCCGAGCATTTCATAAATTCCCAATTCAGCAGTAGAACCAAATCTATTTTTAAGCGAACGTAAAATTCGATACACATGATTTCGATCTCCTTCAAACTGAAGAACAGTATCGACCATATGTTCTAGAATTTTTGGCCCTGCAATAGTCCCGTCTTTAGTAATATGACCAATAAGAATTACTGGCGTGTTGGTTTCTTTAGCAAATTTTATAAGTTCGGCAGTACATTCTCTAATTTGAGAAATACTTCCTGGTGAAGATTCAATGTAATCGGTATGTAATGTTTGAATAGAATCAATAATTACAACTTCAGGATTAATATCTCCAATTTGTTTAAAAATATTTTGTGTTTTTGTTTCGGTTAAAATATAGCAATTATCGCTATTTGGTAAAATACGTTCGGCACGCATTTTAATTTGCTTTTGACTTTCTTCGCCAGAAACATAAAGCGTTTTATAAGGCAACTTTAAAGAAATTTGCAACAATAATGTACTTTTACCAATACCTGGTTCACCACCTAAAAGCGTTAAAGAACCGGGGACAAGTCCGCCACCAAGAACACGATTTAATTCATTATCGGTTGTATTTAATCGAACTTCCTGATCAGAATCAATTTCTTTTATTAACAGTGGCTTCGAAACTCGAGAAGTTTCTTTCTCATTGTTTTTCCAAGCAACCTTGTCTTCTTTTTGAATAATTTCTTCAACTATGGTATTCCATTCTTTACAAGCATAGCATTGGCCTTGCCATTTAGAATAAGAAGTACCACAACTTTGACAAAAAAACGACGTTTTAACTTTACTCATTGTTATTCGCTACCTTCCTTTTTTTCGTTGTTTCCGTTATTATCATTATTTTCTCCTTCCGGATTATCTTGAGCTTGAGGATCCGCATATTCCTCAGTTTTAGATTCATCTTCTTTACCTTTCAATCTTTCTGCTCTATTTAACATAAATTCAACTGTTAACTCACGAATTGGCTCTCTAGTGAATCCTTTATTATATTCTTTGATTGCTTTTTTAAATTCGCCCATTTTTTCATAATACAACGCTTGGTGATACACACTCAAAGTTGTTTTAGGGTAATTTTTTTCAGCATATTTAGAAAGTTCCTGAAGTTCAGGATACGCTTTGTTTTTTAAGATTGCCGCTTCAATTGCTTTAAAATCAGTTAAACGAGGTAAAATCTTTAAGCCTAATTTTTCTTCAATGTTTTTATATTTATCTATAATATATTGAGTATAACCCTTGTCTAATTTTACTATTTTATTTTGATATTCTACCATTGAAATTGGTTGATATCCGTCAAATATAAAATACAAAGCATGAGGCACCGCTTGAGCTACAAGTGAATAATGTGATGCTCCTTTAAAATCGTCGTATTGGTAACGGAAATTTTTATTTGGAATTGCATTTATATTTTGATCTAATGCTTGCGTTTTTTCTCTTAACTCTTCTAAATCACCTTCGCCACTTGCTTGATAGTACATAATAGGTTTTGTAGGTACAGCTAAACGCTCTGCCACTCTTTTTTCCATATCTAAAGCCATTTCTGGAGCTAAAGAAATATAACCATTAAAAACCGGATTATCTTTGTATAAATAACAATTTAAAAATCCTGCTGTTGTATCGTGACCCGCAATAACTCTAAACGGCTGTACTCTATATTTACCTTCAACATAAGGCAACATTTCCATGCCTAAAAATTCAAAGAAAGCAGCACCAGTTCCTTTTGGCAAACCAGTCTCTTCATCTAACTCACTGTCTTTGAAACGTTGCTCACCATAATTTTGATTAACCGAAACTATAATCATTTCGGGAAGATCATCCCAATAGTTTCCATACTTTAAAGTTCCTTCAAATAAACCTGATAAATATTCTCCATCTAACACCACTAAAACTGGATATTTTTTACTTACATTTTGCTCGTAATATGGTGGAAGAATAACTGAAAAATTTCTTGTTTCTCCTAATTTTTTAGATTGAATAGATTCAGGAATTGTTTGAGAAAAACCAAAAAAAGTACTTAAGGTTAACAAAAATAGTAATACCGCTCTCATATTAGATTTTAATTAAATTTTGAAAGCAATATACTAATTAATTTCTTTTTTGTTGAATGTTGGTAAAATTAAAAATGCTAGTCCGCCTAAAAAAACAGTGATGATTAATTGCGAAGTCCAAGATACCCATCCAAAAGCATAGCCCGACGCAAAAGGAACACTATATAAAACTAAAATTTCAGCAATTAACTTTTGAAAGAAACCAAACCCTCCATTTGTAAAAGCAATTGTAAGACTTCCTATAACAAAAGCGACTAAAACAGTTCCGAAAGAAATCATCCTTGTTTCTTCTAATGCAAAAATTACAAAGTAAAACATCAAAACATAAGAAGTCCAAATGGCTAATGTTTGCAAAAAGAACGCCCATTTATTCGGCATTTTAAAAACACTTAAAACTCCTTCTGTTAAACCAGAAATTTTGCTTTTAATTTTTAAAATAAATGCGTTTTTTGAATAAATTAATAAATACAAACCAAGAATTCCAAATAAAAATCCAACGATTAAAATTGTAACTAATGTTTGTACAGGAATATATTTTAATAGAAATTCTTTTAACGTTGAGAATTCAATTACTACTGCCAATAAAACAAAAGACATTAATATAAAGAAATCTACAATGCGTTCTGCAATTATAGTTCCAAATCCCTTATCAAAAGGAACTCCTTTGTACTTTGCTAGCAATGCTGCTCTAGAAATTTCACCTGATCTTGGAATGGTTAAATTCAAAAAATAAGCAATACTTATTACAGTTAAATTAAATTTAAAATCCGACTTATAACCTATGTATTCTAGAGTATAACGCCACCTATATGCTCTAAAAACATATCCCAAAAACGCCATCAAAGCAGACAATAAGATAAAAGTAATGTCGGCATTTTTAACGATATCCAAAACGTGATTTAATTCTTCAGTAGTAAACTTTTTGTATTCGTATATAACTAAAAAAGCTCCCAATAAAATTGGGAGCAATATACCAAGAGTATTTTTAAGTTTTTTATTCACTAAGTAAGTGAGTTGTCTTTTTCGTTTGGAAACACCAAAGTTGGCCTAAATTTTTTAGCTTCTTCGAAGTCTATAATCCCATAAGATATAATGATAATAATATCACCTCTATGAACTTTTCTGGCAGCCGGTCCATTTAATGTGATTTCACCAGTATCTTTAGGTCCTTTAATTGCATATGTTTCTAATCGCTCACCATTGTTAACATTAACAATTTGAACTTTTTCACCTTCTACTATATTTGCAGCCTCCATTAAAGCTTCGTCAATAGTAATACTACCTATATAGTTTAGATCGGCACCAGTTACTGATACTCTGTGAATTTTTGATTTAACTACTTGAATTTGCATGGTGCAAAGGTAACTAATTATAGAAAATTACAATAATTTTTTTCAGTTGAAAATTAACTTTGAATTACAGTCCAATATTATCTATAAGTCTGATATCTTCGATAAAAACCGCTACAAAACCTCTGTATTTCTTTTTTTTGCTTTTTCTTATACAAGGCAAAAGCGTTTTCTCTTCAGCAATATCAAAATATTCTAATTTAAAATCTTGGTGTTTGGAAAATTCCTTCTCAACAAATGATTGGGTAGCTAAAGCAGAATGCTCTTCGAAATATTTTTTCCCTGCTTTTAAAATTTTAAAAATAATAGTTGCTTTTTCTTTTGCCTCTTTGGATAATCTTTCATTTCTAGAACTCATTGCTAAGCCACTTTTCTCTCTAAAAATAGGACAGCCTATTACGTTTACAGGAAGATTAACTTTTTCGACCATTTTCTTAACAATTTGTAATTGTTGAAAATCTTTTTCACCAAAGTAAGCATTTGTAGGTCTAATAATTTCAAAAAGCCTTTTTACAATAGTTCCTACTCCATCAAAATGTCCTGGTCTATATTTCCCTTCCATTTGATTTTCTAAACCATCAAAATCAAAGTTTTCGGAAGTTACATTGTTTTTATAAATATCTGAAACAGAAGGTGCAAATATTAAAACATTTTTATTAAAAGCTTCTACTTTGCTAACATCACTTTCTAAATTTCTAGGATATTTTTCTAAATCTTCAGGATTGTTAAACTGAGTTGGATTCACAAAAATACTCATTACCGTTACATCATTTTCTTTCAATGATTTATCTAATAACGATAAATGACCATCATGCAATGCACCCATTGTAGGCACAAAACCAATCGTTTTTTTTTGAGCAATTAATGGTTCTAAAAAAGAAACAATTGCTTTTCTTTCATTAAAAACAAGCATTCTACAAGCATTAGTTTATCAAGCAAACTTACTACATTAATGGTGAAATCCATAAATTTTTTGTATTTTTGCATGTTTTTTAAACACAAACTGATAAACAAAAAAATTATGGAAGACAAGAGGATATTATATGTATCATCTGAAGTGGTGCCTTATTTAGCCGAAAATGAAGTTTCTATACAATCTTATGAATACCCTAAAATGATTAATGATTTAGGAGGACAAATAAGAATTTTCATGCCAAGATATGGTAATATTAACGAAAGAAGACACCAATTACATGAAGTTATTCGTTTATCAGGAATGAATTTGGTAGTTAATGATATGGATATGCCATTAATTATTAAAGTTGCCTCGATACCGAAAGAACGAATACAAGTTTACTTTATTGATAACGACGAATATTTCAAAAGAAAAGCAACTTTTACAGATGAAGAAGGAAATTTATTCCCAGATAATGATGAACGTGCTATCTTTTTTGCAAAAGGTGTTGTTGAAACGGTTAAAAAATTAAATTGGGTTCCTGATGTTATTCATGTTCACGGATGGATGGCAGCAATGTTACCCGTTTATTTAAAACACTATTATAAGAACGAAGGGATTTTTGCTGATACTAAAATTATATCTTCTGTTTACAATCTTGGTTTTGATGGAATTTTAGATGAAAACATGGATAAAAAACTTGCTTTTGACAATATTCCTGACGAGGTTTCAAGTGTAATTAACGAACCAAATTTTGAGAACTTAATGAAAGTAACTATAGACCACTCAGATGCAGTAGTTATTGGTTCTGAGGGTTTAAACCCAACTTTAACAAAATATATAGAATCATCTAAAAAACCTTTTTTACCTTTCACCCCGAAAGAATCATTACAAGAAGTTTACATGAGCTTCATTAAAGAGAACGTTTTATAATCTATGAAAAAGTACATTTTTATTATTTCGGCAGTATTTTTAACTTTACTGTCTTGCGATAAAGACTATAACTCAATAGGATCAAATATTATTGGTGAAGGGAATTATAATTTTGAAAAATATGAAGC
>JAIXHM010000050.1 GCA_030145825.1 Flavobacterium sp.
TTGAAAACTATTATTTCCTTTTGCAATTAAAGCATATACATAATTACTATTTGCTGGAGTAACATCAAGAATCATTCTACCTGCTAGAGATTGCGTGTTTGGCATACCTAATAATGTTGATGTTGTAAAACTATCTCCAGAATTAGTTGATTTATAAAACCTATAAAAACCACTTGTCCCTGAGCCAGTATATCCAGAAGCATAAATTGTAGTTGGGTCATTTGGTTTCAGTCTAATTGAACCTTGTGAAAAGTCTCCAGATTGCACCATAGTCCAAGAAACTCCTGCATTTATTGTTTTATAAATACCAACACTTGTTGCACACCATAAAATTTGATTATTTGTAGGATGAATTAAAATATCACCTGCAAAACTATTGGTATTAGTGAATGTTAATCCTGTTGTATTCCAAGTTACACCACCATCAGTCGATTTTAATACCCCAACCGAATATGTGTCAGATGCATCTTTATCTCCTGTTGCAATATAAATTGTATTGGAATCAGAATAATCTACGGCAATACCCGAAACACCGAGCTGAGGTAAATAATCAGACATTGGTGTCCATGTTGCTCCTGCATCTGTAGATTTCCAAATACCACCTCCAGGAGTACCAAAATAAATTGTATTTGGGTTACTAGGATCTACATGTACTATATTTACTCTACCTCTAGCCATTGTAGAGTTTGGCTGTGCATTTTGAGTTGGACCAATGGGTTCCCAATTACTTGGTGGAACTGCCATTGTACTTTTATGGTTAGCTTTCGCAATATTTTTTTCTCTCCAAGCATCCCATAATTCTTGAGGAGTAATCAAATAACCTTGTTCATTAACATTATTACTCCAATGATACTCCCATCTTTTAAATGGTTTAAATCCAGATCCTTTTTTTCTCCAATCGTGAGTTGACCAATATTGTTCAAATTCATCAACCAATTGGTTAATTGTTTGTTCTTCTTGTCTTCCCTGAGAATTTGAATTTCTCCAAGGTGCATTCGAATTAAATTGCGCATTACCAATAAAAGCAATTAATAAACTCGCAATCAGAAAATTAGATTTCATTTTGGTTAGATTTTTTGTTGATTTGCGAATATACTATTTTTTTAAAAGATTCCTATTTTAAATTAATAAATTCTAAATAAAACTTTAATTTTGCATTAAAAAAGATGAAATCTTTCAAAAGAAAATATTATTTCTTACTAACAATTGTACTAATTTTAGTTTTTTTTGGTATATATTACTTATCAACACCGAAGAAAAGTTTACCAATTTTTACTCCACGCGATGTTAACCCAGAATTAGTAGACACAACTGTACAACATATTGGTTACAATCATATTATTCAAGATTTTGAATTTACGAATCAAAATGGCAAGAAAATCACGCAAAAAGATTATGAAAATAAAATTTATGTTGCTGATTTTTTCTTCACCACTTGCCCAACAATTTGCCCCAAAATGACAGACAATATGGTTTGGCTACAAGATCAAATAAAAAACAATCCAAAAGTTATGTTATTGTCACATTCTGTGACTCCAGATATTGACACACCAGAAGTCTTAAAAAAATATGCACTTGAAAAAGGTGTTATTGATAGTAAATGGAATTTAGTTACAGGTAACAAAAAAGATATATACTACATTGCAAGAAAGTCATATCTAGTTGTAAAAACTGGGAAACCAGAAGAATTGTATGATATGGTACACACTGAAAATTTTGTTTTAGTAGATCAAAAAAGAAGAATTCGAGGTTTTTATGATGGAACAAATCTGGAAGAAGTTAAAAAATTACTCGATGATATTAATTACTTATCAAAAGAATAAAATTGATATTTATCATTTTCGTTATTAAAAATATAGCTACCTTTGTATTTTAATTCAATCTAAATAAGGATGTCGATTCTGTTGTCAGATTTAAAAATTGGTGATAAAGCTATTATAGTCGATGTAAACATTGAAGAAATTCCATTAAAGTTGTTAGAAATGGGATGTTTGCCTGGCAACACTATAGAACTTATTCAAATTGCGCCTTTTGGAGATCCTTATTATTTTAACATAAATGATTCACATGTTGCTATTCGTAAAGAAACAGCAAATGAAATTAATGTTGTTATCGAAAATCAGTTGGTATAATACATGTCAAATTCAATTATAAAAGTTGCTTTAATTGGAAATCCTAATGTAGGGAAAACCTCCGTTTTTAATCAGCTTACCGGTTTAAATCAACAAGTAGGAAATTATCCTGGTATTACTGTAGAAAAAAAACAAGGAATTGCAAAAATTTCTAATGACGTTAAAGCAAAAATCATCGATTTACCAGGAACTTATAGCTTAAATGCTAGTTCTATTGATGAAAATGTTGTTATTGAATTATTACTAAACAAAAACGATGCAGATTTTCCAGATGTAGCTGTTGTGGTTACTGAAGTAGAAAATTTAAAGCGAAATTTACTTCTTTTTACTCAAATTAAAGATTTAGAAATTCCCACCATATTAGTTATCAATATGGCGGATAGAATGTCTTTAAAAGGAATTGAGCTAGATCTTGAAGTTTTAGAAAGAGAATTAAAAACCAAAATTGCTTTAGTGAGTTCTAGAAAAAAAACTGGAATCGACACACTAAAAGAGCTTATTCTTAATTATAAAGAAATTCCAACCGAACCTTGTTTAAATGCTTCAAGTATTGATCCTGAATATTTTGATAAATTAAGACGAGCATTTCCAAATCAATTACTTTATAAACTTTGGTTAGTAATTACACAAGATGTTAACTTTTTAAATTTGGAACGAAATGAAATTAAAAGTTCATTTACAAAATCGCATTCCGATTTAAAAAGGTTACAACAAAAAGAAACAATAAAGCGTTACCAATTTATTAACGACACTCTTAAAATTGGTCATAAAATAGATCAATCTAAAGCGACCGATATACGCGCAAAAATTGATCGTGTTTTAACACATAAAATATTTGGTTATGTAATTTTCTTTGGAATATTACTGTTGATTTTTCAATTTTTATTTGACTGGAGTAGTATTCCGATGGATTTTATAGACGAAACATTTGCCAACTTAAGTTCGTTTGCCAAAACAAATTTACCAGAAGGAAAATTTACCGATTTAGTATCAGATGGTATTATTCCAGGAATTGGCGGAATCGTTATTTTTATTCCACAAATTGCCTTTCTTTTCTTATTCATTTCAATATTAGAAGAAAGTGGTTATATGAGTCGCGTGGTATTTTTGATGGATAAAATCATGCGCCGATTTGGTTTGTCAGGAAAAAGTGTTGTGCCTTTAATTTCGGGAACTGCTTGTGCAATTCCGGCAATTATGGGAACGCGAAACATTGAAAACTGGAAAGAACGTTTAATCACCATTTTAGTAACTCCATTTACTACTTGTTCGGCTCGTTTACCTGTTTACGCAATTTTAATTTCATTAATAATTCCAGAAAAAAGATACTTTGGATTTTTAAGTTTACAAGGTTTAACCTTAATGACATTATATCTACTTGGTTTTGGAATGGCAATACTTTCTGCATACATTTTAAACAAAGTTTTAAAGCTAAACTGCAAATCATATTTTGTAGTAGAAATGCCGTCATACAAAATTCCAATGTTTAAAAATGTTTCTATTAATGTAATTGAAAAAACAAAAGCTTTTGTAGCTGGGGCTGGTAAAATTATTTTGGCACTATCTGTAGTATTATGGTTCTTGGGCTCACATGGACCATCAAGTTTTAACGATGCCGAGAAAATTATAGTAGAAAGTAATCCAAATGCAAATGCAGAACAACTTGAAGATAAAATCAATTCTTTTAAATTAGAAAACTCCTACATTGGTATTATGGGTAAAACCATTGAGCCTTTAATTAAACCATTAGGTTACGATTGGAAAATAGGTGTAGCAGTTGTAAGTTCTTTTGCGGCAAGAGAAGTATTTGTTGGAACATTGGCAACCATTTATAGTGTTGGAAGCCATAGCGAAGAAGAAGTTACGATAAAAAATAGAATGGCTGCTGAAGTTCATCCTACAACAGGAACAAAAGTTTTCAATTTTGCAACTGGAGTTTCATTACTTTTATTTTATGCTTTTGCTATGCAGTGTATTTCAACTTTAGCTATTGTAAAAAAAGAGACTAACTCTTGGAAATGGCCAATAATTCAACTTGTAATTATGAGTGGATTTGCTTACGTTGTTGCTTTAACTGCTTTTCAAATTTTAAAATAAAGAAGCATAATTTTTGATGTTTTTTTTGTAAAAACTAATGAAAAAATCATTTCTCATATTAGTTATAATTCTGTCTTTTAACAACTTATTTTCTCAACGAGTTGATAAATCTAAAAGTGAATTAAATTCAGGAAAATCCTATGGAACAAGAAGTAGTTCCAATGGCTCAAGTTCAGCTAGAAGTTCATCAAATGATTATGGAATAGCAAGCTTATTTGCAGAAACGTTTTTATATGTTACTTTTTATTCTACTATTGGCGATTATAGAAGTGAGGAACATCTTTACAATTCATTATCTAAATATCCTTATTTTGATGGGGAATCGGGAAATTTTCAAACCTATAACGACAGCATCGGAAATGGTAATTTAATGCGATTTGATATAGAAGATCATTTACTTTATAACAATCGCAATTTATTTGGAAATCATTTAAAAGCAAAATTTAGACCATTTCAATTTTTTTACATACAAGCAGATTACCGCGAGTTAATAGAAAAAAATTTATTTACAAACCAATTTTCAAATCTTTCGGTATTTCAATTTAATTTGGCTTATGATAGAATTCGTTTTAAAAAATTTAATTTCGGATGGACACTTGGCGCAACATATATAGGAAATAACGTTCAAAAAATTGGTTTTTCATACGGATTAAATGCAGATGTTTTTATTGTAAAAAACATTAGTTTTAACAGTGCTATGCTTTGGAGTAATATAAACGGATTTCCAGTAAATTCATTTGAATTAAGAGGAAAATACCATAAAAAGAAATACTTCTTTTCTATAGGATATGAGCATTTAAAAATTGCATCACCAAATTATAATTTTGTAACTTTAGGAACTGGAATTTATTTTTAAAACATGGATATTCAAGAAATTTTAGCTTACCTTTCTTTAGCCATTGCTGTAGGGTTTTTGGTTAAGAAATTCTTTTGGAAAAAAACTGCAAAAAAGAACTCAAAATCTTGTGGAGACGATTGTAGTTGTCATTAGCCCAAAGCAACATCTAAACTCATCATTACTATAAAACCTGCAATCAAACCTAAAGTAGCAATATCAGTATTTTTATCTTGTTGTGTTTCTGGTATTACTTCTTCTACAACAACAAATATCATAGCTCCAGCTGCAAATGCTAATGCGTAAGGTAAAATTGGAGTAAAAAAAGTTACTGCAACTGCGCCCAAAACTCCAGCCATAGGTTCAACTAAAGCCGATGCTTGTCCGTACATAAAACTTTTTCTTCTGCTCATTCCCATTCTTCTTAAAGGCATTGAAACGGCAATTCCTTCTGGAAAGTTTTGTATACCAATACCAATAGCTAAAGTAACCGCACCAGCTATTGAAGCTTCTGGAATTCCTGCTGCCACTCCACCAAATAATACTCCAACCGCTAAACCTTCAGGAATATTATGTAGCGTAATTGCCAAAACTAATAAGGTAGTACGTTGCCAAGGTGATTTTATTCCTTCCGATTCTTTAAAATTAATATGTAAATGCGGTAATGTTTTATCTAATGCAAATAAAAACAAAGCTCCCATTAAAAACCCAATTGAAGCGGGCATTACTTTTACAAAACCTTCTCCATCGCTCATTTCTATAGCTGGCGATAAAAGACTCCAATAGCTCGCTGCAATCATTACACCGCCTGTAAAACCGAGCATACCATCTAAAACTGCACGGTTCATGTTTTTAAAAAAGAATACAAATGCTGCTCCTAAAGCCGTTAAAAACCATGTAAACATAGTGGCATAAAATGCCGCTAAAATAGGATCTATATTTTCTAAATATTCTAAAACAGTTTTAAACATAACTATTTAACATATAAGTTTTTAGCAATTTTATTTGAAATGGTAAGTGTTTTTTCTTGAACTTTAATTTTTAATGTTTCGTCAAAGTTTTCTTTTTCCAAAATTGTAATATTAGTTCCTAAAGAAATTCCCTTTTTATCTAAAAATTGAAGAAATTCTACTGAAGAATCTTTTACTCCAACACATTTTACCATATCGTTCAATTGAATATCGAACAAAATTCTCTTCTGCATTTTTTTAATTTCACCATCCGCATTAGGAATTGGATCGCCATGCGGATCAAAATCAGGGAATTCTAAAAAGGCATCTAGTTTATTTATCAATTTTTCTGATTGAATATGCTCTAATTCTTCAGCAATTTCATGCACTTCATCCCAAGAGAAGTTTAATTTTTTTACCAAAAAAACTTCCCACAAACGATGCTTTCTCACTATCATCTTTGCCAAATACAATCCTTTTTCGGTTAACGAAACTCCTTGATATTTAACATAACTAACTAATCCTTTTTCATCAAGTTTCTTTATCATATCAGTTACAGAAGAAGCTTTTGTTTCTAACATTCCAGCAATTGCATTTGTATTAACGCCTTTTGGAGAAACCTGTGCTAAATGATAAATAACCTTTAAATAGTTTTCTTCTGAAATTGTCATTATTAATAAATTTTTTTACAAATATAAAATAATATTTTTGTATAGCGATATTTAATTTTTAGTTTTGTCTAAATTTTAATTTAACATGTTTAAAAAAAACATATTGCTACTTATTTGTTCAATAAGCTTTGCACAAGAAACAACACAAATAGAAATTGAACCTATACAAACCGATAGACCAGATCAAACAGAAACCTCTTCTTTAACACCTGTAAAAATGTTTCAGATAGAAACTGGTTTTAGTTACCAAAAAATTGATAGTTATAATTCTGAATATGTTGTTCCAACTGTATTATGGAAGTATGGTTTTTCGGAAATTATTGAACTTAGATTAATTACAGAATTTCATAAAAACGAGAGTTTTAACACTTATAATGAGGGAATTTCACCTGTTTTAATAGGCTGTAAAATTCGAATTTCTGAAGAAAATGGAATTCTTCCAAAAATATCTTTAATTGGACATTTAGCTTTTCCAAATCTAGCTAAAACAGAATACAAAAATAATTATTTAGCTCCAGAATTTAGATTTGCTATTCAGCATACATTGTCAGAAAAATTTTCATTTGGTTATAATCTCGGAGCAGAATGGGATGGTTTTTTAGCAAAGGCAACCTTTCTATATACAACTGCTTTAGGATATTCTATAACAGATAAACTAGGTTCGTATATTGAACTTTATGGTTTTGCTCCTGAACAACAAACTGCAAACCATAATTTTGATGGTGGATTTACATACTTAATTACAAACAATTTTATGATTGATGCTTCTGGAGGATTTGGAATAACTAAAAATGCACCAGATTATTTTTACGCTTTAGGTTTTTCATTCAGAATTTAAGAATTCTTTATCAGTTGATTAAATCTTGTTTAATACAAATATTTGTAACTTTGCAAAAAATAAAATTTTAGAATATGTATCCAGAAGAAATGGTAAAACCAATGCGCGAAGAACTATCTGTTGTTGGTTTTCAAGAATTATATACAGCAGAAGATGTAGAACAAGCATTAGCAAAAGAAGGAACAACGTTAGTGGTAGTAAATTCTGTTTGTGGTTGCGCTGCTCGCAATGCCCGTCCCGGTGCAAGAATGAGTTTAGACAATGCAAAAACACCAACACAATTGGTAACAGTTTTTGCAGGTGTTGATAAAGATGCTGTTACAAAAGCGAGAGAACATATGTTTCCTTTTCCTCCATCATCACCAAGTATGGCATTATTCAAAAATGGAGAATTAGTGCATATGTTAGAACGTCATCATATTGAAGGAAGACCTGCAGAAATGATTGCAGAAAATCTAAAAGACGCTTACAACGAGTTTTGTTAATTATATAATGCCTTAAACAATGTTTAAGGCATTTTTTTTGCAACCAAATATTGATTTTTGCATCTAGTAGTTAAAAACAATTATGAGAAAAATTATTTCTTTTGTTCTAGTATTAACGTTATTACAAAGTTTTCAATGTGAAAATGACAATCAAAATGATGTGATTACTGAAGAAATGCTGAACAATAAAAGAACAGAAATCACAAACTATATTGGTCAATTTACATGTAGTGCTACTTCAAGTTGTAACTTTATTCCCTTAGGTTCTAAACCTTGTGGAGGTCCTAGAGAATATCTTGTATATTCTGAAAATGTTAATCAAAATGAATTGGAACAACTTGTAAGTGAATACTACACCATGGATTCTATTCGAAATATTCAAACAAATGCTATCTCAGATTGTAGTATAGTAATGCCCCCAGAAAACATAGATTGCATAGATGGTGTGTGTACAGTAATTAATTAAAACTGCTTTTAAAATTAATTGTAAATTTTACTATGCAAGCATATAGAAAGACCACCTATAATGGTGGTTTTTTCTATTATAAATGTACTTTTGTCTAATAATTAGCGTTATTTAATATAATACAAAATGCAAAAAATAATTTCATATCCACTTACAGTTTTATTTTATTTAGTTTTTGGTTTATGGTTAATCATTTTTCAACCTATTCAATGGATATGCTATAATATATTTGGATATAATGCACATCGATGGAGTGTTGCTATTTTAAACTTCTTTCTTATAAGAACAACTCATATTTTAGGAACAACTTATGTAGTAAAAGGAAGAGAAAAATTACCACCGCACAAACCTTTGATTTTTGTTGCAAATCATCAAAGCTTATATGACATCCCTCCATTTATATGGTTTATGAGAGCTTGGCATCCAAAATTTATCAGTAAAAAAGAATTAGGAAAAGGAATACCAAGTGTTTCGTATAATCTAAAATATGGCGGAAGTGCTCTAATTGATCGTAAAGATCCTAAACAAGCATTACCTGAAATTAAAAAATGTGCCGAATTAATTAACAACAACAATTACTCGGTAGTAATATTTCCAGAAGGAACAAGAAGCAAAACTGGCACGCCAAAACCATTTTCGGTTAATGGTTTAAAAATGTTATACAAGTTTGCCCCTGACGCTTATTTTGTTCCTGTAACAATTGAAAATTCATGGAAAATGACCCGATACGGACAATTTCCATTAGGAATAGGAAACAGATTAAAATTTACTGTTCATGAGCCTTTAAAAATTTCAGAATATAGCTTTGAAGAAATTTTCGAAAAAACAGAAAAAACTGTAAAAAATAACTTAACCTAATACAAAATTACAATGTCTATTAAAAATGTACGCTTGGAAGTAATGCAATTTCTTGAAAAGAAGATAGATTCTTTTATGGAAGAATTCTTGATTCCTGTAGAGAAAATTTGGCAACCAAGTGATCTTTTACCTAGTTCAGAGAACGAAAATTTTCTAGAAGAAGTAAAAGAATTAAGAGCAATTGCTAAAGATTTACCTTACGATTTTTGGGTATCTTTAGTAGGTGACACGATAACAGAAGAAGCTTTGCCAACCTATGAATCTTGGCTTATGGAAGTTGAAGGAGTCGATAACGAAGGAAGAAATGGCTGGAGTAAATGGGTTCGCCATTGGACGGGTGAAGAAAATCGTCATGGAGATGTACTAAACAAATATTTATACCTTTCGGGAAGAGTAAATATGCGCGAAGTTGAAATGACAACACATCATTTAATTAACGATGGTTTTGACATTGGCACTGGAAAAGATCCGTATAAAAACTTTGTTTACACTTCTTTTCAAGAACTTGCAACTTATATTTCGCACAACAGAGTTGCTCAAATTGCTAGAAAATTTGGCGATAAAAAATTATTTAAGATGTGTAATTTAATTGCTGGAGACGAAATGCGTCATCATTTAGCTTATAGCGAATTCATTAATCAAATTTTCAAGGTTGACCCAAGTGAAATGATGTTGGCTTTTGAACATATGATGAAAAGAAAAATTACAATGCCTGCTCATTTTTTAAGAGAATCTGGCGAAAAAATTAGTACTCTTTTTGAAGAATTTTCTAACTCAGCACAGCGTATAGGTGTTTATACTTCAAACGATTATGTTGATATTTTAGAAAAATTAATAGTGAAATGGGAAATTGATAAAATTAATGGTTTAAATGATCAAGCTGAGAAAGCTAGAGATTATATCATGAAATTGCCAACACGTTTAAAACGCGTTTCTGAAAGATTAGTAGTGCCAGAAAATCCATATTCTTTTAAATGGGTCGAAGCTGGAGTTATGTAATGTAAAATTAAATCCTTTCCTTTGTGAAAGGATTTTTTTTGAATGATACTTAGTAGAACCATACAATTTGTAAAACAAACTTTAGAACATGCAGAAGGTGGCCACGATTGGTTTCACATAGAACGTGTTTATAGAAATTCAGTAAAAATTGCTGAAAACGAAGATTGTAACCTTTTAGTAGTACAACTTGCTGCTTTATTGCACGATATTGCCGATTCAAAATTTCATAATGGAGATGAAACTATAGGACCAAAAGTGGCTCGCGAATTTTTGGAACAAGAAAATGTTGATATAAAAACAATTGAGGAAGTAATAGCTATTATTGAAAACATTTCTTTTAAGGGTGGAAATTTTGAAAAAAAATACAGTTCTATTGAACTTGATATTGTTCAAGATGCAGATCGTTTAGATGCTATTGGTGCAATTGGTATTGCGAGAACATTTAATTATGGTGGTTTTAAAAACCGAGTACTTTATGATCCAAATATTGCTCCAAAAACCAACATGACAAAAGAAGAGTATAAAAAAAGTGATGCACCAACAATTAACCACTTTTATGAAAAATTATTACTTCTTAAAGATAAAATGAATACTGAAACTGGTAAAAAACTAGCCGAAGAACGCCATAAATTTATGGAATTGTTTTTGGCTCAATTTTATTCTGAATGGGATACATAAAAAAAGGTCGCTTAAAGCGACCTTTTTTTATTATAACTCAATTTTAGCAATTCGCTTATCTCTTCCCTTATTACCTTCTAAAAATATAGCTAAAAATTTATTTGAGAAAAGGCCTCCGTTAGTTTTATAAGTAACTTTTGAATCTTTATCACTAATTAAAATTTTATAATTGAAATCCCCATTTGGTTCAATTTCAATAACATACAAATTCATTTTTTTTATGCTTGCTTGCGCAAATGCGATTCGATTATCTTTTAATTTTTTTACATCATCATCACCATTTAAAAACAAATACATTTTCCCATCTTTAACACCTGAAGTAAAAGATAAATAATCAGTTAATCCAGAAGTAGCTTGTCCTTTATTAATTGTTCGCATCCAAATCATCTCCCCTTCAAAATTAAATTTACAAGAATAAATATCATTGTAATGATAAACTGTTCTTGTCGAAGTTTGTCCGTTTGGTCCAAAAGTAGTATACGTTGATATATAAAACTCTTCTGCATTAAAGTAAATTTCGTTATTATCAGAAATAAAAAAGTCTCGGTAAACAACATTACTAATTTCTTTTTTCTTATCTGATTTCTTTTTACCCTTTTTTTCTCCATATTTATCAATCATAAATTGCTCTGAAAAGGGTGTCATTTTAGTTTTTTGAACACTTAGCTCCTCTTTATCTAACTTATAATATGCAAAACCTCTAAAATCATCGGAATTTTTTTCAGAATACATTCCTATACAAAACAATCCTTTTTGATTTAATAAAACTTCAAGCGAATTTATATAAGTATCGTTTGTATCGAACGATTTAGAATTAACTCCAGAATTGTTGATACTGTATAACTTGTAAGTGTAATTAATTTGATCGTCTACTCTATCTTTAAAACTTTCATTTTTATAAGCTTTTCCAAGGAAATAAACGGTTCCATCTTCATCACTTACTTCAAAAGAATTATATTTAAAATATTTATCTTTTATATTTTCAGAAAACTCTTGCTCATAAACTTTATTCAATTGATTATCATAAACTAAAACACGATGTGTTTCTTGTTTTTTATTTTTGATATCGAAATTAAATGCAATATATTTTCCTGTCGCAGAAATTCTAACCTCTCCATAAGGATCATGGTCAATTTGTGAAAAATTAGAAAAGAAGAAAAGTCCAACTCCAATAGCAAAAGGACTTCTAACATTATCTTTTCCAATAGAAAAAATATTGTCTTTAGAAAAATTAAAATCAGAAAGACTTCCTTTAATTACGTTATATTCTATAGTTTCTTCACTCTTGTTAACAATACACTCAATTAAATTTACAGTGTTGTCTTTAACAAACATCCCTTTAATTCCTGATTTTTTTTCTTCAAACTCTTTTTGTTTAACAAGTTTTAGATTTTGATCATAATATTCTAAGATGTATCCTCTAGAATTCATTCCAAGTTTGCTATACAAATGTCTTAGCAGAACCAAACCTCCTTTATCATCACTAGCAGAAAAAACTAAATCAGAATTTGTGTTTTTATCTTTAAAAATTTCACTTTTGGTAACTTTAAAATCTGTAGATTGACCAATAGCAAAATTTGCACTTAATACAATTAGTATAAGAGTTAAAAAAATTGATTTAAATTTCATTTATTATTTATAATTAATTATTTACCAGGAAAGTTAGCTTTACGTTTTTCTAAAAATGCTGTAGTACCTTCTTTAAAATCTTCAGTACCAAAACATGCTCCAAAGTTTTTAATTTCAACCTCATAACCATTAACACCATCTATATAATTAGCATTTACAGATTCAATCGCTTTTGCAATCGCGACACTTGAATTTTTTGTGATTTTTGAAGCAATCCCTTTAGTAAATTCTAACAATTCTTCTTGACTAACAACGTGATTAACCAATCCATAATTTAAAGCTGTTTGAGCATCTACCATTCCGGCAGTCATAATCATTTCCATAGCTCTGCCTTTACCTACTAATTGTGCCAAGCGTTGTGTACCTCCATAACCTGGAATTACACCTAATGTTACTTCTGGCAATCCCATTTTTGCATTATCTGATGCTACTCTAAAATGACAAGCCATCGCCAATTCTAGTCCGCCACCAAGAGCAAAACCATTAACAGCTGCAATAACGGGTGTGCTCAAATTTTGAACGAAATCAAATAATACTTCTTGTCCTTTTGCTGCTAATTTTCCACCTTCTTCTACTGAAAAATTTGCAAATTCTGAAATATCAGCTCCAGCAACAAATGCCTTTTCTCCACTTCCTGTTACAATGATAACTTTTACATCAGTATCATTATTTAACATTTTAAAACCTTCGTGTAATTCTTCAATTGTAGCTTTATTTAAAGCATTTAATTTTGTTGGTCTATTAATTGTTACCAAAGCAATGTTTTCGCTTTTTTCTATTAAAATATTTTCCATGGTTAATTATTTTCTTTATTAATAATTGGGAACATTACGATAAAAGTTGTTCCTGAACCTTTTTGGCTTTCAAAGTTAATGGTTCCATTATAATTCTCAATTATATTTTTTATAATTGGTAAACCCAATCCCATCCCGCTAGATTTTGTCGTAAATTTTGGTTCAAAAATTCTTGCTTTGTTTTCTTCTGAGATTCCTTTTCCGTTGTCGGTCACTGCAATTTTAACTTGATTATCAATTTGCTCCACTACAACAACTACTCTTTTATCATTCTTTTCTTCTGGTATTGCTTGTATAGCGTTTTTAACCAAATTTGTAATTACACGAATTAATTGTGTTCTATCGATTTCTGCAATTATTTCATCTTTATCGCATATGAATTCTATAAAGTCTTCATTGAAAATCTCTAATGCTAATTGTACAACCTTAACTACATTAAGCGTTTCGTTTTGTTGTGCTGGCATCGATGCAAAATTTGAAAAAGCATTTGCAACGGCACTCATGGTGTCTATTTGTTGAATTAAAATACTTGAAAAATCGGCTAATTTTTGTTTAATATTGGGATCTTTCTCATCAAATCTTCTTTGAAAACTTTGAACCGTTAATCGCATAGGTGTTAACGGATTTTTAATTTCATGCGCAACTTGCTTCGCCATTTCGCGCCAAGCTTGTTCACGTTCACTTTGTGCTAATTTATTGGCACTATCTTCTAATTGGTCGACCATTTTATTATAGGAATCAATTAGAATATTTATCTCTCTACTTCCTTCTTGTAAAACAATTTTTTGATTTTTATTGGTAAAATTGGTTTCCCTTATTTTATCACTAATAATTTGAAGCGATTTAGTAATATAACTCGATAAAAAGTAAGAAAGAATAATCGCAATTAGAAACATTAATAGATAAACCTGACCAAAACGCATTAAAAAACTCTTTACTTCATTGTCATAAAAACTTGTGTCTTCTTCGTAAGGTAAATTTAAGATAGCTAATGGTTTAAACTTATTGTCTTTTACATAAGAATAAGATGAACGATATTGCTGTCCGTCAATTTTTACGAACTCTACATACCTTTTCTCTATAGTTCCTTGTAAAATTCGCAAAGTTGCAGGGTCAATTTTGGGTAAAATACTATCTACTTTAAAAACTGCTTTTGAAGAAATTAATAAGTTTCCTTTTAAATCATAAAAGTTAATTTCCATACTATGAATATCGGCTAATTCATGGATTCTTTCTTTGAATATTAAAGGAATATTTTCGGTAGTAAGTGGATAAGTTGTAGTTTGAAGTACATAATTAATATGACCTACAATAGAATTTTCTTTTCTTTCTAATCTATCTTGATGATATTCTTTTGCCTCTTTTCTAAATTGATAAATAGATACTAGTGCTATTAAAACAGAAGCTATTAAGGTTAAAAATATCATGGCTAAAAATATTCTTACCCTTAAGGAAAGTTGTTTTAAATTTAGTAATCTATAATACATTTAAGAGTTATTCTTTTCTCTAATTTTTTTATAAAATTTATAACCTAACATTAAAAGTACGGAAAAAAGAATAATTCCGATGACTCCAAAAATCCAGTTCACAGCATTCTTTAAAATAACCAAAAAAACAACTGCAAATAAAATTATAGTAGCTCCTTCATTCCATAATCTAAAAAAGCCAGAACTATTTTTGACTTCATTTTTTTGTAGTTGTACAAATATTTGATGACATTTTAAATGGTATAAATACAATAAAAAAACAAAAAGTAATTTAACATGCATCCATGGTTGTTGAAGCCAAACTTTTCCTACTTCGGTAAAAAACAACATCCAAAAAGCAAAGAAACTGGCTAAAATTGCACTAGGCCAAGTAATTATATACCATAACCTATATTGCATTAATTGATATTGCTTTATTAAAATAGACTGTTCTGGTTCTGGTTTTGTTTTTGCTTCTGCGTGATATACAAAAAGTCTAACAATATAAAACAAACCAGCAAACCAAGTAACTACAAAAATTAAATGTAATGCTTTTATATAATTGTATAATTCCATTAATATTCTATTAATTTGGTTTTAATTTCTCGATTTAAAAAATATGCTGTTACTAAAGTCGATAATAAATCGGCTATAGGAAATGCAATCCACACGCCATGTATTCCAAAATACTTAGGCAATAATAAAACCAAAGGTATCAAGAAAAATCCTTGTTTTGTTAAAGTTAGTAATAATGCTGGAAATGCTTTACCTACTGCCTGAAAATAAGCCGCACCAATTAATTGTAAAGCTATAATAGGAGTTGCCGCAAAAACGAAAATTAAAGCTTGAGGTGTTATTTTAAGAATGTCAACATCAGTTGTAAAAACTCTTACTATTGGCTCTGCAAAGAAATAAATAATCCCAAATATACAACTAGCCATAACAGCAGCTGCAATTATTGATTTTATAATACTTTCTTTAACTCTATGAAAATTTTTAGCACCATAATTATATCCAGCAATTGGTAGAAACCCTTGGGTAATTCCTAAAATAGGAAAATAAGCAAACATTAGCATTCTATTTATAATTACATAAACTGTTACGCCATGTTCTCCTCCATAAAAAAATAAGGTTTGATGCACTATAAATTCCATCAAACTAACAAATACT
>JAIXHM010000051.1 GCA_030145825.1 Flavobacterium sp.
GTTAGAGGTTTACCTCTTGAATTCATTTTGATATATAAATCATCTGATAAGCCCACACTGTCCATATTCAGTTTATAGAAAAAGAATGGACCACCATTTTGGGTAATTATTTGCCAAATGGGAGTTTGCGATAAATTATTGTACTTTTCTTCAATAGCATTTAGCATTACCAACATTGATTGTATGGTAGGGTCGTAATCCCAAGTTTCAAAATACCAAGATTGGTCTTTGATTTCTTGTGCTATTGTTTTTTTATCAAAGTTTGGTTTAAATTTTATTAGTTCTTGACAAAATATTGTACTACTATATCTGGTTTCGTACATAAAATTAGCCAAATTTTGTTCTTCTTCCTTTTCTTTATTAGCTATAAACCAATGAAGTAACCATAACGTAGTTAATCTTTGTTGCCCATCGATAGGAATAAATGTGTTATCATTTGAGGTATTTCTTTGAAACCCATAAGCAAAATCTAATTCTAGTTCGTAACTATTTGAAGCAATTCTTTTTTCAATTGCTGTAAATAATGCATCTAAAAAATCGTGCCTGATTTTATCTACTTGTTTGTTTATTCTTCCTTGAGCATAATCTCTTTGAATAATAGGAATTTCGATTTTTTGCTCTAATATATCTAAAAAACTAAGCTTCATTTTCTACTAAATATGGCGTTATACATTTTTCCATTTCTTTGAGATAATTTTCTCTTTCGGTTTTAGTCCAAACACAACTTTGTTTGTACTCTTCACCTACATAATAATTTAGAAATATTCTTTTGGTAGCAATAGGAATAAACGAACCTTTTTTGTCTAGTTCTATTACTTTTGTTCTTTTTACTTCAAACACAGAATTGCTTAATATGCTATTATCTTCAATGGAAAGAATTGCTAAATTGTTGATTTTGTGTAAGTATTCATTCTCGTCTTCACCATCATTTGGTATTAGGCTTAAAATTTTACTACTTACATCTTTAAAGTCTTCGTATTTAATAGTTTCACGAATTTCGTTAACTTCTTTTACTATTTTTTCCACTTTTTGATTGTCAATACCTACTGATTTTAAAATGGATAGATGTGCCTCTAACCAAGCTAACCAATCTTCTTTTTTGTTTTCGTTGATGCCTACTACATTTTGAGCATGAATGTGTTCTAAACTTTTGGTTGAATTTTTATAGGAATAAAATGGAAAGAAATCATTCTCGTTGGTGTTGGTTCTGGTTAATTCTACATTTACAAATAATAGTGTATCGAGAATTTTAGAAAATTCATGTTTGTTATTATAGTTTAGTTCTTGCCAATCCTCTGGAATTACTTTACCAATTAATTTGTTCAATTGACTTTCAAATTTGCTTTTAGGATAGCTTTTCTTTAAATGAATTAAATCGTTAATATCTGTTCCTGTTGCAATTACATAACCAATTTTATGATATAAATTTTTATCAGTAAACCAAAAACTAAGAGCTCTAAATATTTCTTCAATTGTAACCCATTTATTCCATAGTGTATCTGCCGTTTCTTTTTCGTTGAAGAAATGGATGAAGCTATACAATGGATCTTTTGAATTGCCTTTGTGTGTGGCAATATCAAATAAGTATTCTATTTTATTGCTATATGAGTTAAAAGGTTTGTTGCTGATAAACGACCAAAATTTTGGATTATTCAGTTGGTTTTCAATTTCGTCCCATAGCTGTATCAGTTGTGTTTTTCGTTTTGTTTTTTGCTCATCTGTAAATTCTTTAAAACTGTTTTGATTGACAAATTTTGCTTTGATTAATTCGGCACTGGTAAGTGGAATTTTACCTCTGTTGAGACGAATAAACAAGTCCTCGCTACTTTGCGAATCATCGTTTATTTCATACCAAATTACTTGCACACTCCATTCGGGTAATTTATTATCTGTTCTTACGGTTGGTAATAACGTATCTAAAAAAGTGTTTTTACCTTGTCTGCCAATAGCATTACCGTCTAATGTAAACCATTCTTCTATCGTTGTGTAGGCTTGACTTAAATAATATAAATCGGGTTTAGTATCATTATAATCCGTAGTTTGCAGAAATGCTTTGGTTTCTGGACGTGTTTTATAATCTAATGTATAAAGGTCTTTTCCGTACTCGTTTTTAAAATTTTCAATACCTACAGCTCTGCTTAAAAAACTAATAATTCTATGTAAAGTGGTTAAACGCTGTTGCCCATCTATTAGCTCATAACCCTCAATAGTATTGCCTTGTGCATCTTGCCATTGTTTTTTGCGTACTACTACAGGTTGAAGGCAATAAAACTTATTTTGATTATCGGTTTCGTTACGGTATTCCCAAATATCGTTTAATAGTTGTGAAACATTATGCTGTGTCCAGCGGTAACCACGCTGATAATCGGGGATATAGAAATGATACCCTAATAGTTCTGTAATTGTTTTTAGTTTTATGTCGTTGTTCATTGTTAGCTGTACTTAATTTGCATTTGCCATTAGTTCGTTTTGTACCACCCCACGCATTAATACAGGGCAAATAGGTTTTATGCTTGCTTTTAACTGCTCGTTTATACGTTTGCGAGCTTCTAATGTATGATATATCGTTACAATTGCTTCTTGAATTTCTATGTCTGGAACTGGTATTTCTATTTCAATAAATCTTTCCCATTCTAAACTTGCTCGAACGCTACTGTCACTAATAAACCAACCATATCGATTAAATTCAGGACGATAAAACCAAAGCATAAGAAATTCTGGTAAAATTTTAGATTCTTTTTTAACTTCAAATACATGATAAGCAGGAGAAATTATAGCAGGCTCATCATTAGAATAAAGGACTACACGTACTGTTTCATCTCGTCCAACTTGCATTGCAGAATAAGCAAATTGTTCTTTTTGGATAATTTTATATTTAGCTAAATTTGTTTCAGTTGTATTTGCTTTTGAAGGCATAAATACTTTGTTGACGTTTATACCTAATAAGTTAGAAATTTTTCCATTTACATTTCTATTGTCTACTAAATCTACTAAATTTTTTATTGGTTCTAAATCTTTGTTTTTAAGAGTATCCATATATGAATTGCAAATCAATTGCAAATCGTTTAAGCTGCTTTCATACGCTTTTTGATTGTCTAAAACACCTTTGTATAAGGCTACGTATTTTCGTTGCTCGTCTATGTGAGGTATGGGGATTTCTATTTCACAAAGTCTGTCATATTCTAAACTTGCTCTAACACTACTATCGCTAATAAACCAACCATATCTGTCTGATTCAGGTCTTTGAAACCACATCATCATATATTCGGGTAATAGTTCATTTTCATCAATTACTTCAATAACTGAATATGCAGGAGAAATTATTGCAGGTTGATTATCAGTATATAATGCTAGTCTTATGGTTTCATCTCGTCCTACTTGCATAGCAGAATAGGCAAATTGACCTTTTTGGATAATTTTATATTTAGATAAATCAGTGCCAGAAACATTAGCTACAGAGGGCATAAAGTTTTTTGTGATGTTAATACCCAAGAGATTTGTAACCTGTAAATCTTTATTACGGTTATCTACCAATTGAATATAATTACCTAATCTTTTATAACTCATAGCCAAGTGTTTTAAAAGCGTTAATTAATTGTTCTTGGCTTTCTTTTTCCTCTTCAAGCAAAACTTTAAAGTCTTTTTGAATGCGTTTCATTTCGGTATCAAAATCGATATTGCTATCTACATCTATAAAATCGATGTATTTGCTTGGTACTAATGAATACTTGTTTTCTTTTAATTGGTCAAAGTGTACTGATTTACAAAACTCTGGAATATCTTTATAAGTTGTTTCCCAGTCGGTTTGTTGCCAGTTGTGATAGTTTTCTGCAATCTTTTCAATATCAGTTGCGGTTAGTTCTACGAATTGTTTTTCGTATTCGCTGCCCCAACGTCTTAAATCCATAAACAAGACTTCTTTTTCTCTGTTACGATAGTTTTTTTGACGGTCGTTAATTTGTATGGTACGTTCTTTTTTATTCTTGTTTATTATCCAAAGCGTTACACTAATGTCGGTTGTATAGAATGTATTACGAGGAATAATGATAATGGCTTCAATAAGATTGTTTTTTATTAAAGCTTTTCGGATTTTATATTCTTCGCCACCACCTGATAAAGCACCATTAGCCAAAATGAAACCTGCTACACCATTATCTGATAATTTAGAAACCATATTTAATATCCAACCATAATTGGCATTACTTTTTGGTGGTACATCATATCCTTTCCAACGAGGGTCGTCTTTTAATTCGTTTTCACCTCTCCAATCTTTTTGATTGAATGGAGGATTTGCCATAATGTAATCGGCTTTTAAATCTTTGTGTTGGTCATCGTGGAAAGTATCGGCATGCTTTAATCCTAAATTTGCTGAAATACCTCTAATGGCAAGGTTCATTTTTGCTAATTTATAGGTAGTAGGAGAGGATTCTTGTCCGTAAATAGATATTTCTTTTTTATTTCCTTGATGATTTTCGATAAATTTAATGGACTGAACAAACATACCACCCGAACCACAAGCTGGGTCATAAATGATACCGTTGTATGGTTCAATTAATTCAGCCATAAGGTTTACAATGGTTTTTGGGGTGTAAAATTATCCTTTTCCTTTACCTTCCTTGATAGCAAACTTTCTTAAAAAGTATTCGTAAACACGACCAATAATATCATGTTCTTTATCTTCAAGCGTATTGATTTCATTAATTTTATCTACCAATGAAGCTAATTTGGTTTTATCTAAACCTAAACGTGAAAAATAATTGTCAGGCAATGCACCTTTTAAAGCTGGATTGTTTTTTTCGATGGTATGTAGTGCCGTATCAATTTTTAAAGCTAAATCGTCTTGTTTGGCATTTTTACTGATATAAGACCATCTTGAAATATCTTCTAAAAAGAAAACATTTTTCATATTGTAGAAGTCTTTCATTTCTACATATTTTTCTTTTCCTTCTGCAATAATCTCTGCTTTTCTTTCTTCAAATTTATCACTAGCAAACTTTAAGAATATTAACCCTAATACTACGTGTTTGTATTCCGCAGGATCTACAGAACCTCTTAATTTATCACACGATTGCCAAAGTGTTTCTTCAATTGCTTTTGATTTTTCAGTATCCTTTTTTGCCATTGTATTATTATGTTTGAGTAGTATTATTTCTTTTTATTTTTTTGTTCTAGAGCTTTGATTTGTTTATCAAAATCTGAATTTATTTTTTGTGTTTTGTTGAATATGTCGTATTCTTTAGCTGCTTTATTGATAGCCTGTTGATGCGATACTTTTCCGAATCCTTCGAGTATTTTGTATTCGTTGAAGCTTAAAAACTTGTTTACACTTTCGGCTAAGCCTTCCATTGTAAAGGCGTTTTGACGTTCGATCAGGTTTTCGATATAATCAAAATATCCTGAAACGGTTCTTTCGAGTTGTTTTATTTCTTTTTCCTCTAGATAGTTTTTTGCAACTTCAATATCTGATTTTAATATTCTACCATCAGGTGCATTTTTGAAAGTGGTTAATCCCATTTGCGGTTTTGAGCTGTCGGCTTTTAAATAGATGATTTCGGCAGCCGTTTTACCTGTAATGGCAAAATGGAATTTGTTTTGTACCAAGGCATAGAAATTTTTGGTGATTTCGGCTTTTGGGTCGTAATCAATGCTACACTCTGCAAAAATATCGGTGATTTGTTGGTAAATGCGTCTTTCACTAGCACGAATGGAACGTACTCTATCAAGTAACTCTCTGAAGTAATCTACGCCAAAAGCGGTTGTACCTTGCTTTAATCTATCATCATCCATTGCAAAACCTTTGATGATGTATTCTTTTAAAACTTTGGTAGCCCAAATACGAAACTGGGTTGCTTTGGAAGAATTGACACGGTAGCCTACGGAAATAATAGCATCGAGATTATAAAATTTTGTTTTATAGTTTTTACCATCGCTTGCAGTTGTTTCCAAAATGGAAATAACTGAATTTTCTTCGAGTTCGGCACTTTCAAAGATATTGGTAAGGTGCTTGTTAATTGCAGGTACCCCAACATCAAATAATTCAGCCATCATTTTTTGAGTAAGCCAAATAGATTCATTTTGAATTAATACTTTAAGAGAAACTTCTCCATTTGGGGTATTATACAGAATAAAATTATTAATTGGTTCTAGGTTACTCATTGTTTATTATTTGTTTTGTTTAATTCATTTATTGCTACTTGTAATATTTCTGATGGATTACTTTCTTCTTTTATAATTTCATATACTTGGTCGGCTAACCAAATTGTGTATAACTCTTTTTCGTTTGCATGAAGTAAGTTTGCTAATAAAGGAATATGCTCCTTTTTTGCTCTCCGTTCTCCACGTTCTATTTTACTGAGCATAGCGGTATCTATTTCTAATACACTTGCTACTTGCCTTTGTAATAGCTGGTTTTGCTCTCGCAATTGTTTTATGTGTTCTCCAAAATTCATACTACATTAATTGACTTGTCAAATTTTGTCTAATGTAAGAAAAAGTAATGAATAACCAAACAAGAGAAAATAAAAGTTATTCACACTAAAAAAAGAGATTGAGGGTTTTGAGGGAATAAGGGAAACGTGTATTAGTTTCCCTTAAAATCCTTATTTCCTTGTTTACTCATGTTGCGGTATTTGCCATTCATTTCTCTATGTATTAAACCTGCTTTTGCAAATGTAGTTATGTAGCCTTCGGCAGTTTTGTGAGGAATAGTTAATTTCTCTGCAATAGCTAAATAGTCGGCTGTTGTGAAAGCTTCGGGAAGCATTTCCAAGAAGTTTTCTTTACGGTTTGTTCTTGTGGCAACTGGAGTTTCGACAGGTAAATCGTTAAACACTTTGCTACTATGCTGTGTCAAAACCGTTACTACATCGAGTACATTTTGAAAATCGATGTCTTCACATTCTCTAGTAGTGGAACAATCCCCGTCTTCCATGATTCGTAAAGTTGTGATTACCATCATTAGACGAAAGGCATTTAATCCCATTCTTCTGATTGTAGCAATGTAATCATCGGTTTGAATATTCAGATATTTGGTTTGGACTTTTGAAAAATACTCATTGAATTGTAATTGTTGGCTTTGGCTCAATTTAATTTGAATACTCGGGTTGTTGGTTAACGCTTTGTAAAACATTAAAAATTGTACGCCTAGTTCGTTGTAATAATCGTCTAAACCATTTGTAGTTTGAATTTCAAATACGTTTTTCCAAATAGGTGTGATGTTCATGTAATAAAACATAAAACGACTGAATAAACCATTTTCTGCATTTGGTATTAAAGCCGAAACTTGCTTTGGTGTTCCAGATAATACCGTTGATAAACATGGGTTTTCAATATCTACATATTCACGGTCTGTTCTACGGTAATAACTTATTGTTTCGTGATGATATGCTTTACGAAAACCATCGGAATAATTACCGTAATCGCTTTTAAATGCTTGTGCTAATGTATCGCCTTCGGTTTCAAAAATTAATCCTTCACCATTGTTATCAAACAACAATTGAAATACTCCTGTTGTACTATTGTTGGCAGGAATGAACAACATTCTTTCGGGTGGTTTTGCAGGTTTTTCGGCATTTGGATTTTTACCTTTTTCTTGGTTGTACATTGCTAGGTTTGCTTCGTATTCCTTTTTTATTAAAGTGGCTTGTTCTCGCTTTAATCTGTGTATAGGCTGCACCAATTGTTTGCATTGGGTTAATCTTCCTTTTCCTGCGGATGCTGGAGCTGTTACAAATAAATACAAGTTTGCCATTACTTTTTTACCATCGTAAATACCATAAATAGTAGGTAGGCAAGCACTTAATGTTGTGAGTGTTCCCAATAACAAAATATCTCTTTCCTCGCTTGTGGTTGCAGGTTTAACGCAATCTTTTAGGAATAGTGGTAAGGTGTCGTAAATATGACTTGGAAATACTGGTGTTTTCTCTGTTTTTACTTCGGGAACTACATTATTTACTATTGGTTTTTCATTATGTATTTTAATGTTGTTCTGTTGTGCTAAATAATAGATTGTAGCCATTGTAACGCCTGTTCCTTTAGCTTTTAAGCAATTGTTGTATTGTACATCACATTCTTTGTAATCATAAGCACTATTGAATTTACTTATTCTGTGAAAATAGTCTCTACCCATTTCGCCAAATTCGTCAGCAAGAGCAAAGCCTATGTTTCTCCAATTGTCGTAGCCCTGTGTTATGTCGGTTCCTGTGTATTCAATTTGTTGTAAATAGTTTTCAAACTGATTGTCGGAAACAATAGGAGTAGGTATGTGTTTTGGTTGAGGTTCTTGCTTTGCTGGAGCTTCTAACCATTCTTTTGGATTAAATATTTTCTTATTCATTTTGTTGTGTGTCTAGTGTTAATGTAAGCTTCGGAATCATAACATAAAAAACAAGCTCGGGAAATATCTTTTCCCGATGCATCGACTTTGATATTGTATTGCTGCTCTAAATAATTAGATACTGCGGTATAATATTCTTGATGTGTTGCTTGTTGTAAATCAATTTTTATAATCCATTTTAAACCATCACCCGAAGGAGATTTGAAAAGTAATTCGGTTTCAAAATATTCATCTTTCAATAACATTTCTCTAGTTTGGTTTAGGTTTTCCAAATGATCTAAATCAATTGTCATTAATAGTGAATGTTTGATTAAATCTTCATCGTTTCGCTTTGTAAAAGTTCCTGAGAAGGTTACATAATCAAATTTGTTGGCTTTGTACTTTTTTTTCTCTTTAAGGTCTGTAATCGTTCTTAAATGGTTTGTAACGCTTTCATAAGTATTGCTTGTAATTAAATCGTATATCTCGCTTAATTTTAATTCTTTCGATGGAAATACGTTCATTACAGGAGCTTTGTAAAAACTGCATTTTACATACCAAGTTGTGTCTTCTTGTTCAATGTAATCGTACTCTTTTGTTTCTTCTGTATCAATTCTCAAATGCATTACTTTATTGATTTTTTGAAGTAATTCCGTTTGATTGTTACATTGAAAATACAATTGAGCAAAGTCGAAGACATCTCCATGAAAATCCAAAATTTCGTCATCTTTATGCGTTGCACAATTATTTACGATACTTACTAATAAAGTTTCTTTATCCTGATTGTAAGGGTTACAAGTAACACTACATTCTCTCCCATGAAGAGAGAGAACGGTAGCGTTAGGATAAAACTGTCTCAATATAAACGCGTAGATATTTATACCGTAGTGCGTTTTGTTCAGTATTTTTTCCCTTGTAATCATACTACTTGTCTTTTGATTTGTTGGTATAATTACTCTGTAAAAGGTTTTCTATATCACTTGATTTGTAATAGAATTTACCTTCAATTTTACTGAATGGCAGTGTACCATTGTCACGATAGGTTTGTAGTGTTCGTGGGCTTATATGAAGTGTTTGTAATACTTCTTGATTGTCTAACCAATCATCACTTAACTTTCCTCTTTTTTGATTTTTTAAGGCTTCTATGTAAGCTTTCAAATATTGAATGTCTTTTGACATTTCCATTGCTAAGTCCATTAACTCTATCATAATTGCACCCTTCCTTTCTTAATTAAGTAGTTAGCTGCTTCTTGTTCGATTTCGTCAATAGAATTGCTTCTGTTTCTCAAAAGCCAATTATCAAGTTCTTGGCGATTGAAATACAGTTTCTTCCCATTAGGTTTGTAATGAGGAATGCTTCCAGTACTCGTGAGTTTATACAAGTGTGACTGGGAAAGTTCTAAATAAATGCAAGCATCGTTAAAGTTTAGTACTTGCTTTTGCATTGCTTGCTGTGTTTCTAGCAATTTTTCAATGCGTTCTAATTTTTCTAAAATATTAGTGTCCATCTTCGTTAAAAGATTTAATTAAAAATGGACATCTGGCCAAATGTCATAGTTGGTTTTCAACTACGTTTCAAAGGTAGGGTAGGCACTTTGGTAAGGAAGAAAAAGGAAAAAATGGTATTAGTAACCTATTGTAAATAAAGAGGTTAAAATATTTTTTGGTATTATGGTTTGGTATTATGAATTGATAATACCACTTTTTGATTTTAGGATATTTTGTCTAACCAATAGGTATTATCTACTAATTGTTTAAATATTAAAGCTTTTGAACCTTTAAAGTTTCGGTATTCTTTGTCTGTGTCGCTATTGTTTCCATATCTGTGAGCAAAAAAATCAGTTATTTTAGAATCTCTAATAGGTTTTCTGCCCGGGAAAGCAAACTCATTGAAGTAGCCTTTGTTTTTTAGTTGTAATATAAATGCAGCTAAAAGCTGTTTGTTTCCTTTTTTGAAAATAAACTCATATTCGTTATCGATTATGCCATATTCATTTAATGTTTTTTCATGAATTACAAATTGGTCAGGTTTGGCAATTAAATCATCAAATTTGATTATTTTATTGTTTTCACGTCTGTCTTCTAAATCACCTTTAATTGGTCTGAACGCTTTTGCGTCTTCCTTGATTTTCTCGGTGTAATGAATTGGACTGCCTTCGTATGGTTTGATTACTAAATCTTTTGAAGCTTCTTCATATAAATATGTTTCTTGTATTTCTTCCAATTCCATTATTTCAAACTCGGCTTTACCTTTGAAACGTTCTTGAAGTTCCATAAATAACATTATGCAATTGTATTTCATAAAATGAATTACATATGCTTCATCGCTTTTTTTGTCTCTGGAAGGACTTTTGTATAAATCTTCGGTAAGATTATTATTTTCGATATGCTCTCTAATAAAGCTAAAATATTGTTTTATTCCGCTTTCGGCAACTGCATATAAATATTGGTATTCTTCCTCTAGTTTATCTGTTTTGCTGTTTGAAATTATTTCGTTCAGCTTACTTGTAATGAAGTTTTTTATTAGTTCCGTGTAATATTTACGAATAGGAGTAATAGCCTTTTTAAAATCAATCTCATAAAGAGGAGTTGCAATAGGATATTCTTTTACTAAACTTTTTAGTTCTTCATTAATCTTTGCATCTGTTCTGTTGTCTTTTGATACAGGATTTATATAGATTAGATCATTAATAATATCTTTACTCATAACTAGAAATCTAATTTAATTTTGTTGGCTGCTTCGTGTTTTTTCTCGTCAATGATTTTAGCATAAATTTGAGTGGTTCTCAATTCTTTATGACCTAACATTTTTGATACTGTATAAATATCAGTTCCCAGTGTTAATTGCAATGTAGCATAAGTATGCCTTGCACAATGGAACGTAATATCTTTATGAATACCTGCTTTATATACCCATTGCTGTAATTTTAGGTTTGACCAAGCACTATAATTCAAAGCATCAAAGATTTTATCATCAGGTTCTTTGCGTTCTCCTAATAAGCTTACTGCTTGTTCTGAGATTGGTTGTGTTTCTGCTCCTTTGGTTTTCTTTTGTCTGAATCTTATGTAATAGCCATAATCATTGGAGTGTTGGATTTCAGACCATTTAAGTTTTTCAATATCTGACCAACGTAAACCAGTAAGTGCTGAAAATAAAAATGCTTTTTTCAGTTCTGGCAGTTCACATTCTACTGGAACCAATTTTTGTAATTCTTCTAAAGTTAGAAATTCTCTTTGCGGTTCTCCTTGCTTAAAGGTATCAACACCTTCACCTGGATTGGTTTTTATAATGCCATCTTTAACCGCTTGTTTTAGTGCAGCTTTAAATTTATTGAAATAAGAATATTTAGAGTTTTGAGAAAGTTTCTTTTTGCTTTTGGATTCTGCTTTAGAATCTAAATAGGTTCTGAAATTCTCTACTAACTTTCTATCTAAATCTTGAAAGCTTACATCGTAAGGAGCAAAGGTTTTAAAGTGCTTTATCATACTATCCCAATTACCATAATTACCATCACTGGTATTACGGTCTTCAGAAAGCTTTAGTAAATAGGCTGTAAAACTTCCTTTTAGCTTTTCAATATCATGAAAGCCAAATGTTCCGTTTTGCATTTCTATTTGTCTTTGTGCTCGAATAGTTTCTGCAAGCTCTCGTGTTTTTTTGTTTACATCTTTTTCAGCCTTTGTTTTCGGGTCTGGGTTGAGGTATAGTCTTAAAAACTCGTTTTTTCTTTTTCCTTTGTGATAATAGTCAAGATATAAACTGATGCTATTACCTTTTAATCTTTCTCTTAGTGTAACTTTCATAGTGTTAAGATTTAAAAAGGTTTTCTATTTGCTCTTTCTGAATAATTTTCTTTCTTCCAAATTTGTGAATTTGTAATTCTCCACGTTTAACCATCCTATTAATAGTCCAACGACTTACACCGATGAGGTCGGCAGTATCTTGGATTGATAAATAGTTTTTAGTAAGTAGTGAATTAGGATTTAAGATTTGAGTGTCATTCTTTGAAACAATGATGTTTTGTTGTTCCAGTAGTGTTTGTTCAATCTTTTGCTGTTTGGCTTTTAATTTGTAATCACGTTGATTGCATTTGTGACTGCAATATCTTGTAGTGGTTTTGTGGGCAATATAAGTTTTGCCACAATGATTACATACTTTTGGAATAGAAATATTACTGCTCATAAAATGTTGCTTTATGTTGCAATAGGTAGCGAAGTGTAGCAATATGTAGCACTATTTCTCTACTTTATATCATTTGGTTATTTGGGCAACAAAAATGATATTATGGCAACAATTGAACAACAAATATATTTAAAAAAAGGCAGTTTGGCAACAAATAAAGGAAGAAAAAAATCCGTAAACCCAACAAAAACAGATGCTTAACAAGAAAGAGAAGTATGGTTACTTCCCGATACAGAAATTAACATTGGTAATATTTACAGTATATCGCGAATGGAGGTACAAGCGAGGTACAAAATATGAAATCGAGTGCTAATTTCTGTTTTTGCTTTTTTTGTAAATATAGCAAAAATTTTCATCGTTAGTTAATTAACCTTTAATTTCACTTTTTAACAATTTAAATGTTAATAACTTATTTCTTATTAAGAGTGTTTTTTTGTTATTTTTAAAACTCTTACTAATACTAAAAATAAAAGAAGATGAAAAAAAAATTGATGATTTTTATATTAATCGTTTCAAGTTTTCAGATAAATGCTCAAACATGTGAAGAGATAATGGAATTTGTTAAATCTAAAGATTATGGAACTACATATAATAGTTATACAAGTACAGCAATATCTAAAGTTACATTTTATTCGATTTATATTGATTACCAATATCATTATTTTGCAATAGTTTGTTTTAAACCAAATGAATATACTTACGATTGTAATGAATATATTTACAAAGTTGGATCAAACACCAAATTAAATTACTCAATGGATTATTTAAATAGTGCAGGTAAGGCTTTTTGGAAATATATTGAACCATATTCTAATGTATTAGGGTGTTCACCAAAATTCAATTAGATTTTAATATAAAGCAAATATTAACATACATTTTCTTTAATTTTTTTATTTGTTGTTACTATTAGATAACTTTTTAGTTTTTTTATTAGTCTCGGCATAAATTCATAATATTTGAAAAATGAAAATATATTATATGTATAGAAGGAACTTGAAAAAAAAAATAAAAAAAAAATCTGACTTTAAAAATTCAATTGATTTTTTAAAAAGGAATGAAACAGTTGTATTTGTAGTGTCTTGTTTATTAGTGTTATTCATTAGTATTGTTTGGTTATCAAAAAAACAAGATGAAGAAATAAAATTGAACAAAGTAAATTATCCTCAATATATAAATAATGAATCAAGCGAGTCATTTGAATCTGAATATAGAAATGATTTAAATGATGATCTAGAAATGACAAAAATTCTTTTGAATGAGCTTTTAAATTTTAAAAATAAAGAAGATTTTCACTACTACGGTTTTGGCAGTGCATATAAGTATAATGATTGGCTTATAAAAGTTGGAGAATTAAAACAATCTTCAAACTCAAGGAAGATATTATTAGAATACGGTTTCTCATTAGGTGACTTAGAAATGCTGGGTTTAGAATATGTAAAAACAAAAGGTAAAGAAACTGAATATAGTTTATGGGCTAAACAAAGAATAATTAATGGTATATCTCAAAAATGAAACATTACAGTTAATTAATGTTGCTCATAAAATCATGAAAAACGAATTCGAGTTAATTCATAACTATTTAGAAGAAAACGAATCACTTTATAAAGGTATTCAGCTTTATTTTTCACCATTACAAAAAGCTGATATATTATTTATTGGAATAAACCCAGGAATAGGTTATTTCAAGTCCAATAATAAAAATGTAAAGAGATTCAATCCTTTAGATAAGTTTGAATATAACGGACAAAAATATTACCTAGCAAAACAAACAAATAAGTTATTCAAAGAGCTGAACCTTGGATTAACTTTTTCTAAATCGGTTAAAATAAATCACTTCCCTTATGATACAGCAACTGTAAATGATTTAAATAAATTACTTGAAAAGCATAAAGAGCAATTAAAACTTTATAAAACTGCAAAAAATTTTGTTTTAGAAACAATTTTAGAAGTAGAACCTAAACTAATTATTTGTGAAGGAAAATCTTCATTTGATAGATTGAAAAAATATTTTGAAGTTGAATCTATTGAATATAATGACGATACTTATGTTTTTAAAACTGAAAATTTTGTAGCTATCGGTTATAAAAGAAATCTTAGTCACATTAAAAATAAGAGTCAGTTAAAAGAAAAAATTCAAAAATATTATACAAGTAAGTCATAAATAGATTTGAAAAGTTATATTATGAGCCGATTAAAACGATTAATCGGCTCATTTTTTTTGTATATTTGAGCCGAATAGTAAATCTAAACGGCTCATGGAGTATTTCTGGCAACATAAAAATTTTCCAAATTTCCAATTCAAAGTAGATGATTTAATCAGTCAAATTCAAGAATTTGCTGTAGAACTTGGCGAAGTAAATGGTTTATTTGTTAATGTATCGGAAGAAAATAAAAAAGAGATACTTCTTCAAATTGTAGTTTCTGAAGCCTTAAAAACATCTGAAATAGAAGGTGAATACTTTAGTAGAGAAGATGTTATGTCTTCTTTGCAAAAACAATTAGGTATTTCTGATTATCCTACACTTTCAAAAGATAAAAAAGCACAAGCCATTTCGGAATTAATGCTACAAGTACGAGAAGATTATCAAAATCCATTGACTCTTGATATGCTTAAAAAATGGCATCAAACATTAATGAAGTTTGACAAAACTGTAACCGATGGAGAATGGAGAAGTAGTGCAGAACCAATGCAAATCATTTCAGGAAGAGCAGGTAAAATTGAAGTGCATTTTGAAGCACCGCCTTCTAAAGATTTGCAAAAACTTTTAATTGATTTTGAAAATTGGTATCAAAACTTTTCTTATCACGAAATAGGTCAAGTGGGTAGAGCCATGTTGCGCGCTGCTATGGTACATTTATATTTTGAAACACTTCACCCTTTTGAAGATGGAAATGGAAGAATTGGTAGAGCTTTATCGGAAAAAGCATTAGCAGAAACATTGGAAAAACCAATTTTAATTAGCCTTTCTAAGAAAATTGAAGAAAACAAATCAGTATATTACGAAACATTAAAAATAACACAACGAAAGCAAGATATATCGGAATGGTTGCAATATTTTTTTAATATTCTAATTGAAGCACAAAGAGAAGTAAAGGAAACCGTTTTATTTGTTGTTGAAAAAGCGCTTTTATTTGATCGTTTAAAAGGTAAATTAAATGAGCGACAAGAAAAAGCGCTGCGAAAAATGACTGAAAAAGGCAAGGAAGGCTTTGAAGGAGGTATGACTGCAAAAAAATATATGTCTATAAATAAAATTTGTTACCTTTTTAAAATAAAAAGTGGGAATTTTAATTTTAATTCTAATTTTTTAACTTTATTTCTATTAATAGGAAAAAATTAATTTGTTTAGAATTTAAATTAAAATTCCTACCTTTTATTTTAAAAAGGTAAGAAATTTTATTTATATAAAATTATATATAATATTATCTTAAAAATTTTTTATTGTTATATTAATATTTTATATATAATTTCTTTATACAATTCAACAGATAGTCATTGAT
>JAIXHM010000052.1 GCA_030145825.1 Flavobacterium sp.
ATCTGTAATTGAAAAGTTCCTGCATTATTTTCACCTACCTCTGGTTCTATTTCTTAATCGACAACAAAACTTCTACCCCAAATTCTAAATGGTTTTTTATAACCAATTAAGTCCATAATTGTTGGATAAATATCAATTTGTTGAGCCAAATTTTTATTTACGCCAACTAAGTCACTATTTGGTTTGAATATTAAAATAGGAACCGCATCTCGATTTAGGATTTTTTTATATTCATCATAATATTTTAAATTACCATGATCAGCAGTGATTATGAATATAGTATTCTTGTACCAAGGCATCTTTTTTGCTTCTTCAAAAAACTTTTTAAATGCATAATCTGTATAACCAACACATTTATGAATAGCAATATCTCCATCAGGAAACTTGTCATTATATTTTTCTGGAACGGTGTAAGGCTCGTGTGAGGAAACCGTAAAAATTGTACTAAAAAATGGTGTTTTCTTTTTATCTAAAGTTTCTTTCATGAAATGGAAAAAAGGCTCGTCCCAAATTCCCCAAGAACCATCAAACTCATCATCATTATTAAATTCAGTTTTTCCATAATAATGATCAAATCCTAAAATATTTGAAAAACCTAAAAATCCCATTGAACCATTTGGCGCTCCGTGGAAAAAAGATGTATCATAACCCAATTCGTTCAAAATTGAAACAATAGATTGAATTTTTTGTTTCGGATAAGGCGATGATGTAAATGCATCTTTAAAAGATGGAATTCCACTTAAAACAGAAGACATTCCATGAATTGATTTTCTTCCATTTGCATAAGCATTCGTATAAATTAAACTATGCTGTGCTAGAGAATCAATAAACGGTGTATATCCTTTGTAGTTTGGAATATTCATATCTTTATTAAAAGAACCTAAATATTCTCTTCCGTAGCTTTCCGTAATAAACAAAACAATATTTGGTCTCGTTTCAGGAAAATTAGCATATTGCTTTTTTGGTTTAAAATATTGGTTTACCAAAGTAGAATCTACCAAATTTACTTTCTTAAAACTCGTTTGATTAATTGTTCTTATAATTGAAAATGGAGTATTTAATACAATATCAGCATGTTGTGGTTGTTTTACATATCGATTTGCATCAATCATATTAATAGGGCGTGTACTCTTTTTGAAATCACCCCTAATACCTCCAACTACTAAAATACCCGTAATGATAAATGCAATTGTTGAAAATGTAAAGTATTTTATTTTAGAAGTAGGAACTTGTTCTTGTACTTTTACTTTTTTGTATAGATAAATCCATAAAAAAGCACAAACAACGAAAGCCAAATACACATGCCAATAGCTTATTAAAAATCTAAAAAACATATTAGCTTTATTTGTTTCGTTTTCTAAAACACTGTAAACAGCTACTGTTGTTCTTGAAAAAATATACTTATAATATATAAAATCAATGAAATTTGTAGCAAAAGCAATTAAGTTTAAAGTAAAATAAACATAGGTTAAGAATTTTTGATAACCTTTACTAGTGTTGTACCAAATAGGAATTATAGAAAGCACAATAAATAAACTATTTGCATACAAAATAGCAGTTGTATCAAATGCTAAACCGTAATAAGCTAATTCAAAAAACGCTCCAATCGAATTTACTTTTAAAAGGCTGTAATTATATAAAAAGAACAAAACTCTTACAATGAAGTAAAAAACGTAAGCTAAAAGTAATCTATATAATAAAACAGAATATTCTTGAAATCGAAATATCTTATTAAATGTATTCATAATATAATTTTGAAAGACAAAAATACAAAATCTAGTAGTTTAAAATTTGTTAAATAATTTCTATAAAATATTATGCATGCATAATATTCAGGAAATCAACACAATAACTTAAATATCAAGGTTTTTCAACTAATAAGACACTAAAAATTGTCCTAATTATTTAAAAAATCCTTAATTTGCAGGCACTAATTTTCTGAAAAAATGAATAAAATTACTAGGATTTTTGATTTTCCTTATTATCAATTAGAAAACTATAATTTAAAAGATGCTTTTGTTTCCAAAGTCGATGGAATTTGGGTAAAAACATCAACATCCGAATATATAGAAAAAGCGAATGCAATTTCAAAAGCTTTAATAGAATTAGGAATTAAAAAAGGAAGCAAGATTGCCATAATTTCATCTAATAATAGAACAGAATGGAACATTATGGATATCGGAATTTCTCAAATTGGTGCTGTTTCTATTCCAATTTATCCAACAGTTTCTGCTGAAGAATTTGAGTATATATTCAATCACTCTGAAGCTGAACTTTGTATATTATCTGATGAAGTTTTATTTGAAAAAATTAATGCCATTAGAAATCAAATCCCTTTCATAAAAGAAATTTATTCTTTCGACTCTATAAAGGGTTGTAAAAATTGGAGCGAACTATTAGAGTTAGGAAACTCTTTAAATAATTTAAATCAGGTTGAAGAAGCTAAAAAAAATGTAGATACTAAAGATTTAGTAACTATTATTTATACATCAGGAACAACGGGTAAACCTAAAGGTGTAATGCTTTCTCATGAAAACTTAGTAAGTGACACATTAGGTTCCTTTAAAAGAGTTCCTCTTAAATTAGGAGCAAGTAGAGCCATGAGCTTCTTGCCAATTTGCCATGTATTTGAAAGAGTTTTAACATATATCTACCAATACTCTGGTATATCAATTTATTATGCTGAATCTATCGATAAAATAGCGGAAAACATTAAAGAAGTCAAACCAAATGTAATGACCGTTGTACCAAGACTTTTAGAAAAAGTTTACGATAAAATTATAGAAAGAGGTTCTGAACTTTCAGGAATAAAAAGAGCACTTTTCTTTTGGTCAGTTAAAATTGGTGAACAATATCAACCTTATGGTGCTAATGGTTGGCTATACAACTTAAAATTAGCCATTGCAAATAAATTAGTTTTAAGTAAATGGAAAGAAGGACTTGGTGGAAATCTTGAAATTATTGTTTCGGGAAGTGCACCTTTACAACACCGATTAATAAAAATATTTACAGCGAGTAAAATTACAGTTATGGAAGGTTACGGTTTAACTGAAACTTCACCTGTAATAGCTGTTAACGACATGAGAAATGGAGGATTCAAAATAGGAACTGTTGGTAAACCTTTAGATAATATTGAAGTTAAAATAGCTGAAGATGGTGAAATTCTTTGTAAAGGACCAATTGTAATGATGGGCTATTATAAAGATGAAGAAAAAACAGCAAGTATTATTAAAGATGGCTTTTTTCATACAGAAGATATTGGCGAACTAGATGCTGAAGGTTTTTTAAAAATTACAGATCGTAAAAAGGAAATGTTTAAAACATCTGGCGGCAAATATGTGGCGCCTCAAGTCTTAGAAAACGACTTTAAACAATCGCGTTTTATAGAACAAATTATGGTAATTGGTGAAGGGCAAAAAATGCCAGCTGCCTTTATTCAGTTAGACTTCCAATTTGTAAAACAATGGGCAGAAAAAAAACATATTTCGATTGGTAATTCAAATGAAGAAATTATCAATAATCCTCAAGTTAAAGAACGAATTCAACATGTTTTAGATTCTATTAATCCGAAATTTGGAAAATGGGAACAAATAAAAAGATTTGAATTAACTCCTGAAGTCTGGTCAATTGAAGGAGGCGAACTAACTCCTACTTTAAAATTAAAAAGAAAACAAATATTAAATAAATATAAAGACTTGTACGATAAGATTTACAATTAGAACATTTTAACATATTTTGAAAAAATATTAATATAAGTTCTGCAAATAATGTTAATATTTTTTATCATCTATAAAAAAATTTGGGTTTAAAATACAAATTCACTAATTTGCTACTCTTAATTATAAAAAATAATGAACGAAATTACGCGCTTATTTGATTTTCCTTATTACCAATTGCAAAAATATAACTTAGATGCTGCTTTGGTAACTAAATATAATGGAAAATGGGTAAAAACTTCAACCCAAAAATACATCGATGAATCTAATAAACTTTCAAGAGCTTTATTAAGATTAGGAGTCGAAAAAAACCAAAAAATTGCCATAATTTCTTCTACCAACAGAACAGAATGGCACATGTGCGATATTGGTATTCTTCAAATTGGAGCACAAACAGTTCCTATTTACCCAACAATCGCTGCTGATGATTATGAATATATTTTAAATCACTCAGAATCTAGCTATTGCTTTATTTCTGATGCAGAAGTGTTTGAAAAAATAAATTCTATCAAACATAAAGTTCCTTCTTTAAAAGAAATATATTCTTACGATGAAATAAATGGTTGTAAAAACTGGAACGAAGTATTAAATCTTGGCGAAGATCAATCGAACCAAAACGAAGTTGAAAATAGAAAGGATAGCATTACAACTACAGATTTAGCAACTATTATCTACACTTCTGGAACAACTGGTAGACCAAAAGGTGTTATGTTAACGCATCAAAATATTGTTTCTGATGTATTGATGAGTGCTCCAAGAGTTCCATTTGAACCAGGTGCTTATACAGCTTTAAGTTTCTTACCTATTTGCCATATTTTCGAAAGAATGATTACCTATTTGTATCAGTACTTCGGTGTATCAATTTACTTTGCTGAAAGCATTGAAAAAATATCAGACAATTTAAAAGAAGTACATCCAAATGTAATGACAGTCGTACCTCGTCTTTTAGAAAAAGTTTATGATAAAATTTATGCTAAAGGTGCCGAGTTAACCGGAATTAAAAAGAAACTTTTCTTTTGGGCAACAGGTTTAGGAATTCAATACAAACCTTACGAAGAAAATGGTTGGTGGTATGAATTTCAATTAAAAATTGCACGTAAATTAATTTTCTCTAAATGGCAAGAAGCTCTTGGTGGAGAATTAAAATTACTTGTTTCGGGTAGTGCTGCATTACAACCAAGATTAACAAAAGTCTTTACTGCTGCCGGAATTCCCGTTATGGAAGGTTACGGTTTAACTGAAACTTCTCCTGTTATTTCGGTTAACGACATGCGAAATAAAGGTTTCAGAGTTGGAACTGTTGGTAAAGTTTTAAATGGTGTAGAAGTAAAAATTGCTGAAGATGGTGAAATTCTTTGTAAAGGACCAAATGTAATGATAGGTTATTACAAAGATGAAGAAAAAACAAATGAAGCTATTCAAAATGGATATTTTCATACAGGCGATATTGGCGAAATTGACGCTGAAGGTTTCTTAAAAATTACCGATCGTAAAAAAGAAATGTTTAAAACTTCTGGTGGTAAATATGTAGCACCTCAGTTGTTAGAAAACACTTTTAAACAATCGCGTTTTATAGAACAAATTATGGTTATTGGTGAAGGCGAAAAAATGCCAGCAGCCTTTATTCAACCAAGTTTTGAGTTTGTCCAAGAATGGGCTTCAAGACACGGAAAATCAAATATTGGTACAACAAACGAAGAAATTTGTAAAAACGAAGAAGTTATCAAGAGAATTCAAGAAGAAGTAGATCACTACAATGAAAAGTTTGGTAATTGGGAAAAAGTTAAAAAGTTCGAATTAACTCCTGATGTTTGGGGAATCGATTCTGGACATTTAACGCCAACCATGAAACTGAAAAGAAAAATTATTCTTGAAAAATATAAAAATCTATACGAAAAGATTTACGGTATTCAAGAATAAAAAAGAATAACTTTTTTATAGTATTACAATTGTATAAATGTAAACTAAAATCATGTAACACATTTTTTTAAGCGATTACTGAAATTTGTACTATTAACATTAAAAAACAATTTGCTATGAAAAAGTTATTTTTATTTTTAGGTTTAATCTCACTAGGTTTAGTATCATGTAACGATGATTCAAATTCAGATCAATCTTACACTTACAAAGTTAGCATGACAGATGCTCCTGCTCCTTATGATGCAGTTTTTGTTGATGTTCAAGGTGTAGAAGTAATTACTTCTGATGGATCTAGTTTTGCTTTAGAAACTGAAGCTAATATTTATAATTTATTAGAATTGTCGAATGGTTATAGTATTCAAATTGCATCAGATATTATTAACGAAGCTAATGTTTCTCAAGTGCGTTTAATTTTAGGACCTAATAATTCAATTGTAGTAGACGGACAAACTTACCCTTTAAGCACTCCAAGTGCGGAACAATCGGGATTAAAACTAAATGTTCACCAACAATTATTAGCTAATGTAGACAATACATTATTAATTGATTTTGATGCGCATCAATCAATTGTTGAAGAAGGTAATGGTGGTTATACACTAAAACCTGTATTACGAGTTGTAGATGTTCAAGTTACTGGAACCATTACAGGCTCAATTTCAATTTCAGGAATAAATGCTACAGTTACAGCAATTTCGTCAACTGGAGAAGAATTTACAACAATAGTTGACGAACAAGGTGCATTTCAATTATCTGGATTACAATCAGGGACTTACACACTAATTATTACACCCGAAACTCCTTACCTACCATTAACAATAGATAATGTTATCGTTCAAACCGGATTAACAACCGATTTAGGAGTCCAAGTGTTACAATAATATTAAAAAAAATAAAATAATTTATAAAATACTATGCATGCATAGTATTTTTTTTTATATTTGAAAACGTTTTAGTTAATTATTCATGAAAGATAAAACAATAGATTATGCTTTAAGAGCAACTTGGCAAGCTGTTTCAAGAATGTATAACGAAGAAGCTACTAAGTATGGAGCTACAATGGCTACAGGATTCGCTCTTTTAAGTATCGACAAAGAAGATGGAACACCTTCAACTACTCTAGGACCTAGAATGGGAATGGAACCTACAAGTCTTACCAGAACTTTAAAATCAATGGAAGAAAAAGGTTTAATTACCAGAAAAAAAAATCCAGAAGATGGTAGAGGCGTTTTAATTTATTTAACCAAAGAGGGTAAAGAAAAAAGGGAATTATCCAAAGCAACAGTTTTAAGATTTAACGACACTATAAAAAATAATATCAGTGAAGAAAAAATAAATCATTTTATGGAAGTTATAGAACTGATTAATGAAATGATTTCCGATAAAAAAATTTTTACTAACGAACTAGAAACTAAAATATAATATAACCATTAAGTATGAAACGTAATATTAAAAAAGTTGCTGTTATTGGTTCTGGAATTATGGGAAGTGGCATAGCTTGTCACTTTGCCAATATTGGTGTCGAAGTTTTACTTTTAGACATCGCTCCAAGAGAATTAACAGAAGCTGAACAAAAAAAGGGTTTAACCCTTGAAAGCAAAGCGGTTAGAAACAGAATTGTTAACGAACACTTAGCTAATGCTTTAAAATCTAAACCATCTCCTATTTATCATCAAAGTTTTGCTAGCAGAATTACTACTGGTAATACAACTGACGACATGGCTAAAATTGCTGATGTAGATTGGATTATCGAGGTGGTTGTAGAACGTTTAGATATTAAAAAAACGGTTTTTGAACAAGTTGAAAAATATAGAAAACCTGGAACATTAATTACTTCTAATACTTCAGGTATTCCAATTCATTTTATGAGTGAAGGAAGAAGCGAAGATTTCCAACAACATTTTTGTGGAACGCACTTCTTTAACCCAGCGCGTTACTTAAAATTATTCGAAATTATTCCTGGTCCCAAAACTTCTCAAGAGGTTTTAGATTTCTTAAATGGTTATGGAGAAAAATTCTTAGGAAAAACTTCAGTTGTTGCCAAAGATACACCAGCTTTTATTGGTAACCGTATTGGTATTTTCGGAATTATGAGTTTATTCCACCAAGTAAAAGAAATGGGATTAACTATTGAAGAAGTTGATAAATTAACGGGGCCCGTAATTGGTCGTCCAAAATCGGCTACTTTTAGAACGGTTGATGTTGTTGGTTTAGATACTTTAGTACATGTTGCTAACGGTATTTATGAGAACTGTCCTAACGACGAAGCTCATGAATTATTCAAACTTCCAAGTTTCATCAATACGATGATGGAAAATAAATGGTTAGGAAGTAAAACAGGACAAGGGTTTTATAAAAAAGATGGAAAAGATATTCTTTCATTAGATTTAGATACTTTAGAATATCGTGCAAGTAAAAAAGCTTCTTTCGCTACTTTAGAATTAACTAAAACAATTGATAAGCCAATTAATAGATTCAAAGTATTAGTTGGTGGAAAAGATAAAGCCGGAGAATTTTATCGTAAAAACTTCTCAGCAATGTTTGCTTACTGTTCAAACAGAATTCCTGAAATTACAGATGCATTTTACAAAATTGACGACGCTATGAAAGCTGGTTTCGGTTGGGAAAATGGTCCATTCGAAATTTGGGATGCTGTTGGTGTAGAAAAAGGTATCGAATTAATGAAAGCTGAAGGATATGAACCAGCTGCTTGGGTAATTGAAATGTTAGCTTCTGGTAATAAATCTTTTTATTCAGTAAAAGATGGAGCAACATACTTCTACTCTATTCCTTCTAAATCTGCTGAAAAAATTCCTGGACAAGATGCGTTTATCATCTTAAATAATATTCGCGAAAGCAAAAAAGTTTGGAACAATAACGAATCAATCATAACTGATTTAGGAGATGGTGTTTTAAACTTAGAATTCACTTCTAAAATGAATTCTATTGGTGCTGGAGTTTTACAAGGAATCAATAAAGCTATCGATATGGCTGAAAAAGGCTATAACGGATTAGTTATTGGTAACCAAGATGCAAACTTCTCAGTTGGTGCCAACTTAGGAATGATTTTTATGTTAGCTGTTGAACAAGAATACGACGAAATGAACATGGCCATCAAAATGTTCCAAGATACGATGATGCGTTGCCGTTATTCAGCTATTCCAGTAATTGCTGCTCCACACGGAATGACTCTTGGTGGTGGTTGTGAACTAACAATGCATGCCGACAGAGCTGTTGCAGCCGCTGAAACATACATTGGATTAGTAGAATTTGGTGTTGGATTAATACCAGGTGGTGGTGGTTCTAAAGAAATGGCTTTACGCGCTGCAGATACTTTCCGTAAAAACGACGTTGAATTAAATGTTTTACAAGAATACTTCTTAACCGTTGGTATGGCGAAAGTAGCTACATCAGCTTACGAAGGTTTCGATACTGGAGTTTTACAAAAAGGTAGAGATATTGTAGTCGTAAACAAAGACCGTCAAATTGCAACCGCTAAACAAGTAGCATTACAAATGGCAGAACAAGGATATACACAACCTGCAAAAAGAAAAGATATTAAAGTGCTAGGAAAACAAGCTTTAGGTATGTTCTTAGTAGGAACAGACCAAATGGAAGCGGGTAAATATATTTCTGAACACGATAAAAAGATTGCAAACAAATTGGCTTATGTAATGGCTGGTGGTGACTTATCTGAACCAACACTAGTAAGCGAACAATACTTATTAGATTTAGAAAGAGAAGCTTTCTTAAGTTTAACAACAGAACGTAAAACTCTAGAGAGAATTCAACACATGTTAACTAAAGGAAAACCATTAAGAAACTAAAACATGAAAACAGCATATATAGTAAAAGCATATCGAACAGCGGTTGGAAAAGCACCAAAAGGTGTATTCCGCTTTAAAAGACCTGATGAACTAGCTGCAGAGACAATCGAGCATATGATGAGTGAATTGCCAAATTTTGACAAAACACGTATCGATGATGTTATGGTTGGTAATGCTATGCCAGAAGCAGAGCAAGGCTTAAACGTAGGTCGTTTAATTTCTTTAATGGGATTAAAAATTGAAGACGTTCCTGGTGTTACGGTAAATAGATATTGTGCTTCAGGTTCTGAAACTATCGCAATGGCAACTGCAAAGATTCAAGCTGGAATGGCAGATTGTATTATTGCAGGTGGTGCAGAAAGCATGAGTTATATTCCAATGGGTGGTTACAAACCAACTCCTGATTATAAAGTAGCGGCTCAAGGTCATGAAGATTATTATTGGGGAATGGGATTAACTGCAGAAGCTGTAGCGCAACAATTTAATGTTTCTCGTGAAGATCAAGATGAGTTTGCCTACAATTCGCACATGAAAGCTTTAAAAGCTCAAGCTGAAGGTAAATTTGACAAACAAATTGTTCCAATTACAGTTGAACATACTTTCGTAAACGAAAACGGAAAAAAAGAAACTACTGCATATACAGTTACTAAAGATGAAGGTCCAAGAGCTGGAACTTCTGTTGAAGCTTTAGCTAAATTACGTCCTGTATTTGCAGCTGATGGAAGCGTTACTGCTGGTAACTCTTCTCAAATGAGTGATGGAGCTGCATTTGTTTTAGTAATGAGTGAAGAAATGGTAAAAGAATTAAACCTTGAACCTATTGCTCGTTTAGTGAATTACGCTGCAGCAGGTGTTGAACCAAGAATTATGGGTATTGGACCAGTAAAAGCGATTCCAAAGGCATTAAAACAAGCGGGTTTAAAACAATCAGATATTGAGCTAATTGAATTAAACGAGGCGTTTGCTTCACAATCATTAGCTGTAATTCGCGAATTAGATCTAAATCCAGAAATTATTAATGTTAATGGAGGTGCAATTGCACTAGGTCATCCTCTTGGATGTACAGGAGCGAAATTAGCAGTCCAATTATTTGATGAAATGCGTTTACGTAATAATAAATATGGAATGGTAACGATGTGTGTGGGTACTGGACAAGGTGCTGCAGCCATTTATGAATTCTTAAAATAAGAATAGAGAAAAGAAAAAAGAAGAAAGACAAAAGACTGATGAAACATAACTTTAAAAATCTAAAAATTTGGATATTAGCAATGGAAATTGCTTCAGATATTCATAACCTATGTTTAGATTTTCCTAAAAATGAAGTTTATGGATTAATAAGTCAAATGAATCGTGCCGCTATTTCTATGCCTTCAAATATTGCTGAAGGTTCAAATAGAGAAAATACACATTTCAAACACTTTTTAAATATAAGTTTAGGTTCTTCTTTTGAATTACAAACACAATTATTAATTGCATTACAAAATAAATATTTAACAGACGAAAAAGCAATTGAAATAGAGAATAAATTAATTGAATTTCAGAAGATGATTCATGGATTCATTTCTAAATTAAATTAAAAATCTTGTTTCTTGCTTCTTTCATCTCAAAATCTATAAACTATGGCAGATATATTAAGAGGAGGTCAATTCCTTGTAAAAGAAACAAAATGTGAAGATGTTTTCACACCAGAAGATTTTTCTGAAGAGCAAATTATGATGCGTGATTCAGTTATCGAATTCGTAGACAAAGAATTATGGCCAAATAAAGAGCGTTTCGAGAAAAAAGATTATGCACTTACAGAAGAAGTAATGCGTAAAGCTGGTGAATTAGGTTATTTAAGTGTTGCCGTTCCTGAAGCGTATGGCGGAATGGAAATGGGCTTCATCAATACGGTTTTAGTATGTGATTATATTTCTGGCGCTACAGGTTCATTTTCAACTGCTTTTGGTGCACATACTGGAATTGGAACCATGCCAATTACATTATACGGAACTGAAGAACAAAAACAAAAATATGTACCAAAATTAGCTTCAGGAGAATGGTTTGGTGCTTACTGTTTAACAGAACCAGGTGCTGGATCTGATGCAAATTCAGGAAAAACTAAAGCTGTTTTGTCAGAAGACGGAACACACTACAAAATTACTGGTGGTAAAATGTGGATTTCTAATGCTGGTTTCTGTAATTTATTTATTGTTTTTGCTCGTATTGAAGATGATAAAAATATTACAGGTTTCATCGTAGAAAATGATCCATCAAACGGAATTTCCTTAGGCGATGAAGAACATAAATTAGGTATTCGTTCTTCTTCAACTCGTCAAGTTTTCTTTAACGAAACAAAAGTTCCGGTAGAAAATATGTTGGCAGGTCGTGGCGAAGGTTTCAAAATAGCTATGAATGCTTTAAACGTAGGACGTATTAAATTAGCCGCAGCTTGTTTAGAAGCGCAAAGAAGAACAATTTCTACTGCAGTTAATTATGCTAATGAAAGAGTTCAATTTAAAACTCCAATTTCTAGTTTTGGAGCTATTCAAGCTAAATTAGCAGAAATGGCTACAAGTGCTTATGCTGGAGAAAGTGCCACTTACAGAGCAGCCGCAGATATTGAAAATAGAATCAATATTAGAGTAAATGAAGGAAATACACACCAAGAAGCTGAATTAAAAGGTGTTGAAGAATTTGCAATCGAATGTTCTATTTTAAAAGTTGCTGTTTCTGAAGATGTTCAAAATTGTACAGATGAAGGAATTCAAATTTTTGGTGGAATGGGATTCTCTGAAGATGCACCAATGGAAAGTGCGTGGAGAGATGCTCGTATTGCTCGTATTTACGAAGGTACAAACGAAATTAACCGTATGCTTTCAGTGGGAATGTTAATTAAAAAGGCAATGAAAGGTCATGTTGATTTATTAGGTCCAGCTATGGCTGTTGCTGAAGAATTAATGGGTATTCCTTCATTTGATGTACCAGATTACACTGAATTATTTGCCGAAGAAAAAGAAATGATTGCTAAATTGAAAAAAGCATTCTTAATGGTTTCTGGTGCAGCTGTTCAAAAATTTGGACCCGATTTAGACAAACACCAACAATTATTAATGGCTGCTGCCGATATGTTAATCGAGATTTATATGGCAGAAAGTACACTTTTACGTACTGAAAAATTGGCTAAAAAAGTTGGTGAAGCTAATGCTCAAGAACAAATTGCAATGGCGCAATTGTATTTATACCATGCGGTAGATACTATTAGCCAAAAAGGAAAAGAAGGAATTGTTTCTTTTGCTGAAGGCGACGAACAACGTATGATGTTAATGGGATTACGTCGTTTTACTAAATATGTAAACATGCCAAATGTTGTGGCATTAAGAGATAAAATTGCTGCTAAATTAATTGCAGAAAACAAATATTGCTTTTAATAACGGAAGCAAGTTTTTGGTTTAGTTTGTTTAATAAAAAGACTGTTTTTTCAAACAGTCTTTTTTATTTATTGTACGTTATCGTCGTTTTCTAATTCGTCAAACTTTACCTTATTTTCATCTGGTTCTTGCTTGTTAAAAATAAGTCCAATCATCATTATTAAAGCAGAAATTACAATTACTTGAATAATAAGTGCTTTATTTACCAAAGGAATTTTACTTTCTAATGGAATACTTAAAAATAATAAAATCGTAATTAAACCTCTTGGTGCTATAAATAATAATGGCATTAATTTTACTTTAAAAAGCTTTAATTGAGCTGCTCTTACAAGATATATCAAAATAATAATTCCTATGGCTAATTCAAGTGTATGCGGATTTAAAACATCTTCTGTTTTCATTAAAAAACCAAATAACAAGAAAAATAACGAACGAACTAAAAAAGCGGCCTCAATAATAAGTTCTTTAAATTTACCAACTTCTTTATCAAGCATTCTGGGTTTGAGTTTCTGAATGATTTTAAAGCGTTCTAATTCATCAAAATTACCCATGAAAAGTCCAAACAACATAATAAAAATTAATGCCGGTAAATGATAAATTTCAGAGATTGCAAAAATTAAAATAATGAAAAGAATAATGGGAATAAACTTTACATGATGATCAATTCTACTTAATAAAAATGCTAAAAATGCTGTCGCAATAAAAGATATAACAAGCATAATTAAAATTTGTAGCGCGAAATGTCCGACAGTTTCTATTGAAATAACGGCATTTAAAGCAAGGAAATTAAAAAATAAAACTCCAATAATATCAGACAAACTCGATTCGTAAATGGCAAATTCTTTATTAAATACATTTAAATTACCAACGCTAGAAATTGCAATAGCACTACTTATTATACATAAAGGAATCGCATTAATTAATCCATTTTTATAAGTCGAATCTAAAAAAAAATAGAAAAAATGCCCTATTGCAAAAGCTGTAATAACTAAAGGAACAATTGCCGTTACAAAAGTTTTCCCTACAAAAGGCAATTTTCGTTTGTTCAAATCGAGTTCAAGTGAACCTTCTAGCACAATTAAAACCAGACCAATAGTGCCAAAAAATGGTAGTAATGGATTTAAGTCTGGTACTAAAATATGTAAAACTTCAGTAGATTGCCTAACAACCCAACCTAATAATAGCAATAAAATCACCGAAGGAATTTTTGTCTTTGATGAAGTTACTGTAAAAAAATAAGCTAATAGTAATAACACACAAATAGTGCTTATAATAGCAAAGTTCATAGTTTGTCTTTTTAGGCAAGATAAAAATAGTTTCGCAAATTTAACATGGATAGTTGAAGTTTTTTTTAAATTTGTTTCAACATTTAGATAAACATGATAAACCCATCTATAAACGGCTGGATTGATAAATTTTTTATTGAGAACAAAGATAATTTCATTGATTTCAATAAAGATTATAAAGCCTATTATGAGCAATTAAGAACCTCTGGGTTTATCTATGGCCATATTGTAAGTATTCCTTTAAAAGAAGAAATTTCTTTAACTGAATATTCTCAAGATGAAATTACTAAAATAGCACTGCTCAATGCTTTATACAATGTTTATTGCATAACTGAAGAGGATACAAATGAAGCTAATTTTATTATTGCGGTTAAAGATTTTTACAAGATTATTCAGCATGAAAATTATAAGTTTTTAAAGAATTTATTACCCGAAGGAAACATTGCAGGAAAAGTTGAAGCCATTATCAATAATAGAATTCAAACTAATGCTAATTTCATTAGTAAAAACTTTACGCATATTATTACAAATGCACTTCTATTCATAGATGTTTTAGCATTTCATTACTATTTAATACACAAAACCATTTCTTCAAAATATATAAAAGATTTAGAAATGTGCTGTATCCAAATTGTTACATTAGCATTTCAAGTAAAAGAAAACAAAAGTAAATACGACGAATTACTCATAAAAGTATTTGAAAATTCTTTGCGTTTCAATAAAATTTCGATACTAGAGAATACTGAAATTGACGATTTAAAGTTTGAAAACTTCAGTTATTTAATTGAAAAAATGTATCTGTTAGATTTAACTGAAATGGCACTTTGGAGCGATAAAAAATTAGAAGAAAAAGAAGTTGTTTTCTTAAATAACATTTCTAAAAAACTAGATCTACCTCAGGATAATTTAACGGAAAGTTGTGCCAATATTGATCTTTTTATTGAAAAATATAAAGATGAAATTCCTTATTTTAATTATTCAAATCCGGTTAAGCATTTTTATGACCAAACCAATAAAACGGTTGCAAAACTTATTAATAGAAATAAAAACAGGTTAATAAAAGAAATATCGGAAAGCAAAGAATTAATGCTATTATTAGCGCAATCTACAACTAGAGATTTAGATACAAACGAAAAAAAGAAAGTAAAAAAACAATTATTAGATATTTGTAAAACCATACCATCATTAACCATTTTTTTACTTCCAGGTGGAGGCATTTTATTGCCTATTTTAATTAAATATATTCCGCAATTATTACCTTCTGCTTTTAATGAAAACTTAGAAGATTAATTATTTTCCAAAATATAATTGGTACACTTCGTCTAAATCTTCGTTTGAACTAAAATTCACATTTAAATCGGTAACATAGCCCGAATTTAACCCATAAACCCAACCGTGAAGGTGTAATTTTTGTCCATTTTTCCAAGCAGATTGCACTATTGATGTTTTGGCTAAATCTAGCACTTGTTCTCTAACATTTATTTCAACAAAACGATTAAAACGTTCTTTTTCATTTTCTACAGCATCTAACTCATCTTTATGCAATCTATACACATCTTTTATGTGGCGAATCCAATTATCAATAATTCCAATTGAACTATTTCCCATAGCTGCTTTTACTCCACCACAACCATAATGTCCGCATACAATAACATGTTTAACTTTTAAGGCATTTACAGCATAATCGAGTACACTTAACATGTTCATATCACTATGTACAACCATATTTGCAATATTTCTGTGTACAAAAACCTCTCCTGGTTC
>JAIXHM010000053.1 GCA_030145825.1 Flavobacterium sp.
CATAGAAAATAAACGAATTTATTCATGAGAATTTACTTAAGAAAATGGCAAAATAAAATCGATTGTAGAAAAAGAACACAACGTGAAAAGCTACATCATGCCAGGATTTATTTATGCTCACATTCACATTGAAAGTTCGATGTTAGTTCCTTCTGAATTTGCGAAACTGGCTGTTTTACACGGAACTGTTGGAACCATTTCCGATCCACATGAAATTGCCAATGTTTTAGGAAAAGATGGCGTGTATTACATGATTGAAAACAGCAAAAAAGTACCTTTGAAATTTCATTTTGGAGCGCCATCGTGTGTTCCGGCGACTTCTTTTGAAACTGCAGGTGCAGTTATTGATTCGGAAGGCATTAAAGAACTTTTGGCTTCACCAGATATTCACTATTTAGCGGAAATGATGAATTACCCCGGCGTTTTGTTTGACGACGAAGAAGTAATGAAAAAAATTGCTTGGGCAAAACATTTCGACAAACCTGTCGACGGTCACGCTCCGGGTTTACGAGGCGATGCAGTGAAAAAATATATCTCAGCTGGAATTACAACCGATCACGAATGTTTTACGTATGACGAAGCTGCTGAAAAACTATCTTTAGGCATGAAAGTAATTATTCGCGAAGGAAGTGCCGCTAAAAATTTTGAAGCGTTAATCGATTTATTGCCCGAACATTTCGAGAACATGATGTTTTGTTCGGATGATAAACACCCCGACGATTTGATTGTGAGTCACATTAATGCACTTTGCGCACGAGCTGTTGCAAAAGGAATGGATGTTTTTAAAGTCTTGCAAGCGGCTTGTATCAATCCGGTACATCATTACAATATGAATGTTGGAATTTTACGTGAAGGCGATTTTGCTGATTTTATCGTAGTGGAAGATTTAGTTGATTTCAAAGTACAACAAACGTATATTAATGGCGAATTAGTCGCTGAAAACGGAACGTCTAAAGTAGCTCATGTCGATTTTGAAACACCAAATAATTTCAACACTTCTTTGAAAAAAACAGAAGATTTTGAAGTTAAAAATTCGGCTACAACAATTAGAGTAATTGAAGCTTTAGAAGGCCAATTGATTACCAATGAAATTCATCATACTTCTTTCGTTCAAGATGGAAATTTAGTTTCCAATACAACTGATGATATTCTAAAAATGACGGTTGTCAATCGTTATCAAGACACAACACCAGCAATGGCATTTATTAAAAATTTCGGATTGAAAAAAGGCGCTATTGCGAGTTCAGTTGCGCATGATTGCCATAATATTGTTGCCGTTGGAACTTCGGATGAAGAAATTTGCAAAGCCGTTAATTTACTAATTGAAAACAAAGGCGGCGTTTGTGCTGTAAACGGAAACGAACAAAAAGTTTTACCGCTTCCTGTTGCGGGAATTATTAGTGATAAAGACGGTTGGACCACTGGAAAACTATATCAAGAAATTGACCAAATGGCAAAAGCCTTAGGAAGCCCATTAAAAGCACCATTTATGACACTTTCGTTTATGGCGTTATTAGTGATCCCCGACTTAAAACTTTCGGATAAAGGATTGTTTAGCGGCAATACGTTTTCTTTTGTGGATTTGGAAGTGGAGTAAATTTACTCTCTTTTTTGTCATTTCGAACATAGTGAGAAATCACATTATCCGATTAAATAAAATGATGATTCAAAAATTCAAAACTAGGATTAAAACGTTTTATTAATTCTAGTTTTTTGTCTCTTCTCCATTTTTTCAATTCTTTTTCTCTTTCAATCGCTTCTTCTACCCAAACAAATTTTTCATAATATACTAGAAATTCCAGATTATATTTTGAAGCAAAAGTTTTATTACCAGTTTCTAAATTTTCTTTGTGTTGTAACAATCTTCCTTTCAAATTATTTGTCATACCAATGTAAAAAGTCGATCTATATTTATTGGTAATGATATAAACATGATAGGAATGAAAACCTAGTTGTGGATTAAACTCATCCATATTTTTCTTGATGTGATTTCTCCCTTTGGTCGAAATGACAATGGTTACAATTTATGAAACAAAACCTTAATGTCAATTTTCGCAAACTGACGGAACATTTCCATTACACCACAGTATTTTTCTACGGATAAATCTACAGCGCGTTGTAATTTGGCTTCGTTTAAATTAGTGCCATAAAAATGATATTCCACTGTAACAGCGTCATACACTTTTGGATGTTCTTCGGTTAAATTGGCAATGGTTTCAATTTTGAAATCGTCGACTTCTAACTTCATTTTTTCAATTAAAGAAGCTACATCTAAACCTGAACAACCCGCTAAAGCCGATAACATCATAGCTTTTGGACGCAAACCTGCACCTTCTCCACCATGCTCGGCAGCAGCATTAATTAAAAATGTTTCTCCACTTGGGTTAGTAGATTCAAATTGCATTTTGCCTTTCCAAGTTGTAGTTACTGTGTGTGTTGTCATTTTAAAACTTTAATTTTTAAATTAAACTCAATCGTCATTGTATAGCTTAACTGCACAAACTAATCCAATAGCTAATAAAATAGCGCCGATTATAATAAAATAAGATTTGATCTGCTCAAATCCTAATTTAATAATCATAATTCCGAGCAATGTTGCAAAAACAAATATTAGAAGTAAAATTTTCGATTTTTTATTCATCAAAATTACTTTAAACTCTTTCCGCCAACACAAGCTACAATTTCGCCTTTTGCAGGTTTGGCTTCAAAATGTTTTAATACTTCTTCGGCAGTTCCGCGAATGGTTTCTTCGTGTAGTTTTGATAATTCTCTTGAAACCGAAACCGGTCTATCGGCACCGAAATATTGCACATATTCGGCTAAGGTTTTATTCAGTTTATGTGGTGAAACATAAAAAATCATCGTTCGGGTTTCTTCGGCTAACGCTAAAAAACGGGTTTGACGACCTTTTTTATCGGGTAAAAAACCTTCGAAAACAAACTTATCATTTGGCAAGCCACTATTTACTAAAGCGGGCACAAAAGCCGTTGCACCTGGTAAACATTCTACATCAATTCCATTTTCAACACAAGCACGCGTTAATAAAAAACCAGGATCGGAAATGGCTGGTGTTCCTGCATCGCTAATTAAAGCAATGGTTTCTCCGGCTTGCATGCGTTTTACCAAATTTTCAACGGTTTTGTGTTCGTTGTGCATGTGGTGACTTTGCATAGGTGTTCCAATCTCAAAATGTTTCAATAATTTACCGCTAGTGCGTGTGTCTTCGGCCAGAATACAATCGGCTTCTTTTAAAACGTTAATAGCTCTAAAAGTCATGTCTTCTAAATTGCCTATTGGTGTTGGTACAATATATAGTTTACCCATTTATTTTTGTTTGTGGTTAAACGTTTATTGTTTATAATTAGTAAAATATCGCTGTAAAACGAACTACAAACCATAAACGACAAACTAATTAAACTTCTTCTCCACAAATTCTAAGAAACGACTTTCAAATTCTTCTTTTCCGTTCCAATTATCGTAATCTGGTTTTACGAAATCTTCAATAAATCCTTTAGCTTCTTCAAATGATTCAAAAGTATTTAATTGCGACAATACTCTATTATAATCGTCTGTACTTCCATTAAAAAGTTTTTTCTCGAAAGCAATTCTATCATTAAGTCCAATATTGATCCCGCCTTTATTTAACCTATCATTTAAAGACATTGTTCGAGGCTCTTCAAAAATAACTTCAGGTGTTTTTTGAATAACTATTTCTTCTTTTACTTCTTCTTTAATTTCTTCAACTTTTTCAAAAGCGACCTCAGAAACTGGCTCTACAACTTCCTCAACTTTTTCAAAAGTAGTTTCTGCAACCTTCTCTACTTCTGCAGGAACATCTTCAACTTTTACAAAGTCTATTTCTTTGTAACTTGCTGCAAAAACATCATCAAATAAAGCCGCTTGTGGCTGAATTTCTTCAGCTGTTTCTTTAGCTTCAACTACTGCATTTTCTTCTTGTTGCGGTTGTTCTTCTTCAACTTCTTCCACAAAAACCTCAACATTTTCTTCTAAATCAGCGATTGGTTCTTCCATTTCTTCAGCAAATTCTGCTACGATATCTTTTGTTTCCAAAGTATCTACTTCAGGTTCTGAATTTAAATTTACATCTAAAGCTCCTAAAACTTGTTCAAATTTTTCGGCATCGATTTCCTTCTCTACTAATTCAATATTTTCTTCATAGAATCTCAAAATTGTTAGTTGTTCATATAACTTTTTTGCTTCTTCTTGCAATTGAATTGTTTCAGAACGGTTTTTAAGTTTTAATACGCGGTGCGCAATGCTAATCAATTCGCCTTCTAATTTTTTCTTCATAACTTTATGGATTGCTATTGAATTTGTGATAGGTTTTTCACTATTTTTGTTTTGTTACACAAAAGTAGTATAAATACAATTTTAATCGACTCGAAAGATACAAAATGTTTCTCGAAAATACAGTAAATCAACAAGAACAATTTGGCTGGATAGAAGTTATATGCGGATCCATGTTTTCTGGTAAAACAGAAGAATTAATTCGCCGACTAAAACGTGCCCAATTTGCTAAACAAAAAGTTGAAATTTTTAAGCCCGCTATCGACACACGTTATCATGATGAAATGGTAGTTTCTCATGATTCAAACGAAATTCGTTCTACACCAGTTCCTGTAGCTGAAAACATTCGTATTCTTGCTCAAGGTTGTGATGTGGTAGGAATTGACGAAGCACAATTTTTTGATGATGAAATTGTTGCGGTTTGTAATGATCTTGCTAACTCTGGGATTCGAGTAATTGTAGCTGGTTTAGATATGGATTTTAAAGGAAATCCGTTTGGACCAATGCCTGCTTTAATGGCAACTGCCGAATATGTAACCAAAGTTCATGCAGTTTGTACTAGAACCGGAAACTTAGCTAATTACAGTTACCGAAAAACGCAAAATGATAGTTTAGTTCTTTTAGGTGAGACTGAAGAATATGAACCATTGAGTAGAGCTGCATTTTTTAAAGCTATGAAATCGCAAAAAGAAAATAAATAATTTGACTTTTTCACTACCTCATATTATTTCCATTTTAGACGCAAAAACAGTTGGTACTTTTAATAATTTTACAATTGAAAATGTATCTATAGACAGCCGATCGTTACAAAATAGTACCGGCACACTTTTTTTTGCCTTAAAAGGTTTAAACCATGATGCGCACGAATATATTAAAACACTAATTAGCAAAGGTGTTCAATATTTTGTAGTAGAATTTATTCCAGAAGGTTTAGAACAAAAAGCAAATTTCATTATTGTTTCAGACACTAAAATTGCATTGCAGCAAACCGCAAAATATTACAGAAGTCTTTTTAATTTTCCAATTATAGGAATTACCGGAAGTAATGGAAAAACTATAGTAAAAGAATGGCTAAATTTTTTATTAAGTCCTGATTTTTCTATTGTAAGAAGTCCGAAAAGTTACAATTCACAAGTTGGTGTTCCTTTATCAATTTTCGGAATCAACGAAAATCATAATTTAGGAATTTTTGAAGCTGGGATTTCGTTAAAAGGCGAAATGCCAATTTTAGAACAAATTATTGAACCTTCTATTGGTATTTTAACAAATTTTGGAACTGCCCATGCTGAAGGTTTTACTTCGGAAAAAGAGAAACTTGAAGAAAAACTCTCGCTATTTAAAAATTGCAAAACAGTTATTCTTGAAGCAAATAACGAAATAGAAAAACTTTTACAAAACAATGCTTTTACATGGAGCTTTTCAAATGAAAATGCTACCGTTTTTTATAAAAAATTAGAAAATCAATTAAAAGTCATTTTTAATAATTTCCATTTTGAAGTTACTGTTCCCTTTCAAGATGAAATTAGCCTAAAAAATATTGCAACCTGTATAACAACTTTGCTATATTTAAAGATTCCCACAGAAAAAATTATAGAGCGAATTCCGAAATTATTTCCAGTCGAAATTAGATTAGAAGCCAAAAAAGGAATTAATAATTGCGTTTTAATAGATGATTCATATTCTTCAGACTATCAGTCCATTAAAATTGCACTAGACTTTTTAGAACAACAAAAATTACACAAGAAAAAAACCATTATTCTTTCAGATGTTTTTCAAAGTGGATTACCTATTGATGTTTTATATGAAAAAGTGGGGCGTGTACTTCAAAACAACAATATAGATCGCATTATTGTTATTGGTGAAACTATTTCAAGTTATTTAAAAGATTTACCAAATGTTATTTCTTTTAATTCTACGATAGATTTTTTAAAGCAATTTAATACGCAATCATTTCAAAACGAAACCATTTTAATTAAAGGCGCTCGTAGTTTTAATTTTGATGAAATTGTTGTGTTACTTGAAGAAAAAAAACACGAAACAGTTTTAGAAATTGATCTTGATGCATTAACAAATAATCTTAACTTTTACAAATCTAAACTTAAACCAGAAACCAAAATTATGGTAATGGTAAAAGCATTTGGCTATGGAAATGGCGGGTTTGAAATTGCAAAACTTTTAGAGCATTTAAAGGTTAATTATTTAGGAGTAGCCTTTGCTGATGAAGGTGTTGAGCTAAGAAAAGCAGGAATTAGCATTCCAATTATGGTTATGAATCCAGAAATTCATAGTTTTTCTACTATGATTGCTTATGATTTAGAACCCGAAATTTATTCTATAAATGAGTTAAATGAGTTTGTAAAAATAGCCCAACAAAAAAATGTTGCCTCTTACCCTATCCATATTAAAATAGATACAGGTATGCATCGATTAGGTTTTGAAAAACCGCAATTAGAACAACTCATTGCAATTCTTAAAGAAACAAATTTGGTCGAAGTAAAAAGTATCTTCTCTCATTTAGCTACATCTGACGATACTTCGTTTAGAAAATTCACTCTAGAACAATTCAAGCGCTATACAGAAGCTAGCGAACTAATTATTGAGAACTTAAAAGCAAAGCCAATTCAACATATTTTAAACACTTCGGGTATTTTTAATTATCCAGAATTTCAATTAAATATGGTTCGCTTAGGAATTGGTTTATATGGCGTAGGAAACTCAGATGAAGAAAACCAAAAACTTCAAAATGTTAGTACTTTAAAAAGTATTATTTCTCAAATCAGAGAAGTTTCTCCCGAAGAAAGTATAGGTTACGGTAGAAAATTCAGGGTTACCAACCACATGAAAATTGCTACAATTCCTATTGGTTACGCAGACGGAATTAGAAGAGCTTGGGGAAATGAAAAAGGTTTTGTTTCTATCAAAAATCAAAAAGCTACCATTTTAGGGAATGTTTGTATGGACATGCTCATGGTAGATATTACCAATATCGATTGTCAAGAAGGGGATGAAGTTATCATTTTTGGTAAAAACCCAACTGTAGTTGAAATGGCAAAAACTTTAGATACAATTCCTTATGAAATATTGACTAGTATTTCGCAACGTGTTAAAAGGATCTTTTTTAAAAATTAACATTTTTTCTATTTTTTTATTAAATTCGTATTGATTTAAAATAATAAAACTAATCATTATGCTAAAAGAATTTAAAGAATTTGCAATGAAAGGAAACCTTATCGATATTGGTATAGGTTTCGTAATGGGAGCTGCATTTAACAAGGTAGTTTCATCTTTCACTGGTGGAATTGTTTCACCTTTAATTGGTTTAATTTTCCAATCTGATTTTAAAGATTTAAAATATGTAATTACAGAAGGTAAACCTAATACCGAAGGTGTAATCGAAGGAGAAGTTGCTGTTATGTGGGGAGAATTCTTAACAAATTTAATTGATTTCATCATCGTTGCATTTGTTATGTTTATGATTGTAAAAGCGGTTAATGCAATGAAGAAAAAAGAAGAACCTGCTCCAGCTGCTCCATCAGGACCAACACAAGAAGAATTATTAGCAGAGATTAGAGATTTATTAAAAAAATAATTCTGTCACTTAATGCTACACTATATATTCTAACTAAACCCCGTTTAAAAAGCGGGGTATTTTTTTTACATATTCCTGTAAACTCTTAAAAAATTACAAAATTTTTAAATCACATTTTTTAAGTATGTTTTATTCAATACTTTTGCATAACAAAATTATGTAGTAATGAAAATAGCTGTTGTAGGCGCTACCGGAATGGTAGGCGAAATAATGCTTAAAGTTTTAAAAGAAAGAAACTTTCCAGTAACCGAATTAATTCCCGTTGCATCAGAAAAATCAGTTGGAAAACAAATTGAATGGAATGGAAAAGTTTATAAAGTTGTTGGCTTACAAACAGCAGTTGAAATGCGACCAGATATTGCACTATTTTCGGCTGGTAGCCAAACTTCATTAGATTGGGCTCCAAAATTTGCTGAAGTTGGCACAACTGTAATTGATAACTCTTCTGCTTGGCGAATGGATGAAACAAAAAAATTAGTAGTACCAGAAATCAATGCATCAGTATTAACAAAAGAAGATAAAATTATAGCAAATCCAAACTGTTCTACTATTCAAATGGTAATGGCATTAGCCCCATTACATAAAAAGTACAAAGTTAAAAGAGTTATTGTTTCTACTTATCAATCTATTACAGGAACAGGTGTTAAAGCTGTAGAGCAATTAGAAAATGAATACAATGGAGTAAAAGGCGAAATGGCTTATAAGTACCAAATTCACCGTAATGCCATTCCTCAATGTGATGTTTTTGAAGAAAATGGCTATACAAAAGAGGAAATGAAATTAGTTCGTGAAACTAAAAAAATATTAAACGATAATACTATTGCGGTTACTGCTACTGCTGTAAGAATTCCTGTTGTTGGCGGTCATAGTGAGGCTGTAAATATAGAATTTGAGAATGATTTTGACTTAAATGAAGTTCGTACATTATTAAGCGAAACTCCTGGAGTTACCGTTCAAGATAATTTAGAGGCGTTCTCTTACCCTATGCCATTATTTGCCGAAGGTAAAAACGATGTTTTTGTAGGACGAATTAGAAGAGATGAAAGTCAGCCTAATACATTAAATATGTGGATTGTAGCTGATAACTTGAGAAAAGGTGCCGCAACAAACACTATACAAATTGCAGAATATTTAGTTGAAAATAACTTACTATAAAAAAAGCGCCTCAATTGAGGCGCTTTTTTCTATTAATAATATTCTCTAAATATTAATTTAAATGTACCATTGGTAACTGTTTTATAATCTGTTACATCTTCTGAATTATATAATTTACAGTTTACTGTTCCTGTAACTGTAACAGTTTGTAAGTTTCCATCATAACCGTTTGTAGGGTTACTAAAAGTTATAGAACTACCCGCTTGACTTCCTGCTAAAGATGTGTAAAATACTTCATTTTGATCTATGTAAGTTACACTAATTCCTTTAACCCAATTACTATCGTCATCATACGAAATATAATTTGTAGGTAACGTATTAAACAATCCATAGAATGCATCAGTTTCTGCAGATTCACTCGTACTAACGAACATATTGTGTAACGTTACATCAATAGAAGGATAATATGAAAATGTTGTACTTGGTAAAATGTAAGCTGAATAATAAAACGATTTGTCAAATCCATTACCGTTAAAACCATAACCAAATGAATGATAATGAGAAGGTGAACTTGAATTGTTTTCTCTGTAGTTGAAACTTGCTCCATCAACAGTTGCAGTAAAATAAGCTACATCGCTTGAAGAATTTGAACTGTTTGAATCATCATCACTACTACATGAAATGAACATTGCCGTTAAAGCAATTAGAAATAATTTTTTCATTTTTAAATATATTGTTAAACGTTACAAAAAACAAATATACTAGAATATTAATTAAAAAAAACTAAATTTGCATTAATGAAGAAAAAGTATCTATTTATAAACCTATTTTTAATGTTCGCTGTATTATTTGCAGTGAGTTACCAATCGGTGCATGCTTTTTCTCATCATCACGATTCAGATTTAAAAAAACCTAAAACTGAAAAATCATTTACAAGTAGAACAAAAACTGTAACAGAAAAAGACGATTGTCCTATTTGTGATTTTAAATTTACTTCATTCTTAAAAACTGAAATTTTCAGTTTTAAACATTACACATTCTTCAAAGAAAGCCCGTATTCTTTCAGTGTAAAAGAATCAACTTCTTTCTTTTGTGGAAGTTTATTTTCTCATCGCGGCCCACCTGCACAAGTTTAATATCTGTTTTTTTACATCAAACTTTAGACTAAAGTATTGATAATTTTTACATGAATTAAACTTAATAAAATGAACAAATTTCTATATATCATAGGGTTAATGTTAGTAACCTCAATTACCTATTCTCAAAATATTTTAAAAGGAACTATTACTTCTAGTAACAATGAAGTTTTACAAAATGTTGCTATTCATCTAGTTGAAAATAACGATTATACCGAAACCGACATTAATGGTAATTATCAATTTAAAAATGCTCCAAAAGGAGTTGTTACTTTAGTAGTTTATTTATATGGTTACGAACAAAAAACTCAAAAAATAAATACAACCGAAACAACCGAAATCAACTTTACATTAAACGAAAGTGAGCAACATTTAGATGAAGTCATTGTTTCTACTTCATTCAATAAAATTCAATCACAAAATGTAATGAAAGTTGAACACGCTTCAATAGATGATTTACAAGAAAAAGGAGCAGTTTCTCTAATGGACGGAGTGACATCAATTCCTGGTGTGAGCCAAATTTCAACAGGAACTTCTATAGGAAAACCTGTAATTCGTGGTTTAAGCTCAAACCGAGTTGTAACCTACGCACAAGGCGTTCGATTAGAAAACCAACAATTTGGAGATGAACACGGATTAGGTTTAAGCGCATCGGGAATTGAAAGCGTAGAAGTAATAAAAGGTCCAGCTTCATTATTATACGGTTCCGATGCTATTGGTGGTGTTTTATACTTCAATCCTGAAAAATATGCTTCATTAGAAGATTCAAAAGTTTCATTAATTCAACAATTTTCAAGTAATACTCAAGGAACAAATACTTCATTTGGCTACAAAAACACCCCAAGCAATTGGAAATTTTTAATTCGTGCTAATTACAATTCACAAGCCGATTACAAGATTCCTTCAGGCGATAGAATTATTAATACTCGTTCCATTGAAAAAGATCTAAAATACGGAATTGGTTATGCTAATTCACACTTTTCAACTGATGTTCGATATAACTACAACAATTTAAATTTAGGATTGCCAGAAGAAGACATTGAAAACTCAGGTTTTAGAAATCCGTTGTATCCAAAACAAGATATTGATAATCATTTGTTGAGTTGGAACCAAAAAGTTTTCTTCAAAAATTCTAAACTAGAAGCCGATTTTGGTTACACATTCAATAACAGAAAGGAATTAGAAGATGCTAATGAAATTGCACTTCATATGAAATTAAAAACAGCTAGTTATAATGTAAAATATTTCTTTCCGAAATGGAAAAATATTGAAACCATAATTGGTGTACAAGGAATGCATCAAACCAATTCAAACTTTGGAGAAGAATTATTAATTCCTGATGCAACAGTTAAAGATTTTGGTTCATTTATTACTTCAAATTATGAATGGAAATCTAATGTAATTCAAGCAGGAATTCGATTCGATAACAGAAATTTAAATACTTCTACTCATGGAATTTTTGGAAACGAAGGTTATTTTGAAGCAATTGACAAACAATTTAACAGTTTTAATTTTGCATTAGGTTATAAAACTAATATCACAGAGAAAATTATCTCTCGAATTAACTTAGCTTCAGGTTTTAGAGCGCCAAATTTAGCCGAATTAACTTCAAATGGTGTACATGAAGGAAGTAATCGATATGAAATTGGTAATCAAAACTTAAAAAACGAACAAAACTTTCAAATCGATGTTAATTTAGAATACGATAACGAACATTTTGACTTTTTCATCAACGGATTTTACAACCACATCAACAATTATATCTATATCAGTCCAACAGGAAACATGATTGATGATAATTTTGTTTTTGAGTATGTACAAAACAATGCTGCCTTATATGGTGGCGAAACTGGAATTCATATTCATCCGCATCCTCTAGATTGGTTACATTATACAAGTAGTTTCGAAATGGTAATTGGCAAACAAGAAAACAATAACTATTTATCATTAATTCCAGCAAATCAATGGAAAAACAATTTAAAAGCAGAATTCAAATTGGGCAATTGGCTTAAAAAAGGGTTTATTTCTTCTCAAATAAATTATAATTTCCAACAAAATAATGTAAGTAATTTTGAAACCAAAACTCCCGATTATACTCTAGTAAATTTAGGTTTTGGAGGGAAATTTAATTGGAATAAAAACCTGATAAGTTTTAGCTTAAACGGACAAAACCTTTTTAACAAAACGTATATTTCGCATTTATCTAGGTTAAAAGCCGATGGCATTCCAAATATGGGGCGAAATATTGTTTTGGGTTTCAATTTTGAGTTTTAATTAACAAGTTACTCAAAATCAAATTCCTATTTTTGTTTACAATCAAAAACAACAACAGATGAAAAAATCTATTTCACTAATCTTAGCTGTTACAACAATTGTAGCTTGTAAAAAAGATGAAATTAAAGAAATTGACATGAGTGTACAATATCCTATCACTAAAAAAGTAGACACAGTAGATACTTATTTTGGTGAACAAATTAAAGATCCGTATCGTTGGTTAGAAGACGACAGAAGTGCAGAAACAGAAGCCTGGGTAAAAGCCGAAAACGAAGTTACTTTTGGTTATTTAAATAAAATTCCATTCCGTAGCAAAATTAAAGAAAGAATGGAAAAACTTTGGAACTACGAAAAAATTTCCGCTCCATTTGTAGAAGGAAAATTTACCTATTTCTATAAAAATGATGGTTTACAAAATCAATCGGTTTTATACAGAAAAAACGAAAGTGGTAAAGAAGAAATATTCTTAGATCCAAATACATTTTCTAAAGATGGAACCACTTCACTTGGTGGCTTGAGCTTTACAAAAGACGGCTCTTTAGCTGCTTATGCTATTTCTGAAGGCGGTAGCGACTGGAGAAAAGTAATTGTTGTAAATACTGAAACCATGGAAATTATAGGCGACACCATTGTAGATGTTAAGTTTAGCGGAATGTCTTGGTATAAAAATGATGGTTTTTACTATTCGAGTTATGACAAACCAAAAGGAAGCGAACTTTCTGCTAAAACAGACCAGCATAAATTGTACTATCACAAACTTGGAACTAAACAAACCGAGGACAAAGTTATTTTTGGCTTAAATGAAAAAAGAAGATACGTTGGCGGTTATGTTACTGAAGATGAAAATTACTTGGTAATTTCTGCTGCAAATGCTACAAACGGAAATGAATTGTACATTAAAGATTTGACTAAAAATGGTCCAATTGTAAACATTGTAAATAATTTTGATAGCAATAGTGATGTAATTGATAATATTGGCACTAAATTCTACGTTTCAACAGACTTTAAAGCACCAAATAAACGAATTGTAACGTTTGATTTAGCTAAACCTCATCAAGAGAATTGGGTTGATTTCATTGCTGAAACTGAAAATGTTTTATCGCCTTCAACTGGTGGAGGTTATATTTTTACCGAATATATGAAAGATGCTGTTTCGCAAATTAAACAATATGATTACGAAGGTAAATTAATTCGTGAAATTGAATTACCAGGTATAGGAACTGCAGGTGGTTTTGGAGGTAAGAAAGAAGAAACTACTTTGTATTATTCATTTACAAATTATGTAACTCCTGGTACAATCTACGAATTTGATCCAAAATCTGGAGCATCAAAAGTGTACAACAAACCAAAAGTAGATTTCAAATCGGAAGATTACGAATCAAAACAAGTTTTCTACACATCAAAAGATGGTGCAAAAGTTCCCATGATTATTACTTATAAAAAAGGAACAGAATTGAATGGTAAAAACCCAACTATTTTATATGGTTATGGTGGATTCAATATTAGTTTAACTCCAAGTTTTAGCATTGCTAATGCCGTATGGATGGAAAACGGTGGTGTTTATGCTGTTGCCAACTTACGTGGAGGTGGTGAATACGGAACAAAGTGGCACGATGCAGGGACACAAATGCAAAAGCAAAATGTATTTGACGATTTTATTGCTGCGGCCGAATATTTAATTAAAGAGAAATATACTTCATCTGATTATTTAGCTATTAAAGGTGGTTCAAACGGAGGTTTATTAGTGGGTGCAACCATGACTCAACGTCCAGATTTAATGAAAGTAGCCATTCCACAAGTTGGAGTTTTAGACATGTTACGTTATCATACGTTTACAGCTGGTGCTGGTTGGGCTTACGATTACGGAACAAGTGAACAAAGCAAAGAAATGTTCGATTATTTAAAAGCATATTCTCCCGTTCATAACGTAAAAGCTGGTGTACAATATCCGGCAACTTTAGTAACAACTGGTGATCATGATGACAGAGTGGTTCCGGCTCACAGTTTTAAATTTGCTGCCGAATTACAAGCAAAACAAACAGGACCAAATCCAGTATTAATTAGAATTGATACCAATGCAGGTCATGGTGCTGGTAAATCTACTGAAGCAATTATTAACGAACAAGTAGATATTCAAGCATTTGCATTGTATAACATGGGAATAAGAGAAATAAAATAAATTTATATTCTTCGAAAAACCGCCCAAAAGGGTGGTTTTTTTTTATTAGAAACATAACAAATGTTACATATAATAACATTTTGATTATTACTTTTGCAATGTGAAAAAAATCATATTCATAATTATCGGAATCTTATTCCTGACGAAACCTATTATTCCAGTTTTGGATTACATGGTGAATTATGAATATATTGCGACGCAACTTTGTGAAAACAAAGCTAAACCAGAACTAAAATGTAATGGTAAATGTCACTTAGCTAAAGAACTTGCAAAAGCAGCTGAAAACGAAAAACCCATTTCTCAAGACAAAAAAACGCAGACTTCTGAAATTGAAGTTTTATATTTTTCTAAAGTTGCCGACTTTACTTTTAGTCCAACTTTTTGTTTCTCTCAAAAAAGTATTAATTCTCATTATTTGAATTTGTATAAAGGGGTTTGTACAAATTCTACTTTTCATCCACCAACTTTATTCGTTTAATTTTTTTCTGATTTTTATTTTAAAAATCAACATTATTATGTCTTTAGATTTAGTCTTTAGGCACATTCTCTTGTATATATATTTCAAAAATTAACGAATAAAAAAAATGAAATTTCAATTCAAAAATATTGCGATTGCTATCGCAGCCACTTTAGCATTAACTTCTTGTTCAAATGACGATGATAATAGTTCAAATACAAATGAACTAACCGGTTTAACTAAGTTTCAAGAAATCACAAACGACACGCATACAATAGAACTTTATTCATCTAAAATTGGCGGACTAGAACAAGGTTATAATGACATTACAGTGCGCTTAAAGAATAACGCTTCTAACCAGTACATAACTAATGCTTCTATATCTTGGACGCCAAAAATGCACATGATGAGTATGACACATTCTTGTCCAAATTCATCTATAATTAAAAACTCAAATACCGAAACTACTTATTCGGGCTATATTGTTTTTCAAATGCCGGAAAACGATACTGAATATTGGGATTTAACCTTTAATTATATAATAGATGGCATCTCTTATTTGGCAACTGATGTAATAAGTGTTCCTGCTAGCGAAAAAAGAACTATAAATACTTTTACTGGTACTGATGGCATTAAATACATAGTAGCATTTGTTAATCCTACAGAACCAAAAGTTGCTGTAAATGATTTTGTAGCTGGTATTTGGAAGATGGAAAATATGATGTCTTTCCCTGTAGTTGACAATTATACATTAAAAATTGATCCTAGAATGCCTAGCATGGGGAATCATTCATCTCCTAATAATCTAGATGCAATACAAACTACATCAGGCGGATTGTACAACGGAAAATTATCGTTAACCATGAC
>JAIXHM010000054.1 GCA_030145825.1 Flavobacterium sp.
CAATTTGTCCTTCGATTTTCATTGGTTGTAACGCTTGAAATACTGGCATGACTTGATTTACCGGAACATCGTTAACTTCAGTTAGAACAACTTTAGGTTTTGGAATAGCTAAATGCAATGCAGGATCGCCAATATAAGCTACTACTCTTCTATCTGAAGATGGCGTTAATAATTTTGCTCTTCGTACAGCTTCAGAAACTGTTGGATATTCTGTTTCACCGTAAGCATATACACGTTCAGTAATTAAACCACTCATTAAAATACCAGTTGTAACAGTGATTTCTCTATTAGTTGCGACAAGACTAATTCCACCTCCATTTGTATTTAAATACGCAAATTCTCCTCCTGACACTCTGGTTGGATCATCAAATCTTGTAAAATTACAAGTTACCAATACAATTAATGGATATCTATACTTATTATTTAAGTTTTGCGCTTCTAGTCTTTCAAATAATCTTTCTCTAGCTAAAAACTCTTCATTACCATGACCTAAATAGTTTGCGACTAAAACACCTTTTTCAATATTATCGATAAAATCTCGTTTTGCATCTGGATAACGTTCACCTCCAGCACTTACTTGCTGAATATAAGAATCTGTGTGGATTTTAACAACATTTACAAATGGTCTTTCCTGAGTTAATTCATTTGCTACATCATCAATTTGAAATTGTAAATTAGCATCACTTGTATCGTCTGCATCATCAGAATAAATTAAATAAGAATTTCGCCATCTTCCATAAGAATCTTCATCGTAATACTCAAAAACTTTGTTTACCATTTCATCAGCTTGCTGAGTTGACGAAACAACCATTCTTCCTATTGCAATATCCAATCCATCAAATCCGCTTGTCATCGTTCCTTCCGAATCATCCATTAAAGCAAAAAAATCATCCGAAACAAAACTACCTGACATTGAAAAAGCAGGTGATAATGCGTGGAAAATTGGAACTATATTTGTGTTATTTGAAATTCTATCTTTAAAATCATAGGAAGCATCTCCAAACATATTAACGTACTTTACTCTTTTATTTGAATCTGAAGCATTCCAATACACATACTTAATAAAATTTCTAATTGCACCAATATCTTGATTACCAGAAGAAAATTCGTTATATATTTTATCTAACGTTACTACTTTAACATTTAAACCAGCATTAGTTCTATGAAAATTGGCTAATTTTTCGGCTTGATTCACTAAAAAATTTGGCGTAATTATTAAATAATCAATATCCTGAAAAGCTCCTTGATTGTCTTGAAAAATAGTTCCTTTTAAATTTTGATTTACAATTTTAGAATTGTTTTCTTTTAAAGGTGTATAATAATCTGAATTATCAACTGCAACATACCTTCCATCGAAACCTAGACTTACTTTAAATGAATAATTAGCACCAGAAACATTATATTTCTTTACATTGTATATATCTGTAACGTCCCAAATTTCGTGAATTCCAGAAATATTTGAAATTTGATATTCACCAACACCTATAGAAGTTGCTTGTTGAGAATTATAAAATAAAAATTGTTCTCCATAACCTCTTAAATTATTAGTAGCTTTTAACTTTATATAGTTTAAATATCCATTTGAGGTTGGCACACCTCCGTTATTATAAGCAAGCTTTACTTGCACTGTGGTATTACTTGAATTTACAGAAAATGTTCTCGTGCTTTCTAATGTTGTTAAACCTAGTGAAGGTAAAACAGTAAAACTTGAATTTCCAACATTTTGACCATTGATTGAATATTGAAAATCAGTACTCGTCAAAGACTTTGATGCAACATTAACCTCAAACTGTAAAGATGAAGTAGTATCTAAATTCGGAAAATTAAAATTAAATGTTTGTTCATCATCAATATTAAATTCTTCCCCAAACCATTTTCTACTAATTTTAGCGATATTCACTAAATCTTGTTCGTGATATTGTTCTGAATTATATTTCGTAAAAACAACATCTGGAGTTGCTGTTGGTTCAGAGGCTATTTCAATTCTTTTTCCTGAACCAGCATTAGCAGTTACATAATAATAAGTCTTATCCGTATATAAATTTAAACTTGTTAAATTTTCTTGACTCCAATTATCAACACCTTCAGCATAGAATAAAATATAATCACCATCATCAAACGAACCATCATCTTCTCCAATAAAAGAAATTGCGTTTTCAGTTAAATCAACAGGATAGGAAACACTATTTAATAAAGGCAACATTCTTCCACCGTTACCATAAATTTTAATAGTTCGTGGGTCTACATTAACATTTAAACCTAAACTTTGGAGAAAAGATTTTGACAATTTATAAACTCCTGATTTTTCAATATAAAAACGATACCAATCACCACTCGCTAAAACCGAATTCTGAGCGGCAAAAACGTTTTGAGATTGACTGATGTTTCTTAAACCAGTTGTTTCATTATAATTGTAACTTATTTTTTTTACTCTTTTAATAGAATTACCTTCCTTAATATAAGGTGAAAACGAAAATAAACAATAATGTTCTCCTCTAGCATTTGCATATTCTAATTTTGCATTGATTGTTGGTTTTATTTCTCTTATATCTAAATCATAAACTTCAATAGTGTTGACAGATTCATATTCAACTGAAATAATTTTTAAAGAATTTTCATCAATTTTAGAATTTGATTTAAAAACCTCTTTAATATATATTGCTTTTTTATCTAAATTTACATCAGTATAATTACCTCCATAAGGATATTTAAAATAAACGCCTTCTGTAATTTCATGCGATCTAAAACCACTCCAATCCAAAGCAATTTCTCTTCTATTTTGTGACCACAGAAAAGAACTTAAAAAAAGTAAGAGTAAAAATTCCTTTTTCATACAGCTATAAAACGTATTTATTTTCTTAATATTACAAAGAGATAAAAATATTTTCTATTATACTAATTCACAAACAATAAATACATAATTTACACGTTATTAAAGTGCATTTTAACATAAAATTAATTTTTTTTAGATTTTTTTAAATTCATGTTGCATTTTAATTCATAATTATTATCTTGCACCACTAAAATTATTACCTACTAAAGTATGAAAATTAAGAAAATGATGGCTTTAAAGTTGTTATTGGCACTGTCGGTAGCAATAGGTTTATCAAGCTGTAGTAAAGGGTCAAGTTCTAAAGGTGGTTCTAAAGCTACTGGCTGGAAAATTAATGACAAGAACGGTGGTTTTCAATACAACACCAAGTACAAAAAACAAGAAACTCCTCCAGGAATGGTTCCTGTAGAAGGAGGAACATTTACAATGGGTAAAGTTGCTGATGATCCAATGCACGATTGGAACAACACACCTACTCAACAACATGTTCAATCATTCTTTATGGATGAAACTGAAGTAACCAATTTAATGTATACCGAATACTTATTTTGGGTTAAAACTGTTTTCCCTCCAACAGATGAAAATTATAAAAACATTTACACAGGCGCGATTCCTGATACTTTAGTTTGGAGAAACCGTTTAGGTTATAACGAAACTATGACAAATAACTATTTAAGACATCCAGCTTATGCAGAATATCCAGTAGTAGGTGTTAATTGGATTCAAGCAATGGAGTTTTGTAAATGGAGAACGAATCGTGTTAACGAAAATATTTTAGAGAAAAACGGCTACTTGAAAAAAGATGCAAAAATTGATTTTGCAGAATCAGTAACTGCAACTTCTACTTTTGATACTGAGACTTATTTAGCAACTCCTAACAAAAGTTATGGCGGAAATGAGGAAATCGTACTTAAAAAAGGTATGAGTGGAAGAAAAGAAGCTACTGAAGAAGAGAAAAACGTTTACGCTCAAAGAAGCTCTGGTTTAATTTTACCAGAATATAGACTTCCTACTGAAGCTGAATGGGAATATGCTGCCTTGGCTCTTGTTGGCAACAGAGAGTTCAACATATACAAAGGACAAAAGAAATACCCTTGGAGTGGACAATATACACGTTCATCTAAACGTCAATATAGAGGTGATCAATTAGCAAACTTTAAACAAGGTAAAGGTGATTACGGCGGGGTTGCTGGATGGTCTGATGACGGCGCTGATATTACTAATAAAGTTAAATCTTATGCACCAAATGATTTTGGTTTATATGATATGGCTGGTAACGTTGCAGAATGGGTTGCTGATGTTTATAGACCAATGGTTGATGACGAAGTTAATGACTTTAACTACTTCAGAGGTAACGTTTACATGAAAAATAAAATTGGTGAAGACGGAAGTACTGAATTAGTTACTGCTGACAACATCACTTATGATACATTAAGCAACGGAAAAATTATGGCTAGAAATTTCCCTGGTCAAATTGCTCAAATTCCAGTTGACGAAAACGAAACATACTTAAGAACTCAATTCTCAACTTCTGACAATAGAAACTATAGAGATGGAGATAGAGCTTCTACACGTTACTTCCGTTTTGGTGGTGAAGAAGAAGCTGAAGAAGGAAATAGCGAAAAATATGTAATGTATGATGCTCCAAAACACAAAATTCAAGCAGACAGCTTAGGTGAAATGGTTAAAACATACGATAAGTCCGACAAGAGAACAACTTTAGTTGACGACAATGTAAGAGTTTACAAAGGTGGTTCTTGGAGAGACAGAGCATATTGGTTAGATCCTGCTCAAAGAAGATATTTCCCTCAAGATATGGCAACTGACTACATTGGATTTAGATGTGCAATGTCTAAAGTAGGTCCTAAGTCTAACAAAAAGACTCCTAGAGGAAACCCTAAAAAATAATTTTCATACTTTATACAAAAAAGCCCTTTCAATTGAAAGGGCTTTTTTATTATATTCGCCATATGAAAACAAGTCAACTTTACGAGAAATTTCTTGAAACAAAAGGCATAACTACAGATACTAGAAACATTCAAAAAGACAGTATGTTTTTCGCCTTAAAAGGAGAAAAATTCAATGCAAACGAATTTGCAAAAGAAGCTTTAGAAAAAGGCGCAAAATATGTAGTTATTGACGATAGTAATTATCATATTGATAATAGGACTCTATTAGTTAACAATTCATTAGAGGCCCTACAAAAACTTGCAAATTTTCATAGAAAAGAAATTAATCTTACCATTGTTGGTTTAACTGGCAGCAATGGGAAAACTACAACTAAAGAACTATTCAATGTTGTGCTTTCAAAAAAATTTAAAACAAAAGCCACCATTGGCAATTTAAATAACCACATAGGAGTTCCTCTAACACTATTGAGTTTTACCAAAGAAACTGAAATAGGCATTGTGGAAATGGGCGCCAATCATCAAAAGGAAATAGAATTTTTATGCTCCATTGCGGAACCAAATATTGGTTACATTACAAATTTTGGAAAAGCCCACCTTGAAGGATTTGGTGGTGTTGAAGGCATCATTAAAGGCAAGAGCGAATTATACAACTATTTACAAGAAAATAAACAAAAGTGCATAGTAAATCTTGATGATCCAATTCAAGCGCAGAAAACTCAAAATATAGAGCGATTTACTTTTTCAACAACAGAAAAAGATTGCAATGTTTTAATAGAAAAAATTACAGCTAATCCAATGGTTACAATTGAATTTGAAAACACTAATATACATTCAAACTTAATTGGAATTTACAATTCAAATAACATTAATGCAGCGATTACGCTTGGTAAATATTTCAATATATCAAACCAAAATATTAAAGATGCTATTGAGTCATACACTCCTAACAACAACAGATCACAGATAATAGAAAAGAATACCAATAAAATAATTTTGGATGCCTATAACGCTAATCCAAGTAGCATGGAAGCTGCTTTACAAAACTTCTTTCAACTAGCAGAATTAAATAAAACAGCAATACTTGGCGACATGTTCGAATTAGGAGAAGAAAGTGCTTTAGAACACAAAAAAATAATAGCGTTATGTACTTCTCAAAAAGATGTGAAATTTTGGCTTGTCGGTAAACATTTTTACGAAAACCAAAATGACTCTAGCAACATTAAGTTTTTTAAAGATTTTGATTCTTTCAGCAACATATTTAAAGAAAAAAAAATAAACAATGAATTACTACTCATAAAAGGATCTCGTGGCATGAGTTTAGAAAGAACTTTAGATATACTTTAATAAAAAAGCGAACTTATTTTAAGTTCGCTTTTTTACTTGAATTAACAATTAAATGAAATAAAAAAACGCTTAAGAAAACTTAAGCGTTTTTTTAACTTTTGTGGGCGATGAGGGATTCGAACCCCCGACCCCCTCGGTGTAAACGAGGTGCTCTGAACCAACTGAGCTAATCGCCCTTACAGTGATTACTTCTGTAATGCGGGTGCAAATATAAGACAGTTTTTTATTATTCCAAATCTTTTTAAATAAAAAAATATTTTTTTTTATTTAACTATAAAATCAAACTACTTCTGCTACAGTAAATGTACTTCCGCCTATGAATACAACATCTTCATTATCTGAATCTTGCAGAGCTTGTTTATAAGCTGCAGCTACTGAGTTAAAAATTTTGCCTATTAAATTATTTTTTTGAGCCAATTCAAATAATTTATCCGCTTCTAGTCCACGAGCTACATTTGGCTTACAGAAATAATACTTTGCAGTCTTGGGAAACAATGGTAAAATTTCATCTAAATCTTTATCATTTACAAAACCTAACACAAAACGAAGATTTTTAGCTTCAAGCTTTTGCAGTTGATTCAATACTATTTTTAATCCATGTCCATTATGTGCCGTATCACAAACAACGAAAGGATTCTCGTCCTTTAATACTTGCCATCTACCTAGCAAACCCGTATTAGCAATAACATTCTTTAATCCGTTTTCGATATTTATTTTAGTAAACGAAAAATGAACTTTTAACAATGAAATCGCTGTTAAAACAGTTTTGATATTATGCTCTTGATAATCCCCTTTTAGCGCACAATCATAATGAGGGAAATTCTTTGTTTCAGCAAAGTGTAATTCCGATAAATTTAAAGCCGCAATAGCCTCAAAAACTCGCTTTGTTTCTTTAGTTGTTTCTCCTACAACAACTGGAACACGAGGTTTAATTATACCCGCTTTTTCATAAGCAATCATATCAAGTGTATCGCCAAGAAATTGCTTATGATCAAACCCTATATTTGTTATTACAGAAAGTATAGGCTCAACAATATTGGTAGAATCTAAACGACCTCCCATACCAACTTCAATAATTGCAACATCAACCTTTTCTTTATGAAAATATGAAAATGCTAACCCGGTAGTCATTTCAAAAAAACTCAGTGAATTTTCTTCAAAAAAAGTTTTGTTAGTTGCAACAAAATCGACGACAAACTCTTTTGAAATTTTTTTCCCGTTAATTTTAATTCTTTCACGGTAGTCTTTTAAATGAGGCGAAGTAAACAAACCTACTTTATAACCTGCTTCTTGTAAAATAGAAGCTAACATAGAGCTTGTTGAACCCTTACCATTTGTACCTGCTACATGAACAATTTTAAAATACTTTTGTGGACTATTTAAATGATTGCTTAAAGCAAGAATATTTTTTAGGTCGGCTTTATAAGCTTTGGCCCCTTGTTGTTGAAACATGGGCAATTTATTAAAAAGCCATTCTGTTGTTTCTTTATAATTCATTTGGAGCAAAATTTTGGTGTATTGGTAAATGTAATTCCCGCCATTCGCACTACACGGTAGTTAGCTACTGTCGGGGCTAAAAAAAGCAATCGATACCGATTGCTTGTTATATAATTGTTTTATTCTCCTACTGTAAAATTAACCTCAATCCAACCTATTTGTGTGTCAGGTGCGTTACTATCTGCTTTCCATTTATAATTTCTTGCAGTTCTATAAGCTGCATCCAATACACATGGAGTTGTATTAGTTGTGCCTTTAACATACTGAGTTTTAATTACGTCACCACTTCTATTAACTGTGATTTGAACTATAACCTTGCCCGTTTCGTTCCCGCATTGTTGAACTTTTTCACCCTTTTTGGCAAGATTTCTTCCATTCAAACCATAACCTCTTCCTCCACCAGTTCCATTCCCACTTCCGCTTCCATAAAAACTGTTAGCATAAATACTTCCGCTAGGATCTCCTTTATCCCCAGGTAAACCATCATCTCCATGACCACCGGTAGTATTTCCATCAGATTTTGGTCCATTAATTAATGCATCTAAAGCATTTGTAGTGGAGTTAGACGGTTTTGGAGTTTCAACCTTAGGTTTAGGAGTCTCTTTAGGAGTTTCTGTTTTTGGTTTTGTATTATCTTTTTTTGGTGTTACCACAACTGGCGAATCGTCGTCTTGAGTTAATGTATTTTCTTCATTAGACGTTACAGGCTCACTTACAGTTGGAGTTGGCGCACTCTTTATAGGCTCTGTAGGCTGAATTTCACCTTGTCCTACATCGCTAGTACCAAAATTTATAGCAATACCATTTTCTGGTGGCGGATCCATGTAAGTCATTCCAAAGAAAAGCACTATTAATAAAAGTACAGCGAAGATTGCGCTTGTAATAGCAAACGACTTTTTTTCTTCTGTTGTTTCTAAAAACTTCATAATTGTACTTTTTAGCCCTGATGGAAGCGACATCCTTTTTTGTTCTCGATTTAACCAAAACTTACAAAAAAGATACAGCGCACAGCAGGAATTAGCTTCTTATTTTTATTTTGGATTAACTGCTACAACCATTTTTATTTGATTGCGGTATGCGATATCCATTACATAAACTACTTTTTCGTGAGGTACCGATTTCTCGGCACGTAAAACAATAGCTTTATTTTCACTTCCTTGCATTTGAGCTAGCAAAAGCTCTTCAAGTTGAGTTTCGTCGACTTTATTTTTGTCGATAAAAAAGTTCAAATCTTTATCAATACTTACCGACAAACTTTTGTTACTATCTGTTTTTCCTTTTCCTTTAGGTAAAACTAAGTCTAAGGCATTTGTAGTAACCATTGTGGAGGTAAGCATAAAAAATATAAGCAACAAGAAAACAATATCCGTCATTGACGACATATTGAATTCTGTTGATACTTTATTTTTGTTTTTACCAATTCTCATATTATACTGGCTCGTTTAATAAATCTAAGAACTCTACTGCATTTGCTTCCATTTGGTTTACCACTTTGTTTGTTTTAACAACTAAGTGATTGTATCCCATATAAGCAATAATACCTACAATTAAACCTACAACTGTTGTTGTCATTGCAGTATAAATACCTTCTGCAAGTGCACCAACTTCTATTTGCCCTCCTCCACTTGCCATTTTATGGAAAGCAAGAATCATACCTAAAACTGTTCCAAGGAAACCAATCATTGGTCCAGCTCCAGAAATAGTAGCTAGCATACTTGTATTTTTTTCTAACTTATATAATTCTAAGTTACCTGCATTTTCAATCGCAGTGTTTATATCTTCAAGTGGTTTACCAATTCTTGAGATTCCTTTTTCGATTAATCGAGCAACTGGGGAATTAGTTTGAGCACAAAGCATTTTAGCACTATCTATCTTTCCAGACATGATATTCATTTTTATGTTATTCATAAAGTTAGCATCAATTTTACTAGCTTTATTAATCGCCATTAAACGTTCAAAATACAAGAACAAGGCTAAAAACAACAAAATAAAAAGCACTAAAATAATGGCTTGACCACCAATTCCTCCGCTGGTTAATAGTTCCCAAATAGAAAGGGTTTTCTCGACTGGTTGATCTTCTGTTAAAACTTCGTTAGCAATTGCTAAACTATCTGCTTGAAGAAATAAACTCATATTTATATTTTTATTATTGTAACGAAAATTCTTTTAAAAAATTATATTATGGAGCAGCATTTAAAATTACATCTCTAATAATTATAAAACCAGCTGATCCTGCTAAAAATCCAATTAAAGCTAACCAACCAATTTTCTTTAAATACCAAAAGAAATCAATTTTTTCCATTCCCATTGCTACTACACCCGCAGCAGAACCAATAATTAAAATACTTCCTCCTGTTCCTGCAGCATAAGCAATAAAATGCCACGCTGGCTCATCCATACCAATCTGGAACATTCCAATACTTGCAGCAACTAAAGGTACGTTATCAATAACAGCTGAACCAGCTCCTAATAACAATACAACTAAATCGGAAATTTTTGTTGAGTGATGCTCTGTTCCTAAATTTGGAACATATGCTTCTAAAATTCCAGCGAAATCGAACAACATTCCTAAAGATTCCAAAGCTGCAACAGCCATTAAAATTCCTAAGAAGAATAAAATACTTGGCATTTCAATTTTTGAAAGCGATTTATGAACCGGACTATGATGGTGTGATCCTTCACCTGCTGTTGCTTCGCCCATAGTAAACTCGCGATTACTTAAATATTCTGCAATAGCTGCCACAACAGCCAAAGATAACATCATTCCAACATATGGCGGTAAATGTGTAATTGTTTTAAAAATAGGCACAAACATAATAGCTCCTAGTCCTAAATAAAACATAGCAGAACCATATCTAGAAGAACTTTCTTCTTCATCAGATGATTCATTTTCAACTTTACCTTTAAAAATTGCCATACGAGATGCGATAAGAACAGGTACAGCATAACAAAGTATAGAAGGAATTAAAACGTGTTCTATTAACGATGCTGCAGAAACCTTATTTGCGATCCATAACATTGTTGTTGTAACATCACCTATTGGGGACCAAGCTCCACCTGCATTTGCAGCAATAACAATTAAACCTGCAAACCAAAGTCTAATTTCTTTGTCTTTGATGATTTTTTGTAAAATAGTAATTAGAACAATAGTAGCAGTAAGGTTATCGATAATAGCTGATAGTACAAACGCTAATGTTGTAAATAACCAAAGTAATCTTGTTTTACTTTTAGTTTTTATAAAAGATTTGATTGTAGAAAAACCGTCGAAATAATCAACAATCTCAACAATTGTCATTGCTCCCATTAAGAAAAACAAAATTTCAGCTGTTTTTCCTAAATGATGTAGTAAAACACCTTCTACATGATGCGCTTCCTTACCTACTCCGGGGATAATCTCATAAACCTGCATGTGGTCAACAGCAATTATTGCCCATAAAATAGCCATCATTCCTAAGGCAGGAATTAATTTATCTATTTTAAAAGTATGCTCCATAGCAATACCTAAATATCCTAGAATAAAAATTACGATTAATACAGTTTCCATTAAAAATTTAGATTAATTGTTTTAAAGCAATTTCGAAAGCAGTTGCACTAATATTTTTCTTATCAGAATTCAATTGGTGTACTTTTTCTATTGCTTTTTTAATAGTATTTGAGGTGTCAGAGAAAATAGCCTCGTCAGTCATTTGAACTTTTTTCTCCATAAAATAAGCAAAAACTCTAGCCATACCACAATTTGCGATAAAATCTGGTACTAAACTCACCTTCTTATCAGTTGCTTCCATAATTGGCCCAAAGAAAATTTCTTTATCAGCAAAAGGGACATTAGCTCCACTAGAGATAACTTCTAAACCAGAAGCAATCATTTGATCAACTTGTTCTTTAGTAACTAAACGAGATGCAGCACAAGGAGCAAAAATATGAGCTTCAATAGACCAAATTTTTTGGTTGATTTCTTCAAATGGAATCATGTTAGATGCTACTAGCTTGTTTCCATCTTTATTTAAAAACAATTCTTTGATTTCTTCAAATGTAAATCCGTTCTCATTAATTAATCCTCCATCTCTATCGATGATCCCAACAACTTTTGCACCCATTTGTGCTAAATAGTAAGCCGCAGCAGAACCTACATTTCCAAAACCTTGAACGATAGCTTTTTTTCCCTTTACATCGCCGCCATAAATATCATAATAATGACGAACGGCTTCAGCAACTCCGTAGCCCGTGATCATATCAGCTACTGTATATTTTCTATTTACATCTGGAGAAAAAGTTGGGTTTTCAATTACTTTAATCACACCTTGACGTAACTGACCTATTCTATTAATTTTGTCAGCTTCCGTTGGTTTAAAATGTCCATTAAAAACACCTTCTTGCGGATGCCAAACACCACAATCTTCTGTAATAGGAATAACTTCATGAATTTCATCGACATTTAAATCGCCACCCGTTCCATAATAATTCTTTAAAAGAGGAGAAACTGCTTTATACCATCTTTCTAAAACGCCCTTTTTTCGAGGGTCATTTGGATCAAAATTAATACCCGATTTAGCACCACCAATAGCTGGTCCAGATACCGAAAATTTAACCTCCATAGTCTTAGCCAAAGACAATACTTCATTCATATCCAATCCTTTACGCATACGCGTTCCACCACCAGCGGCACCACCTCTTAAAGAGTTTATTACTGTCCATCCTTCGGCTTCAGTTTCTGGATCTTTCCAATTAAATACAATTTCTGGTTCTTTATTTTCAAATTTATTAAGTAAATCTTTCATTAGATTGGTAAAATTTAAGTTTCACAAATATACATATTCTAAATCGTTCTAATATTTGAAATAAAATAATTTAGCTATTTACTAACAATCTTTTTCTTGATAGTGAAAAATATTTCCAGAAGAATGATTTTTAGAAGCTCCCGTAACAGATGATAAAACGTTTATATCATTTCTTAACCTTAAAACACCTAAAAATCCAAATATTAGAGCTTCTTTAAATTGAATTACATCATCATTTGGGATAACCCATTTAACATTTGGTTTTAAAAACTTTAATCGTTCAATTAAGAAAACATTGTAAGCTCCACCTCCAGTAATTAAAACACTTGTATTAGGTTTAACTACATTTGTAATTTGATTAGCAATATGTTCTACAAATGTCCTTAAAACATCATTAACCGATATTTCATATTTATTTATTAGGGGTAAAATCTCATTTTGTACAAATTCCTTTCCTAATGATTTAGGATACGATTTCTCATAAAAATCCAAAGCATTTAGCTCTTTTAATAATTGATTATTAATAACTCCTGATTTCGCTAAATTACCTTCATTATCATAATGAAATCCAATACTTTCAGCAAAATGATTGAGTACTATATTAACTGGAGAAATATCGAAAGCTATTCGTTTTCCCTTTTCATTAAATGAGATATTCGAAAATCCTCCCAAATTTAAACAGTAATTATAATTAGAAAACAATAATTCATCACCAATAGGTACCAAAGGTGCGCCTTGGCCTCCTAAGTGAACATCTTGTACTCTGAAATCACAAACAACTGTTCTCTTAAGTAATAATGCTATTTCAGGTAAATTTCCAATTTGCAATGTAAATCCCTTTTCTGGTTGATGCAAAATTGTATGACCATGACTACAAATAGCATCAAAGTCTTGAATTTTATTTTTCGCAATAAAAAGTTTGATTTGCAATGCTAAAAATGAGGTATATTCTCTATTTAAAACATCTAATTCTTCATTGTTAAAAAGAAAAGCATTATTAAGTTTTGATTTCCACTTATCATCGTACTCAAAAGTTTCTGCTTCAAGAATTTCATAATCCCAACAATCATTTTTTTTATCAAAGTGAATATATGCAAAATCGAGTCCATCTAGAGAAGTTCCAGACATGACCCCAATAACCTTATAATTGTTGTTTAACATGGGTTAAAATTACAAATTCATATTGAAAATATAATAGTAAATGACTACATTTGGAAACTATTTTTAAACATAACACAAAATTTTTATTCAAATACTATGGATTTTAAATTAAGCGAAGAGCATTTAATGATTCAACAAGCTGCGAGAGATTTCGCTCAAACTGAATTATTACCAGGAGTTATCGAAAGAGATGAGCATTCAAAATTCCCTGCTGAGCAAGTTAAAAAAATGGCCGAGCTTGGGTTTTTAGGAATGATGGTAGACCCTAAATATGGTGGTGCAGGATTAGATAGTTTATCTTATGTTTTAGCAATGGAAGAAATTGCAAAAGTAGATGCTTCAGCTGCTGTAATTATGTCCGTTAACAATTCTTTAGTTTGTGCTGGTTTAGAAAAATATGGTTCTGAAGAACAAAAAGTAAAATATTTAACGCCACTTGCAAAAGGAGAAGTTATTGGCGCATTTTGTTTGTCAGAGCCTGAAGCGGGTTCGGATGCAACTTCGCAAAGAACAACAGCTATTGACATGGGCGACCATTATTTATTAAATGGTACAAAAAACTGGATTACGAATGGTGGAACAGCTTCTACTTATTTAGTAATCGCTCAAACGGACGCTTCAAAAGGTCATAAAGGAATTAATGTTCTTATTGTTGAAAAAGGAATGCCAGGTTTTGAAGTTGGCCCAAAAGAAAAGAAAATGGGAATTCGTGGTTCTGACACTCATACATTATTATTCAATGATGTGAAAGTTCCAAAAGAAAACAGAATTGGTGCAGATGGTTTTGGTTTTACTTTTGCCATGTCAACTTTAAATGGGGGAAGAATTGGAATTGCTTCTCAAGCTTTAGGTATTGCACAAGGTTCTTATGAATTAGCTTTAAAATATTCTCAAGAAAGAGTTGCTTTTGGAAAACCAATTTTTCAACATCAGGCAATTGCATTTAAATTAGCTGATATGCATCTAAAAACTACTGCAGCAAGATTATTAGTTCATAAAGCAGCAGTTGAGAAAGACAATGGTGAAGATATCGCACATTCAGGTGCAATGGCAAAATTATACGCTTCAGAAGTTGCACTAGAAGTAGCCAATGAAGCGGTTCAAATTCATGGCGGAAATGGTTACGTTGCCGAATATCATGTAGAACGAATGATGCGTGATGCAAAAATCACTCAAATTTATGAAGGTACTTCAGAAATTCAACGCATAGTAATTTCGAGAGGATTAGTAAAATAATCATAGAAAATAACATATTAAAAGGAGTTCAACTTAATTGTTGACTCCTTTTTTTATTACCTTTAAATAAAAAATGCTATTTGAGAATTGGAAAGAAAATCTAGAACCTCTGATTAACAAATATAAAGGAAGAAAACATCCTTTAAACTATAATAACAAGTATCAATTACTAATAACGGTGATTTTGTCCGCTCAAGATTCGGATGAGAATATTAACAACATCACTATTCCTTTTTTTGAAAAATATCCTGATTTGGAAAGTATCTCAAATTCTAACATCGAAAACATCGCTCCCTATTTTAAAAAAATTAAAAATTACCAAACAAAGACAACTTGGATATTTGAAATAGCTAAACTTTTAAAAACTGACAATAATATCCCAACAAGCTTAACAAAATTAATTGATTTAAAAGGTATTGGAAGAAAATCTGCAAATGTAATCTTGAGAGAAACCAATCAAAAAACAGAAGGCATAATAGTTGATTTACATGTCATTAGAGTTGCACCAAGAATTGGATTAACACCAAACTATGAAGATGGAAATAAAATCGAAAAACTATTAATGCAACAACTTCCTTTTGAAATTTGGAATGAAATTGGAATGGCATTCTCATTTTTAGGCAGAGAAATTTGTCGACCAACCAATCCAAAATGTGATGATTGCCCAATAAATATACATTGTAACTATTTTAAAACTTAAACCAATAAAGAGTCACTATATTGAGGTTGTTTTTAACAATATTTACCATAACAAAAAACCCCATCCGATTTGGATAGGGTTTTCAAAAGAAAGGCAGCGACCTACTCTCCCACAGTTATGCAGTACCATCGGCGCAATCGGGCTTAACTTCTCTGTTCGGAATGGGAAGAGGTGAG
>JAIXHM010000055.1 GCA_030145825.1 Flavobacterium sp.
AATTTATTAAAATTCATCTAGAAAATAATGCAGGTAGAGGTTTTGCTCGACAACAAGCTTTAGAAAAAATTAGAGCTTTAGAAATAAAATATATGTGTATGTTAGATGCTGACGATTGGTATTATTCTGATAAATTAGAAATTCAATTTAATTTTATGGAGAAAAACCCAGATGTTACTTTAATGGCTACTTCTATGGCTGTTATTAATAAGGATATGAATATCTATAACGTAAATAAACCCTATCAAGAATGGAAGTTATTTAATTGTACAGATTATTCTCATTTTATTCAATTACCTCATGCACCTTCAATTATTAGAGTAAAAGATATAAAAAATATAAATTATAATATAAATTATAAATTTTCTGAAGATTTAGATTTTTTAAGACGTATTTTATATAAAAAAAAATATGCTTTTTGTCCTAAAGTTTTGTATTGTTATAATAGAGATAATTCATTTTCGTATAGAAAATATTGGAATTCCATTAATGTAGATATTAATTCCTATAATAATTTGCCAATATCATTTTTTAAAAAAAATAAATTCAAACTATTTTCTTGGTTTAAATGTGGTGTAGTTTTTATTTTAAGTACTTTTGGTATTGAAAAAGTTTATTTAAAAAGAGCTGGTGAAAAACCTTCAACTAATGAAATAGCATCCTTTTTAAATTTAAAAAAATCAATTTTAAAAAGTGAATAAAAAAAGAATAGCTTTTATAGTTTCTGCTCCTATTACGGCAAAGGCTTTTTTAATTAATCATTTTAAAGTATTAAGTAATTACTTTGATATTACTTTAATAGCTAATTTTGAAACAGAAAATGATTTTGAAATTCCTTATGTATTAGAAAAGAAGAAAATTGAAATCTATAGAAAAATAAACATTTCAAAAGATATTAGTGCATTATTAGATCTATACAAATATTTAAAAAGAGAAAATTTTGATGCCATTCATACAGTAACTCCAAAAGCAGGTTTGTTGGGTATTATATCTGCAAGATTAGCTAGAGCCCCTATTAGAATACATATTTTTACAGGACAGGTTTGGCATACTTCAAAAGGAATAAAGAAGTTTTTTTTAAAAATTCTCGATAAAATTTTAGTTTTTTTTGCAACAGAAATTGTAATTGATGGATATCCACAAAAGAAATTTTTAGAGCAAAATGGAATAGTAAAAAATTATAAATCGCAAGTATTAGGTAAAGGTTCTATTTCTGGTGTAGATTTAGATAGGTTTAAAAAATCAATTATTATTAGATCAGAAATTAGAAAAAAATTAGGTATTGATGATAATGAGTTTGTTTTTTGTTTTTTAGGAAGATTAAATTTTGATAAAGGAATTGATGAATTAATAAAATCTTTCAAAAATATTAATAATAAGTTTAATGAAACTAAACTACTATTAATTGGATTTGATGAAGAAAATTATGTTGAAAAAATTCATGAAAATAAGAATATAATTTTCACAGGTCCAACAAACCAACCTGAGATTTTATTACAAGCTGGAGATGTGTTTTGCTTGCCTAGCCATAGAGAAGCTTTTGGATTGAGTGTTTTAGAAGCTTCATCTCTTGAGATTCCTATTATATGTAGTGATACTTACGGTTTAAGTGATTCTATAATTGATGGTATAACCGGTGTTCATCACAAAGTGGGTGACCAATTAGATTTAGAAGAAAAGATGCAATTTATCTACAAGAATAAAGAAGTAAGAGAAAAAATGGGAAAAGAAGGAAGAAAATACGTTGTTGAGAATTTTTCATCAGCTGAAATATCTGATGCTTGGTTGAATTTTTATTTGAAAATTTTAAAATAGTGTACGCTAAATTTTTAAAACGCATATTAGATTTTTTACTTGCCACAATAGGATTCCTCGTGCTATTGCCATTTTTCATTTTGATAACACTTTTTTTAGCAATTGCTAATAACGGAAGTCCATTTTTTATTCAAAGACGTCCAGGTTATAAAGGAAAAATTTTCAGCATCATCAAGTTCAAAACCATGAACGATAAAAAAGATGCTGAAGGTAATTTATTATCAGATGCAGAACGATTAACTCCAATAGGAAAATTTGTTAGAAAAACATCATTAGATGAAATTCCACAGTTGCTTAATGTGATAAAAGGCGATATGAGTCTTATTGGACCTCGACCTTTACTAACACAATACATGCATTTATATTCACCTTATCAAAACCGTCGTCACGAAGTAAAACCAGGAATTACAGGTTGGGCACAAGTTAACGGTAGAAATGCTATTGATTGGGAAACCAAATTCGATTTAGATGTGTACTATGTCGAAAACACTTCATTTTTATTAGATGTAAAAATCATTTTTAAAACGATAAAAAAAATAATGATTAGAGAAGGTATCAATGCTGCAGATTCAGCTACTATTGAACCTTTTAGCGGAAATACAAATGTGGTAATTTATGGCGGAGGCGGACATTGTAAAGTGCTTTTAGAGGTGTTTTTTGAAGAGCAAAAATATCAAGTGAAAGGTATTTATGACGATAATCCTAAATCAGATTCGCTTTACGGAGTAAAAGTAAGTAAATCACCTCCATTAAGTTTCTTTAAAAATAAAAATTGTATTGTGGCCATTGGCGATAATGCAACAAGAAAAAAAATAGTACAACAATTACAAACCAATTATGTCATGACAATTCATCCTACCGCAGTAATATCAAAATTTGCTAAAATTGGACATGGAACACAAATAATGGCAACCGCAGTGGTGAATCCCGATACAGAAATCGGACATCATTGTATTATAAATACTGGAGCAATAGTAGAACACGATTGTTTATTAGGAGATTATGTACATATTTCACCTAATGCAACCCTTGGCGGCGGAGTAAAAGTGGGTGAAGGAACACAAATAGGAATAGGTGCATCAGTATTACCAAATTTAACCATTGGTAAAAATGTAATGGTGGGTGCGGGAGCAGTTGTAGTCGAAAATATTCCTGATAATGCAGTTGTAGTTGGTGTGCCTGGAAAAATTATTAAGTATCAAAACGAGAACAATGGAAAATAAAATATGGTTATCATCGCCACATATGGGTGGAACAGAGCAAAAATATATTCAAGAAGCTTTTGATACGAATTGGGTTGCACCATTGGGTCCAAATGTTACGGGTTTTGAACAAGATTTAGAGAACTATTTAGGGAACGATGTTAAAGTGGCAGCTCTTTCTTCGGGTACAGCGGCTTTACATTTAGCTTTAATACAATTAGGCGTTTCACAAGGCGATGAGGTAATTTGTCAGTCGATGACATTTTCCGCATCAGCAAATCCAATAGTATATCAAGGTGCGACTCCTATTTTTGTAGACAGTGAGTTAGATACTTGGAATATTTGTCCAGTTGCTTTAGAAGAGGCAATAAAAGACAGAATTTCAAATGGAAAGAAACCAAAAGCTATTATTGCAGTTCATTTATATGGAATGCCATTTAAAGTTGATGAGGTTTTAGCTGTTGCAAACAAGTATGAAATTCCGCTAGTCGAAGATAGCGCAGAGGCTTTAGGTAGTACTTTTAAAGGGCAAAAATGCGGCACTTTTGGTGCGTATAATGTTTTATCGTTCAATGGAAATAAAATTATAACCACTTCAGGTGGTGGGGCTTTAGTTTGTAAATCTCAAAGCGAAAAAGAGAAAACTATTTTTTTAGCAACTCAAGCACGAGATAATGCACCACATTACCAACATTCTGAAATTGGTTACAATTATAGAATGAGTAATATTTGTGCAGGAATTGGTCGTGGACAAATGGAAGTTTTAGATAAGCATATTGGTTTTAGAAGAAATGTACACCAAAAATATGTTGATTTTTTTAATGAAATAGAAAGTGTAACTGTATTACACGAACCGAATGAAAATTATTTTTCGAATCATTGGTTAACAGCAATTGTAACAGATTCTTTTGAAAAAAGAGAAGCTTTACGTTCAGCTTTTGAGGTTGAAAATATAGAAACACGTCCTTTGTGGAAGCCAATGCACTTACAGCCAGTTTTCAGCAAGTCGCCTTATTACGGAAATACAATTGCAGAAGAACTGTTTACCCGAGGTTTGTGCTTACCTTCGGGTTCAAATTTAACCAATCAAGATTGGCAAAGAATACATAAAATCCTAAAAGATTTCTTTATTGCTTAGTAAGGCTTTTATGCTTTTTTATTACATTTGCCTCCCAATATTTTACACAAGTGTCAGATAATCAAAAGTTAAATACTAAAAGTGGAGCTGATTTTATTCGAGTTATTGTCGCTAATATACTCGAAAAAGGCTATTTACCACGTTGGGTAATTTTTACTATTGATATCACTTTAGTGCTTTTTGCAAATTTAGTATCCTATTGGATTATTTCTAATCTAACTTTTAGGCATTACGATACTATTTCTGTTTCTCAAAGAATTGCGATTTTAATATTATCTCAAACATTTTTTTTCTTTGTTTATAAAACTTATGCGGGTATTATTAGACATTCTACGTTAAACGATGCTTATAAAATATTTTTAACAACCTTTAGTTCGTTTTTTGCATTATTGGTTTTAAATTATTTGCATTTTTTTACAAAAGGAATTAAAATTTTTTTGGTACCTACCTTACTTTTAACTTTTTTACTTTCATTTACTTTTTTATTGGCATTTCGAATGACAGTAAAAATATTTTTTCAAATTTTCTTGGAAAGTAATAATGTTTTAAATGTTCAAAAAGTTGTTATTTATGGAGTAGATAGTAGAGCAATAGCTTTAGCAAATGCTTTAAATACTGAGCAACCTCGAAAATATAAATTAGTAGGTTTTGTAGATAAATACAAACAAAAAGGAAAGGTAACTAAAAAACTTCTGGGAGTTCCCATTGTGTCTCACAAAAAAGCAATTAATAAACTTTTAGAAGAGTTAGGAGCAAAAGCTTTAATCTTAGCAGATGACAATATAAATCTTCAATTAGAAAATTTAATTGTTAACCAATGTTTGAAAAGCAATATTAAATTATTGAAAGTTCCAGCAGTAACAGATTGGGAAAACGAGAAAAATATTTCTAAAAACATTAAGACATTTGATATTCTTGATTTATTAAATAGGGCTCCTATTCATTTAGACTCTAGTTTAATTTCTAATCAAATTAGTGATAAAATAGTTCTAATTACTGGTGCAGCGGGTTCAATTGGTAGCGAAATAGTAAGACAAGTTTTTACATTTAATCCTCAACAAATTGTTTTAGTGGATCAAGCAGAATCGGCTTTATATGATTTGTTGAATGAATTTAATAGTCAATCAGTTTTTATACCAATTATTGCGGATGTTAGAGATTTTCAACAAATAGAGAGAATATTTGAAGTTTATAATCCTAATTATGTATTTCATGCTGCTGCATATAAGCATGTACCTTTAATGGAAAATAATCCAAGTCAAGCAATTTTTACAAATGTTTTAGGTTCAAAAAATTTGGCAGATTTAGCTGTTAAATTTGATGTTGAACGATTTGTGATGGTTTCAACTGATAAAGCAGTTAATCCTAGCAATGTTATGGGAGCAAGTAAGCGCATTGCCGAAATGTATGTACAAGCGTTGTCTAAAAAAATTGAAAATAAAACGGAAAACGGAACAAAGTTTATTACCACTCGTTTTGGAAATGTTTTAGGTTCCAATGGTTCAGTGGTTCCGTTGTTTACCAAACAAATTCAAGAAGGCGGCCCCATAACTATTACGCATCCCGATATTATTCGATATTTTATGACTATTCCCGAGGCATGTCAATTGGTTTTAGAAGCTGGTGCAATAGGAAATGGAGGTGAAATCTATATTTTTGATATGGGAAAACCTGTTAAAATTTTAGATTTAGCCATTAAAATGATTCAATTAGCGGGGTTAGTTCCTTATCAAGATATTGATATAAAAGTAGTTGGGCTACGACCAGGTGAAAAATTATATGAAGAACTTTTAAACGATTCTTCTAAAACATTGCCTACCTATCATGAAAAAATTATGGTAGCTAAAGATGAGAGCGTTGAATATGAGGAAATAAACGCTGCAGTACAAAACTTAATAAAAATAGCAAAAGAAGGAAATTCAGTTTCAATTGTGAGTTTTATGAAAGAAATTGTACCCGAATTTTTAAGTTTAAATTCAAAGTATTCGGAACTTGATGCTTAAAATTAACTTCTTGTGTTATATTTGTAAAAAAATGAAAAATGTTTTCTAAAAAAATAACAATTATAATTCTTTTTTTAAACCTATTGTTGGTTTCATGTGTCTCTAAGCAAAAAATACTATACATTCAAGACACTGTTACAAATAATAGCAATAATTCTTTTGAATTAAAACTAGAACCAGATGATATGTTGTTGATTAACGTAACTTCTGAAAATCCTGAAATTGCGGAGCCTTACAATCTAAAATCAGTGACGTTACAAAATAATACTGAAGAAGATGCCGCTACAAGAAAACAGTTAACCTATTTAATTGATAAAAACGGATATATTGATTTTCCTATTGTAGGGAAAATTAAAATTGGAGGTTTAACAAAAGAACAAGCAACAAATGAAATTCAAAGTATTTTGAAAGATCATGTTAAAGATGCTTTGGTTACCATAAGATTAGTAAATTTTAAAATTACAGTTTTAGGAGAGGTTCAAAAACCAGGTGCTTACACAATTAAATCGGAACGCATTACTTTGTTAGAAGCATTAGGAATGGCGGGTGATTTAACAATTTATGGTAAAAGAAACAATGTGTTATTAATTAGAGAGCAAAACGGTGAAAAAATTACGCACCGAATCGATCTTACAAAATCAAGTTTTTTTGATTCTCCATACTACTATTTAGCTCAAAACGACGTTTTGTATGTAGAACCTAATGGTACAAAAGTAAATTCATCTGCTATTGGGCCAAATTTAACTGTAGGTATATCGGCACTATCTTTAATAGTAACCATTATTGCACTTACAACAAGATAAAATTATGCAACAGCTATCACCATTACATAATCATCCAAGTTTTAATTTAAAAGAAGAATTGTACAAATACATTTCTAAATGGAAATGGTTTTTGTTTGGTGTATTTTTAACCGTTGCGATAGCTTATATATATTTAAGATATTCAATTCCGCAATATAAAGCGGTCGGAACAATTTTGGTTAAAGATGATAGAAAGGGAAGTATTGCTTCTGAAGTTTCAGCATTTTCCGATTTGGGATTGTTAACTAATGTAAAAAGTAATGTTGATAATGAAATTGAAGTAATTAAATCGAGATCAATAATCGAAAAAACAGTAAAAGATTTAGAACTTAATTATTCTTATTTCAATCTTGGAAGAGTAAAGTCGGAAGAAATTTACAAACAAATTCCCATTAAAATAGTTTTTATAGATCCAACACCTGAATTCATAAATGCAAATCATTATTTCATTGCCGAGAGTATTTCTGAAGATCAGTATGCTTTGTATGATGAGGCTTCAGTAAAAATTGGTACTTTTAAATACAAAGAAAGTTTTGTTTATAAAGGAACCAAAGGAGCGTTGTTAAAAACGGAATATTACAAAAACTTCAAAGATTTTTATTTTGGAATTCAAATTAGAAAAGTTTCTGAAGTTGTTGAAAATTTTAAAGCAAGATTAACAGCCGCTACTATCAGTAAAAATACAAGTGTCATCGAGCTCAGTATTGTTGATCCCGTTAGAGCTAAGGCAGAAGATTTTATTAATACCTTGGTTGTAAATTATAATCAAGATGCAGTAGATGATAAAAAATACATATCAGAAAATACTTCTAAATTTATTGAGCAACGCTTAGAAATTATATCCGACGAGTTAAAAGATGTAGAAAAAGAAGTAGAAGATTTTAAAAAGAAAAATCATGTAACTGATATAGTTTCAGAAGCGGGCTTATTTTTAGAAAGTTCTAGCGATTTTGAAAAACGCCAAATTGAAGTCGAGACACAATTAAAAGTTGTTTCTTCAATGTTAGATTACATCAAAAACGAAAATAACGATGTAATTCCGGCTAATATAATTCCAGCAGAAGAAGGTGCTGCTTCACAAATTGATGCATACAATACTTTAATTATTGAACGCAATAAGCTTTTAAAGACTGCAGGTGAAAAGAATGTTAGGGTTCAAAATTTAGATAGAAAAATTGAAGCTATTAGACAAAATGTTCAAGCAAGTTTATTACAACTTCAAAACAATTTAAAAATAAAAAACACAGATATATCACGTAAAAATGCAGTTTTAAGTGGTAGAATTTCTCAGGTACCTACACAAGAAAAGATATTTAGAGACATAGATAGAAAGCAAAATGTAAAGGAAGCTTTGTATTTATATTTACTGCAAAAACGTGAAGAAACAGCTATTTCATTGGCAGTAACAGCACCAAATGCAAAAGTAATTGATAATGCTGTAGCTTCCACTGTTCCAATTGCTCCAAATAGAAGGTTTATTTATTTAATGGCAATCATTTTAGGATTTCTTATTCCTTTTGTAATGATCTACATTATTAATCTTTTTGATACGAAAGTTAAGTCGCGTAGCGATTTAGAAGGAAAACTATCAATACCATTTTTAGGCGAGGTTCCAAAATGTGAAAAAGATAATCTTTTGATTCAAGTTTCAGATAGAACCAATACTGCCGAGGCAATTAGAATTATAAGAACAAACCTTGAATTCTTATTGAGTAATGTTAATGATAATAGGGCAAAAACAATTTTTCTTACTTCAACGTATCCAAAAGAAGGAAAAACATTTATATCGGTTAATTTGGCATCAATCATAGCACACTCTGAAAGAAAAGTGTTATTAATTGGTATGGATATTAGAAATCCAAAATTAGACGAATATATAAAAGTGCCGCAAAAAGGTTTAACAAATTATTTGACCGATAAAAACGGAACTAAAATTGAAGATTATATAGTTAAAGTAGGAGAAGTTCAAAATTTAGATGTTTTACCTTCTGGTATTATTCCTCCAAATCCAGCGGAACTACTAATGAGTGATAAATTAGGAAAAATATTTAGTGAGTTGCAACAAAAATACGATTATATAATTGTAGATACGGCGCCAGTAAGCTTAGTTTCAGATACTTTGATAATCGCTAAATATGCCGATGCTTTTGTATATGTAACACGAGCTAATTTCTTAGATAAACGTATGTTAGAATTGCCAGAAAAGCTATATCAAGAAAATAAATTGCCTAATATGTCGGTAGTTTTAAACGATACCGATGTAAATAAAGGCTACGGTTACGGCTACGGTTATGGATATGGATATGGCCAGCAAATCGAGAAAAAATCACTTTTAGATCGTATCTTGAAACGATGATCTTTTTTATTGCATAATGTTTTGTCATTCTGAACTCGCTTCAGAATCTAAAAAAAGCTAGTTGCTATAGGAAAATAAACCCTGTTATTCAAAAAAACTATTGTTTCCTATCGCAGTCTCAAGTTTTTCTTGATTTTTAATTCCAATTTTATGATCAAAAGAAGCTAAATGATGCTGATGGTGTATATCTGAACCAACAAAATCAATCATTTCGTTTTGTAATAATTTATCGGCAGCGAGCATTACGTCTTTACCATAATAACCAACACCTGAAAGTAAATTCATCTGAAATTTACAACCTGCTTTTTTAAGCTTTTCATATTCTTTCATTTTCGAATGAAAAAAAGTATAGCGCTCAGGATGTGCCAAAATAGGTTGGTATCCTTCAAGCTGTAATTCAAAAAGAATGTCATATAATTGAATCGGCGGATTTAAATAAGACATTTCAACCAATACATAATTGTTTTTTAGAGTAAGAAGTTTTTCCGATTTAAAAAGTAAAACGAAATTTTCATCCATAAAATATTCTGATGCGCAACCTAAAGAAAGTTCAGAACTAATTTCAGGAAATGCTGCTATAACTGCTTTTTTAGCACTAAGAATACTTTCAGTAGTATTGTCCCAAACGGTTTTAATGGTATGGGGCGTAGTAATCACTTTTTTAAAACCAAAGTTTTTCATGTGTTCTAAAATTAATTTAGAATCATCAAGATTTTTAGCACCATCATCAATTCCAGGTAACAAATGTGAATGAATATCCACAAAATTATCCGGAATTAATTCTTTAAGTTTGGGCTTCGATTTTAAAAAAGAAAACATAGAATATTTTTTGCAAATATATTGTTTTGATTTGTATTTATTTATTTATTTATAGTGTTTTTTGAGCTTGTTAATAACTACAAGCATAATGGGTAAATTTATTTATATAGCTTTTCTGTTAATATTGAGGTAAAAAAATCACTAAAAAAATCAACTTTCTATTTTAATGTGTAAATATTTATTCATCATTTAATAAGTATTCGAACTCACTATTCTTTAGATTGTTGTAAACTTCATCATAGTTTAAAATAATCTCTTCCAATTTTTCATTATTTTGCTTCTTTAGTGGACTATTTAATTTACAATCTGATAAATTTAAAAAACTTAAAATATTAGATAATATTTTTTGGTTGTCTTTTACCAACTCTTCATAAGTAATTTCAATATATTGATGGTCTTTAAACTGATTTCTGGTTTTTTCTATAAATAAATTAGTTTTTTCAACGTCTTTTAAAAATAAATTCACATCTACTAAAACTTTTTTATCCTCAATTTTGTTTTCGTTACTTGTAGAAACCCATACATCTGTTTTGTCGGCAATTAATTTTGATAAATGTACACGAAGAAAATTTTCTCTTCTTAGATGAATAATCTTAATATTTTTATCACTTATCAAATAATCCCATATAGATTTATCTTCCGAATCTTGAGGATGGTAATAAAATATTTTGAAACCGGTTGTCTTGCTTGATTTTTCTGGAAATATTTCATTATAAACTTCTTTACAACTTTTATTTTGCAGTAAACTAAATACCTCACCATAAGCTTCAATTTTTTGATGAGAATTTAGCAATGAAATGAGTAAATTAGAACCAGTGCGCGAACGAGTAATAACCACAAATTTCCCATAGTTTCGTTTCTTTTGAAAAAGTTCTAATAAAAAATGTAAGTCTTTTGATAGCTTTCTTTTTAAAGATTGTAACATTATTATAAATTTTAACAAGTTCAAAAGTAATATAATTATGTGGAGTAGAAAAAGTATTTAAAATTCAATCTTAATTTTACTTTACTATTGTACAATAATATTTGTGTAAACCTTAAAAAAGGTTACTTTTGAAAATTAAAAAGGAATATAAAATAAATGGAAAAACGCTTTTACACAAGTGCAAATAGTTACAGTTTAAGAACAATTTTAAAATCGGGTTTTTCGGGGTATAAAAATTCTTTTTATTTGGCAAAACAATTGGCTAAGCGCGATATAAGCGCACAACACCGTCAGTCTTTATTAGGCTTGTTTTGGATAATTATCCCTGTGTTAGTAAACTCAATCGTATGGATTACCTTGCAAGCTACTGGAACCGTGAGAGTAACCGAAACCACTATCCCTTATCCATTATTTGTAATTATTGGAACTACTTTATGGAGTTTAATAAGTGAATGTGTTTTACTACCTATAACCAATATTAATGCAAATAAATCAATTATAACCAAGATCAATTTCGATAAAGAAGGCTTAATTACTTTAGGTTTGTTAAAATTTGGACTTAATTTTTTAATAAAAATAAGTATCGTCATTCTGTTTTTACTTTTTTACAAAATAGCTCCTTCAAGTTCTATCTTGTGGTTTTTACCTTTATTATTTTTATCGGTAATAGTTTTTGTAGCTATTGGAATTCTGTTAACACCAATAGGCGTTTTGTATAATGATGTGAGCCGAATAATTCCAATATTTTTTCAGTTTGCAATGTATGTTACACCAGTGGTTTACATGGTGCCCAAAAGCGGATTTATGAAAAAAATAATGAGTTTTAATCCGCTTAGTTATTGGATTTCCGATTTAAGAAATATACTAACAGGATATCCGTTAGAAAATACAGGATTTTGGATGAGCATGTTTGCCATAGCAATTGGCAGCACATTTTTAGCGGTTATTGTTTACAGAGTTTCGATGCCAATTATAACAGAAAGGATGAGTGCATAATGGGAGAAGTTTTAATAAAAGTTGAGAATGTATCGAAAAAGTTTGCCAAAGATTTTAAAAAGAGTCTATTCTATGGCTTAGTAGATGTTTTTAGTAGTGTTTTTCGAAAAAATCAAAATAAATCTTTACGAAAAGACGAATTTTGGGCAGTTCAAAATATTAGTTTTGAGGTAAGAAGAGGAGAATGTTTAGGATTAATAGGTCACAACGGAGCAGGTAAAAGTACTTTGTTAAAAATACTTAACGGATTAATAGCTCCAGATGAAGGGAGCATTACCATGTATGGTAAAGTGGGGGCTTTAATAGAACTTGGAGCTGGATTTAATCCTATTTTAACAGGAAGAGAAAACATTTATAATAATGCTGCAATTATTGGTTTCACCAAAAAAGAAATTGATGCAAAATTGCAAGAAATTATAGATTTTGCAGAAATAGAAGCATTTATCGATATGCCTGTACAAAATTACAGTTCAGGTATGAAAGTGCGTTTAGGTTTTGCTGTTGCAGCGCAAATGAACCCCGATGTTTTAATTGTAGATGAGGTTTTGGCAGTAGGAGATTTAGGTTTTATTTTAAAATGTTTCAAACAAATAGATACTATTTTACCTAATACAGCCGTAATATTTGTATCGCACAATATGCCTATGGTATCACGTATTTGTAATGAAATTATTTTAATGGATCATGGAAAAGCTGAATACCAAGGAAATAATGTAGCAAAAGGTGTCGATTTGTATTATGGAAAGTTCTCAGTTGGTGATCAAAATATAGTTTTTACAGATGGTTCTACAGAAATTGAAAACTTCAGGATAAATGGAATAGACGGAAAACATGAAATGCCTATCTTGGAATGGAATAAAGATGTCGAAATTTCATTTGAATTAATTTTCAATAAAAACCTAGAAAAGTTACCCTATATAGGTCTTAGTATTTTTGATAAAGAAAATAGAGGTGTAGCTTTTTTATACAGCGAAGAAAAAACAACAAAACAAATTACTGGAAACAAAGTTAAAGTAGTTTTTCATCACCAAAAATTACAATTGTCAAAAGGTTTATATACCTTTAATGTCATAATAAATAAGGAGAAAAATTCAGAACCAATTTTAAGAGTAAATACAATTAGTTCTTTTCAAGTTACACATGAAATTGAAGTATGGCCACCCTTTATGTTAGAAACTAAAATAGAAGTAGAAAATGTTTAATTGGTTTAAAAAAAAGTCACCAAAAGTTTTTTGCATAGGAAGGAACAAGACAGGAACAACCACTATAAAAAAGACATTAGAAGATTTTGGATATAAGTTAGGAGATCAAAGAGAAGCAGAGTTGTTAAACAAATTTTATTATGATAAAAACTTTGCTCCCATAATAAAATATTGTAAAAAAGCTGATGCATTTCAAGATGTTCCCTTTAGTTGGCCAGAAACCTATTTACAGGTGTATAAGGCTTTTCCTAATGCTAAATTTATTTTAACTGTTCGAGAAAGTTCTGAAGTTTGGTACAATTCTTTGGTAAATTTTCATTCAAAAATACATGCTGAAAATAAAAGACCAACAGTTGAGGATTTGAAAAATGCTCCTTATGTTTACAAAGGATGGGCTTGGGAAAACAGACAAAATGTTTATGGATTTACAGAAGCAGACGATCCTTATGATAAAGAAAAATGGATAAAAAGTTATGAAAAATACAATGCTGAAGTTGTTGAATTTTTTAAAGATAAACCCAATCAGTTAATTGTAATTGATCTTTCAAAAGAAAATAGCTATTTTGAGCTGTGTGCTTTTTTAGGAAAAGAGCCTTTATACGATAATTTTCCTTGGGAAAATAAAACATCAGACATCAAATAATTATGATTAATGTAACCCAAACATATCTACCACCAATAGAAGAATATCAAGCTATTTTGCAAAGAGCATGGGATGCAAAATGGTTAACTAATAGAGGGCAATTGGTAAAAGAGCTGGAAGAAAAATTAAAAAAATATTTACAAGTTTCAAATGTAACGCTCACTACAAATGGTACTTTACCTATTCAAATTGCAATAAAAGCAATGGATTTAAAAGGTGAAATAATCACCACACCTTTTAGTTATGTTGCGACAACAGCTTCTATAGTTTGGGAAAATTGTACACCTGTTTTTGTAGATATTCATCCCGAATATTTAACAATAGACGAAACAAAAATTGAAGCAGCAATAACGTCTAAAACTTCAGCAATTTTAGCGACTCACGTTTTCGGAAATCCCTGTCATGTTGAAGTAATTGAGCAAATAGCAAAAAAGTATAACTTAAAAGTTATTTACGATGCAGCACATTGTTTTGGCGTAACCTACAACGGGAAAAGTATTTTTGAGTACGGCGATGTAAGTACTTGTAGTTTTCATGCTACTAAAATTTTTCACACCGGAGAAGGTGGTTGTTGGATTACTAATAATGATGATTTACATCAAAAAATATACTACCATCATAATTTTGGACATAAAAATCAAGAAGAGTTTTTAGGATTGGGAACCAATGCTAAAATGAGCGAACTGCAAGCAGCAATGGGTTTAGCAGTTTTTAATCATCTAGAAGAAATTTTTGAAGGCAGAAAAAAAGCAGTCCAACTTTATAATGAGTTGTTACAAAATAGCTCGCTACAACGATTAAAG
>JAIXHM010000056.1 GCA_030145825.1 Flavobacterium sp.
TATTGTAACAATCACAGGGAATTATTCTACCTTATTTACTGATTTTGACAACGATGGAGATACCGATGTTTTTATTTCGAAATGTTCTGGAACCGCTTGCGAATTACATAGAAATGATGGGAATGGAGTTTATACCGATATTTCTGCTACTGCAGGAATTAACATTACTCCAATCCAAACTTGGTCTTCTGCTATTGCAGATTTTGACAATGATGGAGATATGGATATTATTATTACTGCAAGTGCTGGAGTTCACCATTATTTTAGAAATAACATAGATATTGGAAATGTAGCTTTTACTGAAATTACTTCAGGTTCAGGTTGGGATACAAATTCTAGTACAAATATTGATAATGTTGCTTATGATTTTGACAATGATGGTTTTGTAGATGTTTTAGGTGGCGGAAATAAAATTATGTTCAATAATGGTGGAGACGGAACGTTCTATCCTGTTTCTTATTCTGGAATTAGTATTGGTGCAATTGGAGATTTAAACAACGATGGTTTCTTAGATATTCAAAATGGAACCACTATTCATTATGCCGTTCCAAATGGCAATAATTGGTTTAAAGTTAATTTACAAGGAACAGTAAGTAATATTAATGGAATTGGAGCGAGAGTGGAAATTACAGGAAGTTTTGGTACACAAATTAGAGATATTAGAAGTGGTGAAGGTTTCAGATATATGCATTCTTTAAATGCGCATTTTGGACTTGGAACCAATACCACAATTGATGAAATTAAAGTAACTTGGCCTTCAGGTATTGTAGATATTATACAAAATCCAACTGTTAATCAATCATTAGTTGTTGTAGAAGGTTCAACAACTTTAAGTGCAAACTCTTTTCAAGAAAATGGAATTGTTATTTATCCAAATCCTGCTCATTCAGAGTTAATGATTTCAAATTTTGATGTTTTATCACCAAAAAAGATTAGCATTTATAATCAATTAGGTCAAGAAGTATTACAACATAAATTGTTAACTAATACGATTAATATAAGTAAACTTCAAAATGGAATTTACATTTTAAGTATTGAAACACAAGACAATAAAAAATATACAGAAAGTTTTGTGAAGCAATAATGAAAAATACGTATTTTAAATATGCCCCAAATAGTTTTTAACCATTTGGGGTATTTTTTATGAGAAAAACAGAAGTTTTTTTGTCAGAATTCAAACTAAAAAAGCTTTCAAATTTAATTTTGTATTAAGACCAATGTTGAAACTATAAAATGAAACAGAATTAAGATTTGCTTAAAGAAAAAGAAATGATTCTATAGCGCAATTGAGATAAAAAAACATCAATACATTATTTATTATAATAAATCCAGAATAAATAAAATGAGCCCGATTAAATATCGAGCTCTTGATTATAAAAATTTTAAATTTAATTATTTTTTTCTAGCAATTGCTTTCTCAGCTGCTTTAAAAATTGCCTCAGCATTTAAACCGTATTTTTCCATCAATTGCGCTGGGGTTCCACTTTCACCAAAACTATCATTTACACCCACAAATTCTTGAGGTACAGGATTGTTAGTAATTAAAGTTCTAGAAACACTTTCTCCTAAACCTCCAATCACATTGTGTTCTTCTGCAGTAACAACGCAACCTGTTTTTGCAACTGATTTTAAAATTGCTTCTTCATCTAATGGTTTAATAGTGTGAATGTTAATTACTTCTGCTGAAATACCTTTTTCTTCTAATTTCTCAGCTGCAACTAATGCTTCCCAAACTAAGTGGCCTGTTGCTATAATAGTAACATCCGTTCCTTCGTTTAACATAACCGCTTTTCCAATTACAAATTCTCCATTTTCTGGTGTGAAGTTTGGAACACTTGGACGCCCAAAACGTAAATAAACTGGTCCGTGGTGGTCAGCAATAGCTATTGTTGCGGCTTTAGTTTGATTGTAATCGCATGGATTAATAACTACCATTCCAGGTAACATCTTCATTAAACCAATATCTTCTAAAATTTGGTGAGTTGCACCATCTTCACCTAAAGTTAGTCCTGCGTGAGATGCACAAATTTTTACATTTTTATCTGAATAAGCAACAGACTGACGAATTTGGTCGTAAACTCTACCTGTTGAAAAGTTTGCAAAAGTTCCTGTAAATGGAATTTTTCCACCAATAGTCATACCTGCAGCAATACCAATCATATTAGCTTCGGCTATACCTATTTGAAAGAAGCGTTCTGGGTGATTCTTCTTGAAATCATCCATTTTAAGCGAACCAATTAAATCAGCACAAAGTGCTACTACATTTTCGTTCTTTTGTCCTAGTTCTGTTAAACCAGCTCCAAATCCTGAACGAGTATCTTTATTTCCTGTATTTGTATATTTTTTCATTTCTTTTAGATTGAAAGATTTAAAAATTAAAAGATCGATAACAGTCTTTTACTTTTTTACTTTTCCCTTTACTTTAAATTAATAATCACCTAAAGTTTCAGGGTTTTGAGATAATGCGTTAGCTAATTGCTCATCACTTGGAGCTTTACCGTGCCAAGCGTGTGTGTGCATCATGAAATCAACACCATTACCCATTTCTGTATAGAGTAAAACGCAAACTGGTTTTCCCTTTCCAGTTTTCGATTTTGCTTCTGTCATTCCGGCAATAATAGCTTCAATATTATTTCCTTCTTTAACTTCTAAAACGTCCCAACCAAAAGCTTCAAATTTAGCTTTAAGATTTCCTAAAGAAAGAACTTCTTCTGTAGAGCCATCAATTTGTTGGCCGTTGTAATCAACAGTTGCGATATAATTGTCTACTTTTTTAGCTGATGCATACATAACAGCTTCCCAAATTTGTCCTTCTTGCAATTCACCATCTCCATGTAAACTATAAACTAAATGATTGTCGCCATTTAATTTTTTAGTTAGAGCAGCACCAATAGCCACACTCATTCCTTGTCCTAAGGAACCTGAAGCCATTCTAATTCCTGGTAAACCTTCGTGAGTGGTAGGATGACCTTGTAAACGAGAGTTTATTTTTCTGAAAGTAGCTAGTTCAGAAACTGAGAAATAACCACTTCTAGCTAAAACGCTATAGAAAACTGGCGAAATATGTCCGTTTGATAAAAAGAATAAATCTTCATTAATTCCGTCCATATCAAAACCTTCTTTGCGTTCCATCATGTACTGATATAATACGACTAAAAATTCGGTACAGCCAAGCGATCCTCCAGGATGTCCTGAGTTTACGGCATGAACCATTCGTAAAATATCACGTCTTACTTGAATGGTTAAATCTTGTAATTGTTGTGTGTTGGGTTTCATCTATTTGGATTAAAATTTTTGCAAAAATAATTTTTAATTTTTCTTCCAACAAACCTTTTATCAGGAACTTATTAAGTTTTTATGATATTTATACACAAAATAAATATTAAAACTATTCTAAATTTTGCTTCGGTGTACTTTCAAGTGGTTCATTTGCTTTATATTTGCCATGAAAATTTTGTTTATGAAGTTTGATTTATTAAAGAAAGACACAAAAAGTCAAGCAAGAGCTGGTGTTGTTACAACAGATCATGGTAAAATAGAAACACCTATTTTTATGCCTGTTGGCACAGTAGCATCTGTAAAAGGCGTGCATCAGAGAGAGCTAAAAGACGATATTAATCCTGATATTATTTTAGGGAATACATATCATTTATACCTTCGTCCTCAAACTGATATTCTTGAGAAGGCAGGCGGTTTACATAAATTTATGAATTGGGATCGTAATATTTTAACCGATTCTGGTGGATATCAAGTATATTCATTATCATCTAATAGAAAGATTAAAGAAGAAGGAGTTAAATTTAAATCGCATATAGATGGATCATATCATTTCTTTTCTCCAGAAAATGTAATGGAAATACAGCGAACAATTGGTGCAGACATCATCATGGCATTTGATGAATGTACGCCTTATCCTTGCGATTATCGTTATGCGAAACGATCGATGCACATGACGCATCGTTGGTTAGATCGTTGTGTTACACATTTTAACAATACGCCAGCAAAGTATGGTTATGAACAAACGTTGTTTCCTATAGTTCAGGGGAGTACATATAAAGATTTACGCCAACAATCAGCAGAATACATTGCAAATGTTGGAGCACAAGGAAATGCTATTGGTGGATTGTCAGTAGGAGAGCCAGCAGAGGAAATGTATGCAATGACTGAAGTTGTTACGGCTATTTTACCAGAAGACAAACCGAGATATTTAATGGGAGTGGGAACTCCAGTTAATATTTTGGAAAATATTGCATTAGGAATTGATATGTTTGATTGTGTAATGCCAACACGAAACGCTAGAAACGGAATGTTGTTTACCGCAAATGGAATTATCAATATTAAAAATAAAAAGTGGGAAGCCGATTTTAGTCCAATTGATGAAATGGGACATACTTTCGTCGATTTAGAATATTCTAAGGCTTATCTTCGTCACTTGTTTGCAGCAAATGAATATTTAGGAAAGCAAATTGCAACTATTCATAATTTAGGTTTTTATTTATGGCTAGTTCGTGAAGCTAGACGACAAATTTTAGCAGGTACTTTTCGTGAGTGGAAAGATAAAATGGTTATTCAATTAGCTCAAAGATTATAATTTATGCTAAAAATTATTGATAAATATATTCTTAAACGCTATTTAGCAACTTTTTCAGTCATGTTATTATTATTCATTCCAATTGGAATTGTAATAGACGTTTCGGAAAAAGTAAATAGAATGATTGAAAGAAAGGTTCCATTTGGAGAAATTTTGGTTTATTATGTAGATTTTACAGTGTATTTTGCCAATTTATTATTTCCTATTTTTCTGTTTTTATCAGTAATTTGGTTTACTTCAAAACTTGCAAATAATACTGAAATTATTGCAATTTTAAGTTCAGGAATATCTTATAAAAGATTTTTACGGCCTTATTTCATTGGTGCGGGTATTGTTTCTATTTTCGCACTATTAATGGGTGTGTTTTTCGTGCCAAAAGCTAGTAAAGGATTTAATGATTTCAGATATAATTATCTAAAAGGAACAAACGCAAAATCAAGAGAAACCAATGATATTTTTCGTCAAATAAGTCCTAATGAGGTGATATACGTAAGCAATTATAATTATTTATCTGAAACTGGATTTAACTTTATTTATGAAAAATTTGATGGAAATGTATTAAAAGAAAAAGTAGAGGCAAACAGAATAAAGTATGATAAAAAGAATAAAATTTATAAACTTTACAACTACCGCAAAAGAACTATTGGTCAATTAGATGATAAATTAATTTCAATGAATGAATTTAGTCAAAAATTTAATTTTGAACCAGAAGATTTAACTCCTGTTGTTTATATAGCTGAAACAATGGCTTTAGGTGAACTTTTTGACTTCATTGATAAAGAAAAGAAAAAAGGAAATGCTTATATAAATACATATCTTGTAGTTTTACACAAAAAGTTTAGTTTACCAGTTTCTGCATTTATTTTAACTATTATTGCGGTATCTGTATCTTCAATGAAATGAAGAGGAGGAATGGGGGTAAACCTTGCTATAGGAATATGTATAGCGTTTACTTTTGTGTTTTTTGATAAGGTTTTTGGAACACTAGCCGAAAAATCTAGCATTCCACCAGTTGTTGCTGTTTGGTTACCAAATATTGTTTTTGGAGTATTAGCATTTTATCTTCTTCGCAATGCAAAACGATAATTTAAGAAGTTATTTTCAGTTACATTTAATTGTTTTTATTTGGGGATTTACAGCTATTTTAGGAGCTTTAATATCTCTAGATGCTTTACCTTTAGTATGGTGGAGAATGTCTATTGCTGTTTTATTAATCTTCATCTACATGAAATGGAAAAAGATTAATTTTACTATTACAAATAGTACCAGACTCTTAATGATACTAGCAGGTTTAGTTATTGCCATGCATTGGTTTACATTCTTTAAAGCCATAAAAGTGTCAAATGTTTCAGTAACATTGGCTTGTTTGTCAACAGGTGCATTTTTTACTTCTTTATTAGAGCCTATTTTTTACGGTAGAAAGGTAATTTGGTACGAAGTTGTTTTCGGATTATTAGTTGTTCTTGGTTTATATATTATTTTTCAAGTAGAAGGAGATTACTATTTAGGAATTATACTAGCACTAACTTCTGCTTTTTTATCAGCATCTTTTTCTGTGATTAATGGAAAGTTTGCAAAAGAATATAACGCAGCCACTGTATCTTTTTATGAATTATTAGGCGGAGTTGGTTTCTTAAGTATCTATTTACTTTTTTCGGAACAGTTTACGCAAAGTTTTTTCCAAATTTCAATTTCCGATTTAAGCTGGCTTTTTATTTTAGCATCGGTTTGTACTGCTTATGCTTTTATTGCTTCTGTTGCTGTTATGAAACATTTGAGCCCTTATACCGTAATGCTTACTATTAATTTGGAACCAATTTATGGAATTGTGTTAGCGATTATGATTTTTCAAGAAAAAGAAAAGATGAATCCAAATTTTTATTTAGGAGCAGCTATTATTTTATCAACTGTTGTTTTAAATGGAATTTTTAAGAATTTTGAAAAAAAGAAAAAACTAAAGCTAAATAATAAAACGAATTATTAGGAAAGTTTTATCTTTGTGATAACAAACTTTAACCAAAATTTTTGCTAATTATGGAGTACTTAGATTTTGAATTGCCTATTAAAGAGCTTGAAGATCAATTAGATAAATGTTTAATTATTGGGCAAGAATCTGATGTAGATGTAAGTAATACTTGCAAACAAATAGAGAAAAAATTAGAAGAAACTAAGAAGAATATTTATAAAAACTTATCGGCTTGGCAACGTGTTCAATTGTCTCGTCATCCAAACAGACCTTATACTATGGATTATATTCGCGCTTTATGTGGCGATACTTTTCTTGAATTGTTTGGAGATAGAGGCGTAAAAGACGATAAAGCAATGGTAGGTGGTCTTGGAAAAATTGATGGGCAATCTTTTATGATTGTTGGTCAACAAAAAGGATACAATACAAAAACACGTCAATATCGTAACTTTGGTATGGCTAATCCTGAAGGTTACCGTAAAGCATTACGTTTAATGAAAATGGCTGAGAAATTCAATATCCCAGTTGTTACTTTTATTGATACTCCAGGGGCTTATCCGGGTTTAGAAGCTGAAGAAAGAGGACAAGGTGAAGCAATTGCTCGTAATATTTTTGAAATGTGTCGTCTTCAAGTGCCAATTATTTGTATAATTGTTGGTGAAGGTGCTTCTGGTGGTGCTTTAGGAATTGGTGTAGGTGATAAAGTTTTCATGTTAGAAAATACTTGGTATTCTGTAATTTCACCTGAATCATGTTCTTCAATTTTATGGAGAAGTTGGGATTACAAAGAGCAAGCTGCTGAAGCTTTAAAACTTACAGCTCAAGATATGAAAAAGCAAAAGTTAATTGATGATATTATTCCAGAACCACTTGGTGGCGCTCATTATGATAGAGATACAACTTTTAAAACCGTAGAAAAATATATTTCTGATTCTTATAAAGCACTAAAAGATTTATCAACAAAAGATTTAGTTTCTACAAGAATGGATAAATATAGTAATATGGGACATTTTAAAGAATAAATTGTTATCTCTTCAAAGGATATGTCCGAAACCTTATAGTTTCGGATTTTTTTTATCTTATTAACAAAATTCTATTGGTTGTCAACACGTTATTAACAGCCTATTCTTAAAAAGTTAAAATACGCACAACTAAAATTTGGTTACCTTAGCAATATGGAAAATATCAAAAACATAAATCCACTAAAAGTAGATAAAACTACAATAATTAACCTTGAAAAAGGAAAATTGCCTCCACAAGCATTAGAGCTAGAAGAAGCAGTTTTAGGGGCTTTAATGATTGATAAAAAAGGAGTAGATGAGGTTATAGATATTTTACAACCCGATGCTTTTTACAAAGAAGCACATAAATATATTTTTGAAGCTGTTGTTCAGTTGTTTAATGATACACAACCAATCGACTTATTAACAGTTTCTGCTCAATTAAAGCGAAACGGAAAGTTAGACTTAGCTGGAGGCGATTTTTACTTAATTCAGTTAACTCAAAAAATCTCATCATCTGCACATATTGAATTTCACTCCAGAATTATCTTACAAAAATACATTCAAAGGAGTTTAATAAAAATTTCAAACGAAATTATTGAGGATGCTTATGATGAAACAACTGATGTATTTGATTTATTAGATTCTGCCGAGTCTAAACTATATGAAGTTACACAAGGAAATATTAAAAGAAGTTCTGAAACAGCACAAAGTTTAGTAATTCAAGCTAAAAAACGTATTGAAGAAATTTCTAATAAAGAAGGTTTGAGCGGAATTCCAACAGGATTTCACGATTTAGATAAATTAACATCAGGATGGCAACCATCCGATTTAATTATTGTGGCAGCACGTCCTGGTATGGGAAAAACTGCTTTTACGTTGTCAATGGCTCGTAATATGGCAATAGATTACCAAGCGCCAGTTGCTTTTTTCTCATTAGAGATGTCATCAGTTCAGTTAATTACACGTTTAATTTCATCTGAAACTGGTTTGTCTTCGGAGAAGTTGAGAACTGGTAAATTAGAAAAACACGAGTGGGAACAACTTTCAATTAAAGTAAAAGACTTAGAAAAAGCTCCTTTATATATAGATGATACTCCATCTTTGTCTATTTTTGATTTACGTGCAAAAGCTAGACGTTTAGCTTCACAATACGGAATTAAAATGATTGTGATCGATTATCTTCAATTAATGACTGCAGGAGGAAATGGAAAAGGAGGCGGAAATCGTGAGCAAGAAATTTCAACTATTTCACGTAACTTAAAAGCATTAGCAAAAGAATTAAACGTTCCAGTAATTGCACTTTCTCAGTTATCGCGTGCTGTAGAAACTCGTGGTTCCAGTAAACGACCATTACTTTCCGACTTAAGGGAATCGGGAGCAATTGAGCAAGATGCCGATATTGTATCGTTTATTTATCGTCCCGAGTATTATAAAATTGAAGAATGGGATGATGAAGAACGTACACCTACTCAAGGTCAAGCGGAGTTTATCGTGGCAAAACATAGAAATGGAGGTTTAGATAATATTCGTTTGAAATTTATAGGAAGTTTAGGTAAGTTTGATAATTTAGATGATTTTGGAACTCCATTTGATGCATTTCCATCAAAAATGAATGTGGATGACATGCCTTTCAATCCATCGAGTTTGCCTTCTCCTAATGAAGCATTTGGTAGTTCTATGAATTCTAATTTGGATGATGATTCTGATGTTCCTTTTTAAAATATAATCCCGATTTTTTCGGGATTTTTTATTTTACAAGACAAATTCAATTGTTTATCTTTGATAACTATGAAATTGAAAACTCTAATATTTTTTCTCGTTACTTTTTTTGTAAAAGCTAATTCTATTTTATTACCGATGGATGCTGAAGGGCAACAAAACCATTTGAAAGCTTACGGAATAACTTATTGGGTACTTACAAAAGATTATAAAGTAAATTGGCTTCTTAATTATAGAGGAGGTTCTTTTTTAATGCCTGATAGCGAGGAAATAAGAAAAGAATGTAAAATTAGAGGCGTTACTTTTGAAATTATTTCTGATGGAGAAACGGCTTCTATTTTAAATGAAATTAGTAGTCCATCTCAAAATATGGAATCGGTTGTCTTAGAAAAGGCTCCTAAAATTGCAGTTTATACACCTAAAGGTAAACAGCCATGGGATGATGCTGTAACAATGGTGCTGACTTATGCTGAAATTCCATATACAGAAATTTATGATGAAGAAGTTTTAAGTGACCAATTATTATTGTATGAATGGTTGCATTTACATCATGAAGATTTTACGGGTCAATATGGTAAATTTTTTGGAGCTTATAAAAGCGCACCCTGGTATATTGAACAAAAATTACAAGCCGAAGAATTAGCAAAAAAACTTGGTTATAATAAAGTCTCTGAAGAAAAATTAGCAGTTTCAAAAAAAATTAGAGATTACGTAATTGGTGGTGGTTTTATGTTTGCCATGTGTTCTGCAACAGATAGTTTTGATATCGCTCTGTCTGCTGAAGGTGTTGATATTTGTGAACCTATGTTTGATGGTGACCCAAGTGATGCTAATTATCAAGAAAAAATTGATTACAATAATACGTTTGCATTTAAAAATTTCACACTAGAGAAAAGTCCAATTGTTTATGAGTTTTCTGATATTGATACTACAAATGATAGACAAAACAAGCGAGTTCCATTTGAACAAGATTATTTTTCTTTAATGGATTTTTCAGCTAAATGGGATCCCATTCCCACTATGTTGTGTCAAAATCATACACAATTAGTAAAAGGTTTTATGGGTCAAACCACGGCTTTTAATGGAGATAAAATTAAAAGTAATATTCTTAGATTAGGCGAATGTAAAATTAATGGTGAAGCAAGATATATTCACGGAACAATAGGTAAAGGAATGTTCACTTTTTATGGAGGGCACGATCCCGAAGATTATCAGCATAAAGTAGGTGATCCGCCAACAGTTTTAGATTTGCATCCTAACTCTCCAGGTTATAGATTAATTCTTAATAACGTATTATTTCCAGCTGCAAAAAAGAAAAAACAGAAGACATAATTTAGACAGATAAAAAACATGTATTGGTTTTCATTTTCAATTAGTTTAATCGGACTTTTATATTTATTCCTGAATACTTTTTTATTTGTGCGTTTAAAACGAACAAAAAAAGAAGTATCAAAGGTGTTTGTTTTCTATCTAATTACTTTATCGATTATTGAATTCTTTTGTAATCTTATCGGATTAATAAGTCCAAATTCTAATTTCTTTATTTCTCATTTTTATTTTGTTTCTCAATTTTACATTTTAAGCTATTTGTTTTATAATCTGTTTCATGAAAATAAGATTAAGCAACTCATAAAACTTCTTGCAATTTTTCAAACAATATTTTTAGCTTATACTTATTATTCAAATGTCGACTTATTTTGGAATTTTAATATTTATGAAATTGTTTCGTGTTCTGTAATTTTAATCTTTTATGGATTATTATTTATACTTAAAAATTTTGATACAGAACATCAGTATTTGAATTTTTCATTAGGGTTGATATTATATTTATCTTGTAGTATTTCAATTTTTGTATCGGGTAATTTTGATATGGTTTTGTGTGAGAAGCCTTATATTGATATATGGATTTTTAATTCTATTTTCTATATATTATTTCAATTTTTAGTTTACAGAGAATATCGATTTATTAAAAATTCATAATATATTTTCAATTATTGTAACTTATTATGATAAATTTGTTAGAAATTATTTTTTTTATATATTTGAGCAAACTATAAAAAATGTCTTGTCCAAATTGTTACAGAAAAAAACGAAATAGAAAGTCATTAATAGACTATTTTCCAAAACTCAATTATTTTGAATGTTTTAATTGTAAAAAGAGATTTTTGTGGTTAACAATGTTAAATAAAAAATATTTTTTACAAAGGGAATCTCTTATCAAGTAAATAAAAAATCCTATTCATAGGATTTTTTTTATATTTGAACTTTAACGAGTTCAAAAACTATAATATGAGAAAACTTTACTTTTTTATTTTATTATTATTTGCCAATTTTTTTTATTCTCAAACTAGTGTAAATGTTCAAATACAATCTCCAGCACCTATTTGTAATGCTGGAGAATGTACTACTTTAACAGCAAATTATTCACAAGTACAAACTACCTCGGATTATACTGTTCAATCTATTCCATTTGTTTCGTCATTTCCACTAACTGGTGGAACTCAAATAGGAAATACTTATGATGATGTTTGGTCTCCAACAGTTAATTTACCATTTACTTTTTGCTTTTATGGAACAAACTATGATCAATTATTAATTGGAACAAATGGAGTTGTCACTTTTGATGTAAGCGGAGTTGTACCTGGAGCAACTTTTACTCCTAACGGTGCTTGCCCTTGGAGCTTTACAGCACAAGTACCGAATACTTCATTTCCAATAAAAAATGCAATCTACGGAGTTTTTCAAGATACAGATATAAGAAGTTCATTACTTACTAATCCCGCAACACAAAATGTAAATTATTATATTACGGGTACAGCACCAAATAGAAAAGTAATAATAAACTTTAATCAATTACCGCTATTTTCTCCTTCTTGTAATAATTTATTGCAAACAAGTCAAATCATATTATATTATATGAAACAACTAATGTAATAGATATTAATATTACTAATAGAACAGCTTGTACAACATGGAATGGAGGAAATGGAGTTGTGGGTATCCAAAATCAAGCAGGTACTTTAGCTTCTGTTCCAACTGGAAGAAATACAGGAAATTGGTCAGCAACTAATGAAGCTTGGCGTTTTTTACCTAATGGAGGAAATGTCAATACTGAAATTTCTTGGTATGAAGATAATATTTTAATACCAACGAGTGTTGGTCAAAATAGTATATCTATTTGCCCAACAGAAACAAAAGAATATAAGGCACAAGTTTCTTTCACTTCATGTAATGGAAGTCTTGTTTATGCAGAAGATATTATTAATATTGGTCCAGAAGCATTTCTGTTAAATGAACCATTAGATCTAATAGCATGTTCTATTAGTAATCCTAATCAAAATTTTAATATCAACCAAGACTCTTATATGTTAGGAGGACTAAATGCTGGAGATTATGATATCACCTATTATAATACTCTATCTGATGCTCAAAATTATATAAATCAAATTACACCAACAGCTATGTTAACTTATAATTCTAGTGGTGAAACGATTTATGTTCGCGTAGAAGATTATTTTACAACAGGGTGTATACAATATACAAGTTTTAATTTAATCATTCAAGGTGCACCACCAGCTCCCACTTCACTTTGGTCAACTCAAATTTATACAGATGATACCAGTACACTTGCAGACTTACAAATCAATGAAAGTATTATTACTTGGTACGATGCTGCTATCAATGGAACTATACTACCTAGTACAACGTTATTAATAGATGGTTCAACATATTATGCAACGCAAACAGATATTTTTTGTGGTTTTGAAAGTATAGATAGATTAGCAGTTACGGTACAAAAAATTGCAAATTCAACACAAGTTTTACCTCCCGGAAGTACGGTTGGTGATTTAGTAGTAACACCTTCTGCAAATTCAACGGTTTTATGGTATACAACCCCAACGGGTGGAAGTGCTTTGAATAATACAGATATTTTATCAGATGGATTATATTATGTTGAACAAATTACTAATACTACAGCCGTTCCAAATGCAACAAATACGACTTATGTTTCAAATAGAGCAGCTGTTACTGTAGATGTATCTACTTTATCAACTTCTAGTTTTGATAAAAACATTATTGCAATTTATCCAAATCCTTCAAATGGTTTATTTAAAATTTCAGTTGTTAACGAGTCTGAAGTAAAAATTTATAATTATTTAGGCGAATTAGTTTTTAAAAGAAATCTAAATTCTGGGGTTTCCAATATGAATATTTCTGATCTTTCAAGTGGGATTTATATATTGAATGTTTCAAATTCAAATACGACAAAATCCATTAAGATTATAAAACAATAATAAAAAAGCCGCTCTTTAGAGCGGCTTTTTTATTTAAGCTAATTTGTTTATAAATACTTCAACACCTTTTTCATCATTACTTTCTGTAATATAGGAAGCAATCTCTTTTATTTTAGGGTGTGCATTTTTCATGGCAACAGAAATACCTGCATTTTGAAACATTTCCAAATCATTGAGATAGTCACCAAAAACTAATGTTTCGTCTTTTGATATGTTATACGTATTTTGAATCAAACTAATTGCAGTTCCTTTGTTTACATTTAGCTGCATTATATCAACCCAAAATTCTCCTGAAATTTTTATTTGAAGTTCATCGCTAAACTTTTCAAAAAAAGGATAAATATTTTCTTCAGCTCCATACGGATTATACAAAGCAATTTTGAAAAAATCATCGTCTAAATTATCTAGTAGATCATCTACAATTTCATATTTATTATAGAACTCCTTGAAGAAGTTTACAAAATTTTCCTCTTTTTGTTCGATGTAAGCCTTAGATTTTCCACATAGTACAATATATATGTTCGGGATCGTTCTGGTGTATTCTATTACTTTTTTTAATAAATCAATTTGAATAGCTTTTACTAATATCTCAGTCCCGTTTTTTCTAATATACGCTCCGTTCTCAGCAATAATTGTAATTTCATCAAGTATCGATTCAAATTTATCGGCAATACTATAGTATTGTCTTCCGCTTGCCGCAATAAATTGAATGTTGTTTCTTTTTAATTTATTGTAGGTTTCAAAGAATGTTGGTGTTAATTCATGTTTTGAATTTAACAAGGTTCCATCCATATCAGTAACAATAAGTTTTATATTTTCTAATTTCATATAATATTGAAATAAAA
>JAIXHM010000057.1 GCA_030145825.1 Flavobacterium sp.
CTACACGAACGGCAACACTACTATTTTCTTGAGCAACAATGGCTGTATCTGCTTCATTTTGTTTTTTGTTGTTCATAAGAGTTACAACAGTAGCTCCTGCTAATCCCACACCTAAAACGATATAAATTATTTTTTTCATTTGTTTATTAGTTTAATAAGTTTTTTAGTTCGCCTTTTGATTTTATGAATTGAATTTCTGCTAATTTGTATTCTAAAATAGCACTGGTATAATTGTTTTGTGCTTCAACCAATGCGTTTTCAGCATCTAATAAATCGGTTAATGCAGCTAATCCTTGTGTGTAATTGTTATTGGTGTTATCAAAAACTTCTTTAGCAAGTTGCGCGTTTTCCTTTTGATTGTTAATAGTGATCAAACTGTTTTCAAGTTGTTTTTTTGCATTATCAAAAGCTAAATCCAAAGCTAATTTTGTGTCATCAAGATCTACTTTTATCGAACTTAATGCGTTGTTTGCTTGTCTTACTTTTGCTCTTGTTCCAAATCCTGTAAATAATGGAACTCTTAAACTTAATCCAATAGAAGAAAAGTCTGACCAATAAACACCATCAGCTGGTTTTGCAAACAATGGCATTTCTGGACCTTGACCAATATAGTTGTAACTTCCGCTTAATGAAAGTGTTGGGTAATAAGCCGCCTGAACAGCCTTTTTTTGGTACGTTAATAATTGTTCTTGTTTTTTAAGTAACAAATATTCGGTTCTTCCTGTAACATCAGCTGTTGATGATAAGTCTTGTGGTGTAACTTCAAAAGCAGTATTAGGAATGATGATTTTGTTTTCCATTGGCATTCCCATATAAAATTTCAATGCATTTTCTTGAAGCGAAATCGCATTTAAAATTTGCTGACGAAGTGAATTGATATTGTTGACACGAACCGTAATTCTATCGTAATCAATTTTTTTAGCCAAACCATTATCATATTGACCTTTGATGATGTCTTTTACTTTGTTTGTGTTTTTCAAATTGTTATCAACCACAATTAGTTTTTGTTGTTGCACATATACTTGATAATACGCATTTGCAACACGTTCAATAACTTGTTCTTCAGTTAATTGCGCGTTTATTTGGTAAAATTCTCTGGTAGATTTTGCCGCTTTTAAACCCGTAAAAACAGATTGGTCAAATAAAGCTTGATTTAAAGAAACTCCAGCCACAGAATTCCACTTTTGCCCAAGTGGTGCTAGAATTGTAGTTCCTGGAGCTCCAAAGAAATCGCCAGGTAAAGCATTTAATTGAAGAATAGGATTGTATGTCATGCTTCCATTAGCCGAAATTTGCGGTAAAGCTCTCGAACGAACTTCTTGAATTTTATACTCGCTATTTTCCACTTCTAATTTTGCTTTCTTAGCTTCTGCTTTGTTTTCAAGTGCAAAAGTGATAGCATCTTTTAATGTTAGTGGTGCCACTTCTTGAGCACTTACCGACAGTGTAAAAGTTAATAATGTTATGAGGATTGTATTCTTCATTGTTTATATAATTGGGTTATTAAGGTGTTTTTCTAATTCTATAATTCCAGCCAATGTTGCCATTGCTCTAATGTGATATTCCAAAGCTTTTACTTCTAACTCTTCAGCTTCAATACCTGAAGCAGTATTTTCATTGATGTTGAAGATTAGGGTATAGTAAAATTTTACATAATTGTTAATGTCTAAATTTTCTCGGTATAAACCTTCATTGATGCCTTTTAGAATGTTATCTCTAAAACATTTTTCGCATACTTCAATTTGAGAACTTAAAGCTTTTGCATAAACCTCAGGATAGTGTTTTTTTAGATGATATATAGGTGATGATTCAGCTGATTTAAACATTTCTCTAAACATTCTCTTGATTTCGAAATTTTCTTCAATAGCGTTAAAATTTTGTGCAACAATTTTGTCAATTGTTTCATGAATTTCTTTGTGAACCATCTGGATACTTTCTTCGATTAGGATGTCTTTGTTACTGAAATATTTGTAAATCGTTTTTTTTGAAATACACATCTCGCAAGCAATATCATCCATAGTAATGCTCTTGAAACCAAGTCTCAAAAACATTTCTTTCGCTTTATTTATAATTTTATCTTTCATCATTTCTCTAAAATCGCCTTTAATGGATTTTATTTTCGGGTACAAATGTATGTTGGAAACTTTTAACACCAAAATAGTTTCCAATGTTTTTACATAAATTTAACATTTGATATATTCGTGTCGTTTCAGAATATTGAAGTATTTTAGCAAAAAATTCAAGCAATGCATTCTATATCGTATTATCAAGAAAAAATGGGAAATCATTTTTCGCAAATTGTTTCCAATAAAGAACCTAAAAATTTATACGAACCCATCGAGTATATTTTGTCGCTTGGCGGAAAAAGAATGCGTCCTGTTTTAACACTAATGGCTAGTGAAGTTTTTAATGTGGATTGTGAAAAAGCAATTCCTGCGGCTACTGCGGTTGAGGTTTTTCATAATTTTTCATTAATTCACGATGATATTATGGACGATGCGCCTTTACGAAGAGGCAATCAAACCGTTCATGAAAAATGGGATTTGAATACTGGAATTTTATCAGGTGATGCGATGTTGATTTTAGCATACCAGTTTTTTGAAAATTATGAGCCTAAAACATTCCAAAATCTAGCCAAATTATTCAGTAAAACGGCTTTAGAAGTTTGTGAAGGCCAACAATATGATGTGGATTTTGAACTACGTGATGATGTTACGATTCCAGAATATTTAAAAATGATTGAATATAAAACTGCTGTTTTAGTTGGTGCTGCGATGAAAATGGGAGCAATAGTTGCCGAAACTTCAGATGAAAATGCGGATTTGATTTATGATTTTGGATTGAATTTAGGAATAGCTTTCCAATTACAAGACGATTATTTAGATGCTTTTGGCAATCCAGAAACTTTTGGAAAACAAGTGGGTGGCGATATCATTGAAAACAAAAAAACTTATTTATACTTAAAAGCAATTGAGTTTTCAAAACCTGAAGAAAAACAACAATTGTTGCATTTGTTTTCGATTCAGCCATCAGATAATAACGATAAAATTGAATCTGTAAAAGCCATTTTTAACACTTCTGGAGCAAGTGAAGCTACTAAAAAAGCGATTCAAGACTATACTTTTAAAGCATTTGAAACATTAGAAAAAATGGATATCGAATCGGAAAAGAAAGCCATTTTAAAAGCTTTTGGAGAGAATTTAATGGGAAGAAATGTATAATCCACCCGCAAATATTGATGTGTTAATCTCGCAAGCCGAAGAAGAGCATTTGTACTTCAAATTAATTGAGCAAACTAATAAAGATTTTTCTTTGGCAAATGAAAGTTTAGATGTTCCCACAAGTGTTTTTCCATTCGAGTTTAAAAACCGTGTACAAGAAAAAATCTACTTCCTAATTCAACATAAATTTACAGAATATTTAAATTTACTTTATATAATTGATGTTTCAGAAAGCGAAGTTAAAAAACTTGATGGTTCTGATTTAGTGGAACTTTCTGAACAAGTTACCTTTTTAGTCCTAAAAAGAGAATGGCAAAAAGTGTGGTTTAGAAATAAATTCTAATAAAAGGCATTAAAGCATCTGCATAAACACCTTGATTGTCTTTGTAGAGTATATTGTATTTTGCGCCAATAGTTACATTGCTTGTTCTATAACCAGCTCCTAGAAAAAGAGCAGTATTCCAAAAGTCATCATGAACTTTTCCGTAATCAGTATTAAAACTATTGTTTACTTTAAGTTGTTCAACTTCTACTGAAAGTTGTATTTCTTCAAGTGGATTAAAAAGCCCGATTATACTTCCGCCATATAGGTTGGCAGTATAAACATTTTTTTCTCTAACATAAGCATATTGTAGGCCCACTCCTGTGGCAAAATAGTTATTAATATTGTAAATAGCACTTGGCGAAATAGAAAAGTTAGTATAACCACTTCCGAACCCAAGTCCAAGTCCGCCACCAAATTGAACTTTATTCCAAAAATTAGATTTTGTTTTGTTTTCTTCGCTATTTTGAGCAGAAACTAAATTAATTGCGCTAATTAAAAATACAAAAAGAAGTAAAAATGTTAAATTGTTTGCGAAATTCTTTTTCATAAAACCATTTCAGAAAAATTAATGTTATAAAAATACAAATTTCTTTAGAAGATTATTACAAATGTTTTACTTTTGCATAAAAATTTTTTAACCAAATTTGTCAGTAAGACACAACTATGGATAGGTTTTCCTTTTTAAACGCTGCGCATACGGCTTTTTTTGCCGATTTATATGAACAATATCTTCAAAATCCAGATAGCGTAGAACCAAGCTGGAGAAGTTTTTTTCAAGGATTTGATTTTGCACAAGCTAATTATGGTTCAGAAGAAGTAGGACAGATTATTGCGTCTGGAGATTATTCTTGTGAACATGTTACAGAGAAGCTTCAAAAAGAATTTAATGTTTTAAAACTTATTGAAGGCTATAGAACAAGAGGGCATTTGTTTACAAAAACAAATCCTGTTAGAGAAAGAAGAGCATATTCGCCTACATTAGCTCTTGAAAATTTTGGTTTATCACAAGCAGATTTAAATACTGTTTTTGATGCAGCTAAAATTGTAAATATGAAGCCTAGCACTTTAGCTGAAATTGTAAAACATTTAGAAAGTGTTTATTGTCAGTCTATTGGTGTTGAGTTTATGTATATTCGCGATCCAAAGGTTCAAGAATGGATAAAGAATAGATTAGACATTAACGATAATCAACCAAAATTTAATGTTGATCAAAAGAAACACATTTTAAGAAAATTAAATGAAGCTATTTCTTTTGAAACTTTTTTACACACGAAATATGTAGGACAAAAACGTTTCTCATTAGAAGGCTGTGAAGCTGCAATTCCAGCTTTAGATGCTTTAATTGAAGCTGCTGCAGATAGAGGAGTTGAGCAATTTGTAATGGGTATGGCCCACCGTGGTCGTTTAAATGTTTTGGCTAATATTTTTGGTAAAAACACGCAAAATATCTTCTCTGAATTTGATGGAAAAGATTATGATGATGATATGTATTTTGATGGAGATGTTAAATATCACTTAGGATTAACATCAGATCGATTAACAAATTCAGGCAAACAAATTAATTTAAATTTAGCACCAAATCCTTCTCACTTAGAAACAGTAGGTGCAGTAATAGAAGGAATTGCTCGAGCTAAACAAGATAGAAATTATCCAAACGATTTCTCAAAAGTTTTACCTATCGCTGTTCATGGTGATGCTGCCGTTGCAGGGCAAGGTATTGTTTATGAGATTATCCAAATGGCAAAATTAGATGGTTATAAAACAGGTGGAACCATTCACTTAGTTATTAATAACCAAGTTGGTTTTACAACAAACTATTTAGATGCTCGTTCATCAACTTATTGTACAGATATAGCAAAAGTTACATTATCTCCAGTATTACATGTTAATGCAGATGATGCTGAAGCTGTAGTTCATGCTATGTTATTTGCATTAGATTACAGAATGGAATTTGGTGGCGATGTGTTTATCGATTTATTAGGATATAGAAAATATGGTCATAACGAAGGTGATGAGCCTCGTTTTACACAACCAAAATTATATAAAGCAATTTCTAAACATAAAAATCCAAGAGATATTTATGCAGCAAAATTGCAAGCTGAAGGTGTAATCGATGCAGGTTATGTAAAAGGTTTAGAAGACGAATACAAAGCTAAGCTAGATGAAAATCTTGAAATTTCAAGAACAAAAGATTTAACAGTAATTACACCATTCATGGAAAACGAATGGGTAGGTTTCGAACAAGTTTCTGATGATATAATGTTGCAGAAATTTGATACTTCTTTTAATCAAAAAGAACTTGATGAAATTGCTTCAGTAATTACCGAATTACCTTCAGATAAAAAATTCATCAACAAAATTTCTCGTTTAGTAGAAGATCGTAAAGCCATGTATTTTGAGCGTAATCAATTAGATTGGGCTATGGGAGAATTATTGGCATATGGTTCTTTATTAACCGAAGGATATGATGTTCGTATGTCTGGACAAGATGTAGAACGTGGAACTTTCTCTCACCGTCACGCTGTGGTTAAAGTTGAAGATTCTGAAGAAGAAGTAGTATTGTTAAACGACATACAAGATAAAAAAGGGAATTTCTACATTTATAATTCACATTTATCAGAATATGGTGTAGTTGGTTTCGAGTATGGTTACGCTTTAGCATCGCCAAAAACATTAACAATTTGGGAAGCACAGTTTGGAGATTTCTCTAATGGAGCCCAAATTATGATTGACCAATATATTTCTGCGGGTGAAGATAAGTGGAATAACCAAAATGGTTTAGTGCTTTTATTGCCACACGGTTATGAAAATCAAGGAGCAGAACACTCTTCGGCTCGTATGGAACGTTATTTACAATTGTGTGCAAAACACAATATGTACGTTGCCGATTGTACGACACCAGCAAATTTCTTTCACTTGATGAGAAGACAAATGAGAACAAATTTTAGAAAACCATTAGTGGTATTCTCTCCAAAAAGTTTGTTGCGTCATCCATTAGCAGTTTCTACTAAGGAAGAATTAGCAAATGGACAATTTCAAGAAGTAATTGATGATCCAAATGTTACAAATAAAAAAGCAGTTAAAACTTTAGTTTTCTGTACAGGGAAATTTTATTACGACATCATTGCTAAACGTGAAGAATTAGGTCGTAATGATGTTGCTGTAGTGCGTTTAGAACAATTGTTCCCATTAGCTACAGAGCAAATCAAAGCAATTATTGAAAGTTATCCAAATGCAAAAGATTATGTTTGGGCGCAAGAAGAGCCTAAAAACATGGGAGCATACAGTTATATGTTAATGAATTTTGATTTAGTAAAATTAAGATTAGCTTCGCCAAAAGCATATAGTGCGCCTGCAGCAGGAAGTTATGAGCGTTCTAAAAAGCGTCATGCAAATGCTATTGCAATGGTTTTTGATAAAGATTTATTTAATTAATTTAGTAAAAAAATACGTTTTCTCTAAAAGAGACAAAATTTAAACAACTTAGAGTTATGATATTAGAAATGAAAGTCCCTTCACCGGGAGAGTCAATTACCGAAGTTGAAATTGCAACTTGGTTAGTTCAAGATGGCGATTATGTTGAAAAAGATCAAGCAATTGCAGAAGTAGATTCAGATAAAGCTACTTTAGAATTACCTGCAGAAGCAAGTGGAATTATCACTTTAAAAGCAGAAGAAGGTGATGCTGTGGCAGTGGGACAAGTAGTTTGTTTAATTGATACAAGTGTGGCTAAACCAGAAGGAGGTGCTGCTCCTGTTGCTGAAGCTCCAAAAGTAGAAGAAAAGAAAGTAGAAGCTGCACCAGCTCCAGTAGCTCCAGCAAAAACTGAAACTTATGCTACAGGAAGTGCTTCTCCAGCTGCAAAGAAAATTTTAGCAGAAAAAAACATTCAACCTTCAGAGGTTGTGGGTACTGGAAAAGCTGGTAGAGTTACTAAAGATGATGCAATTAATGCGGTGCCTTCTATGGGAACTCCAACAGGAGGAAACCGCGGAACAGAAAGAACTAAGCTTTCTATGTTACGTAGAAAAGTAGCGGAGCGTTTAGTATCTGCTAAAAATGAAACGGCGATGTTAACTACTTTCAACGAAGTTGACATGTCGGCAATTTATGCTATTCGTGATCAATATAAAGAAGAGTTCAAAGCAAAACATGGTTTAGGACTGGGCTTCATGTCGTTCTTTACTAAAGCCGTAACTCGTGCTTTACAATTGTATCCAGATGTAAACTCTATGATTGATGGTCAAGAGAAAATTTCTTACGACTTCTGTGATATTTCAGTAGCGGTTTCAGGTCCAAAAGGATTAATGGTTCCAGTAATGAGAAATGCAGAAACATTATCTTTCAGAGGTGTTGAAGCTGAAATTAAAAGATTGGCTTTAAGAGCTCGTGACGGACAAATCACTGTTGACGAAATGACAGGTGGAACATTCACAATTTCTAATGGTGGTGTTTTCGGAAGTATGTTATCTACACCAATTATCAATCCTCCTCAATCAGGTATTTTAGGAATGCACAATGTGGTAGAAAGAGCGATTGTTAAAAATGGTCAAATCGTTATTGCTCCAGTAATGTATGTAGCATTATCCTACGACCACAGAATCATCGACGGACGTGAGTCAGTTGGATTCTTAGTTGCGGTGAAAGAAGCATTAGAAAATCCAGTTGAAATTTTAATGGATAACAATCCTAAGAAAGCTTTAGAATTATAAAAATTGTCACACTGAGCTTGTCGAAGTGTTTCAGCCAAAATAAAAAATCCCAAATTCATCGAATTTGGGATTTTATGTTAATTACATTTATGGTAAATTATTAATTGCATCTATCAGTTGTTGTTCGGTTCCAACTGTAGTTTCTGAAAGAGTAAAGCTATAAGTTGTATTTGCTGTAATTGTTACTCCTTTTATTGCATACCTCCATTGACCATCACTTTCTGTTGCAAATATGATATGACAAGCTAGACCAATTGGGATTTGACCATAATGTTCAGAAAATAATCCAGTATTTTCATCATAAGTATCTAAATTAGCTAAAGCATTGCCTTCGCCATCATAATGCAAGTAAACAGCTGAATTAGTGTTGTCATAACCATCGGGAACATCAACTAATATAGTGGTTTTTGGCCTTGGGTCGCTGTAAAAACGGTCAACATTAGTCCACCCAAAAGAATCAAAATAGGCATAATAAACAGCATTAGGGCCGTCACCTTCAATAAAAATGTTTCCATTGCCCGCAGGGTCTTCAGGTATTTCTTCCCAAGTTAAGTTTCCATTATCATCAAAAACACCATTCCATAAAGTCATCTCTTGATCACCTCCAGGGTTGGTTAAAGAAGTAGGAACTATAACGGTCATAGGACAAGTCAATTCAAGTTGAACGCCGCCTTGTGTTGCATTGATAAAAAATTCTCCACCAGAGATTAACAAAGATTTGTCACCATTTCCCATTAATCCCATTGTGGGTTTGTTTGTTGTAATCATGTTGCCTCCATCAAAAATTTCAACATATTCAATGTCAATTAATCCAGTTACAGGATTTCCATTTAAGGTTAGGCAAGATGGGTTAATGTCAAGTTCTACTCCTTTTGCAGAAGTCCAAGTTGTTGTGCCATTAGCAGTATTAATTTGAAAGTTTTGAGTAAGATTGTCTAGTGCAATTTGTCGTATCACATTAAATTCTTGCACTGTCGGTGGTGTGTTTGTAACAGCGTTGTCGTCATTTGTGTCGCAACTCATAACAGTAAGTGTCAAAGCAAATAGCATTATATATAATGGATTTGCGGTATAATGATTTTTTATTTTAATTGTTTTCATAATTTCTAAAATTTAGTGTTTTTAATTAATTTAATTTGAATCCTACTCCAATTAGTGGAACTCCATAGTTTGGAACTGGACCTCCTGCACCATAAAAATTTGAACTTATAATTGTAGCATTAGGATTAATTACTAAAGGAAATGGAATAGGATTTGAGTTAACATAAATATCTCCAATAGTTTCATTCAAAGAAGTATAACCGCTTGAAATAGTTCTTCTTACCACTACAGTATCACCAGAATTTACCGTCAATGGAGTTGTGAATGATTGGTATTGAAGAGCAGATTGTGAAAAAGTAAAGGTTCCTGAAGTAATAACATTTGTTGTGGTGTTTTCTACTTCCATTTCGTAAGTTCCTGTATAAGTAGTTGGATTTTTATATCCAATACTGCAAATTTCACCAGAAGCATTGATCATCATTGTGTACTCGTGGGTAAGTAGATCCATATTTTCATAAAGAGTGTATCCATTTGCGCTTGTAAATACTGTTGAATTTGCTATGCTTAAATAAGTTTCGTCACAAACATTGTTTGTTGGGTCATTGTCATTATCACAACTAACAAAAGCTGCAACGACTAAACAAAGGAGGAGGGTTTTTAAAGTTTTCATAATTTTTAATTTTAATGTTTATACTAAGAGATCAATCGAAGGCTTCAATTGTTACCCCATTTTTTCATTTATTTTTATAAACGCTTTTTTCATGCAACGTTTACATCTATATATAAGATATCAATTAAATTTGTTACCCTATAAAATCATTATTTTTTTATTTCTTTATATCTTTGCTGATCAATACAATCACAATGGCACTTAAAATGAAACGGCTCCGTCTGAAGCATCGAATTCAAACGTTTGCGTTAAATTTTCAAGGGCATTATTTTGTAGTGATAAAAACTCCAACGCGCTCGGGATATCATTATTCGAAGGAGAATTGTCGTCATTACTACAACTAATAAAGATAAGTGAAGAAGCTAAAAGACTAAAAAACAGCCTCCATTTTTTACTTAAGGATAATAAATTTTTCATAGCATTTATTTTTTGATTATATATTTAAGATGGCTATAATCAAAAAAGGTTGCGTAAAAAAATAACTTTAAATTATTTATTTCAAATACAAATAATGATTGTAATAATCAATAATCCCTTTTCCTTGTAATAAAACATCAGCGCCAATAATGCCATCAACAGGTTTCATTTTATATTGTTGTAAAGCTAAATTCACATGAAACATGTCAAAAATGACTAGGTTAAGGTTGTTAAATTTCCACCGACTTAACTGTAATGAGTTGTCTTTCGAAAGTTGTGTTTCCATTCCTGTTGCACCTGCACCAGCCGCTTTGGTTTCTGAGATTTCGGAAAAAAGTTGAAACTTTTCAATTCCTTCAAGTCCTACACAACTATTACTAGCTCCTGTATCTAAAATAAAATTCCCCTTAACACCATTAATTTTTGCGGTAATCAAAAGATGTTGGGTTTTGAGAACTTTAAATTTTATTTTTTTATATTTTTTCTTTTTTAAAAAGTCTTGTAAATCTTCCATATTTCAAAAGTAAATTAAAATTTAAGATTTTAGATTAACGATTTTAGATTTTAGAATATTTGTAAATTTGCACCTATTAACCATTAACCATTAACCATTAACCATTAACCATTAACCTTGATTTTAACCGATACCCATACACATTTATATTCTGAGGAATTTAGTGAAGATAGAAATGAAATGATTCAACGCGCAATTAATGCTGGAGTATCCCGATTTTTTATTCCTTCAATTGATTCGACTTACACTGAAAAAATGTTTGAATTAGAAAAGCAATATTCAAAAAACGTTTTTTTGATGATGGGTTTGCATCCATGTTATGTGAAGCCAGAAACGTTTGAAGCCGAACTTGCACATGTTGAGAAAGAATTATTTTCGAGAAAATATTATGCAGTTGGAGAAATTGGAATTGATCTTTATTGGGATAAAACTACTTTGGAGATTCAAAAAATTGCATTTAAAAAGCAAATTCAATGGGCTAAACAATTAGGATTAGGTATCAATATTCATTGTCGTGAAGCTTTTAATGAGGTTTTTGAAGTTTTACAAAGCGAATATGATGAAAAACTTTACGGAATTTTTCATTGCTTTACTGGCGATTTAGAACAAGCTAATAGAGCAATAGCTTTAGGTATGAAATTAGGAATTGGTGGTGTGGCAACTTTTAAGAATGGAAAAATAGATCAATTTTTGAATCAGATTGATTTACAACATATTGTTTTAGAAACTGATTCGCCATATTTAGCTCCGGTTCCATATAGAGGTAAAAGAAACGAAAGTAGTTATACTGTTTTAGTGGCCCAAAAATTAGCTGAAATTTACCAACTTTCAATTGAGGAAATTGCACAAATAACTACTCAAAATTCAAAAGACATTTTCGGAATTTAACGCTTATTTTACCACAATTTGTTATTTTTTTTGTTCATTTGTGGTGCTAAATTATCAATATGTCAAAATTCGATGCCATTCGTCCTTTTTATGATTCAGAAGTGAATGAAGCTATTGTTTCTTCGCTTAATCATCCTATGATGAAAGCTATTATGAATTTTGCTTATCCAGGAGTTGATGAAAATGTTTGGCAAGAACAATTAAAGCGAACTCATTCAATACGAGATTTTCAAATAAATTTTGCATACCATGCTTTAAAAAAAGTTTTAGAAAAAAGTTCAGAAGGATTGTCAACTTCAGGTTTCGAAAATTTAGAACCTAACACTTCATATCTTTTTATTTCAAATCATCGCGATATTATTCTAGATACTTCTTTGTTAAATGTTTCATTGTATGATCATGGATTGTTAATGACAGCGTCTGCAATAGGGGACAATTTAGTGCAAAAAGATTTTCTTTTAAAATTATCGAAGCTAAATAGAAATTTTGTTATCCAAAGAGGACTTTCTCCTAGAGAGCTTTTAATGAGTTCAAAATTGGTTTCGGAATTCATATATCAATTATTGGCAAAAGAAAATCGCTCGGTTTGGATCGCTCAAAAAGAAGGAAGAACTAAAGACGGTAATGATGCAACGCATCAAGGTGTTTTAAAGATGATTGCTATGGCTTCAGATGAAAATAATTGTATGGATTATTTTAAGAAGTTACGCATTGTGCCAGTTTCTATTTCATATGAGTATGACCCAACAGATGCTTTGAAAATGCCACAATTATTAGCAGAAGCCAGAGATGAAGTTTATAAAAAAGAAAAAAATGAAGATTTTGTAAACTTAATGAGCGGTATAATTGGTCAAAAGAAAAGAATTCACATTCACGTGGGTAAGATTTTAAATGAAGAGTTAGATGAAATTAAATTAGAATGTGACAATACAAATAAACAAATTCAAGCATTGGCTCAGGTAATTGATGATTCAATTTTACAATCTTACAAACTTTGGCCAACTAATTTCATTGCATACGACATGTTGTTTAAAACAGATAAGTTTTCAAACCATTATACTGATAAAGAAAGACAAGTTTTTGAAAGAAGATTAGAATTAAGAATTGATGCTGAACATAAAGAAGCTGTCGAAAGTTTTTTAACGATGTATGCAAATCCAGTGATTAATAAACTAAAATATAAAGATGCAACATTCTAAGCCAAACATAATGTTGATTTATACCGGTGGAACAATCGGTATGGTAAAAGATAGTGCAACAGGTGCTTTAAAGGCTTTTGATTTTAATAAATTACTAAAAAATATTCCCGAATTAAAACTTTTAGATTGTTCGATAGAAACAATTTCTTTTGAACATCCTATTGATTCTTCAAATATGAATGTGTTGCATTGGCAAAAAATGGCAACCATAATAGAAGAAAATTATTCAAATTTTGATGGTTTTGTGTTGTTACATGGTTCTGATACTATGTCTTACAGTGCTTCGGCTTTAAGTTTTATGTTAGAAAATTTAGCCAAACCAGTAATTTTTACAGGTTCACAATTGCCAATAGGCGATTTAAGAACTGATGCAAAAGAAAATTTAATCACTGCAATACAAATAGCTTCACTTCAAGATAAAGGAAAGCCTGTAATACAAGAAGTAGGTTTGTATTTTGAATATAAACTCTACAGAGGAAATAGAACAACTAAAATTAGTGCCGAGCACTTTAATGCTTTTACTTCACCAAATTTTCCAGAATTAGCGGAATCTGGAGTACACTTAAAAATAACTTCAGATATTTTACTAAAACAAAAAAAGTCGGTAAAACTTAAGGTTAATAAAGATTTTGATGAAAATGTATTGATTCTTAAATTGTTTCCCGGCATTAACAAAACCACATTAGAAGCGGTGCTTTCGGTGCCTAATTTAAAAGGAATTATTTTGGAAACCTATGGTTCGGGTAATGCACCTTCAGAAGAATGGTTTTTAAAAGAAATCAAAAAGGCAATAAAAAACAATATTTACGTTATAAATGTAACGCAATGTAGTGGTGGCTCAGTAGCAATGGGAAAATATGAAACAAGTACAGCACTTAAAAAGATAGGTGTAATTTCGGGTCGCGACATCACTACAGAAGCTGCTATTACTAAATTAATGTATTTATTAGGGCAAAAAGTAAGTAATAATGTTTTTAAAACCATTTTCGAGACGAGTTTAAGGGGCGAAATGAATTAAAAATGCTTAAAAATTTTCATAGATGAGAAATTTTACGTTATTTAGCGTCCTTAAAATAGAAAGTGTTTTTTAATGAAGGAGAAAAATTAGCTATTATGCAAAAAAAACCTACAAAGTAGGATGTATAAAGCTTCTTTGATTTGAGAAATATTTTCAAAAAATTATTAAATTTTATATTTTTAACCCAATTAACTAATTAAATTTAAGAACAAAACGATGAAAAGATTATTTTCTATTTTGGCAATCACAGGTCTTATGACTTTTGGAAATGTTCAAGCTCAAGAAGAAACTGTATATTCAACTGCAGCTGCTACGACAGAACAAGTTCAAGAAACTGTAGCAGAAGAAACTCCAGCTGCTGATGTTGTAG
>JAIXHM010000058.1 GCA_030145825.1 Flavobacterium sp.
ATTACAATTTTTAAAAGAACAAAATATTTTACCTTCGGTAATGTCTGGAAGTAGTGCTGGGGCGATAATAGCTGCATTATACTCTGTTGGTAAAACCCCAGAAGAAATACTCGATTTTTTTCAATCCATTTATTTTTTTCATTGGAAACATTTTACATTAAAAAAACCTGGACTTATAGATTCTGAGGCTTTTAAATCGTATTTTGAAAAAGTTTTTGGAAAAAAGACAATTGGCGATTTACCCATACCTATTAAAATAACTGCAACTGATTTAGTAAGTGGAAAACTGAAAATTTTTAATGAAAAAACACTTGTAACCGATGCTGTTTTAGCTTCCGCTTCTTTCCCTGGAATGTTGTCTCCATATGTTCTAAACAATAAAATGTATAGCGATGGCGGTATTCTAAATCATTTCCCAACAGACTTATTACAAGGCGATTGCGATCATATTATTGGAATTTATGTAAGTCCAATTCACAATGTGGAAGCAAAAGATTTAAATTCTATAAAGTCGGTAACCACTAGATCATTCGAGCTTTTAACAGCGAGAGGAAACTATCAAAAATTCAGTTTATGTGATTGGGTTATTGAACCAAAGGAATTGGCAAACTTCAGTACTTTTGAAACTTCAAAAACAAAAATGAAGCAAATTTTTGAAATTGGCTACCAAGAAGCAAAAAAAACATTTGAAGAATTGAAGGGTCCAAAATCTTAGGCTTTGAGCATATTGTAATTTTGTGTAAGTTTGCATCGCATTTATGCAACAAATAAACTCACAATGAAATATAAAAGAATACTTCTAAAATTGAGTGGCGAAGCTTTAATGGGTGAGCGCCAATATGGTATTGAGCCAAAACGATTAGCAGAATATGCTGATGAAATTAAAAAAATTCACGATAAAGGCGTGGAAATTGCGATCGTAATTGGTGGTGGAAATATATTTAGAGGTGTAGCCGGAGCTAGTAACGGAATGGATCGTGTACAAGGCGATTATATGGGAATGTTAGCAACAGTTATTAACGGAATGGCTTTACAAGGTGCTCTTGAAGAAGCAGGAATGCAAACACGTTTACAAACTGCTTTAAAAATTGAAGCCATTGCTGAGCCCTATATAAAAAGAAGAGCAACACGCCATTTAGAAAAAGGACGTATTGTAATTTTTGGTGCTGGTACAGGAAATCCATATTTTACTACTGATACAGCGGCCGTTTTAAGAGGAATTGAAATTAACGCAGACGTTATTTTAAAAGGAACAAGAGTTGATGGTGTTTACACAGCAGATCCTGAGAAAGATGTTAATGCAATAAAATTTGATGAAATTTCTTTTGAAGATGTACTAGCTAAAGGTTTAAATGTAATGGATACAACAGCATTTACACTTAGCCAAGAGAACAAATTACCTATTATTGTGTTTGACATGAACAAAGACGGTAATTTACTTAAAGTTTGTGAAGGAGAAACAGTAGGAACAACAGTAACGATATAATTTGTTTCAGGTTTCAAGTTGTTTTTGTTAATTTTAAAACTTGAAACACGTGCAAAGTGAGTAAAAAATTGAAACTAATAAAAAGATGACAGAAGAAATTAATTTTATAATAGACAGTGCAAAAGAATCGATGACTGGTTCTATTGCTCACTTAGAAAGAGAATTTTTAAATATCAGAGCTGGAAAAGCTTCCCCTGCAATGTTAGGAAGTGTTTTTGTTGACTATTATGGTTCTCAAACTCCGCTTTCTCAGGTTGCAAATATTGCTGCACCAGATGCAAGAACTTTAACAGTTACACCTTGGGAAAAAAGCATGATTCAACCTATTGAGAAAGCAATTATGATTGCTAATTTAGGTTTAAATCCAATGAACAATGGAGAAAGCATCATTATTAACATACCTGCTTTAACAGAAGAGAGACGTAAAGAATTAGTAAAACAAGCAAAAGCTGAAGCTGAAGATGCAAAAATAAGTGTTCGTAATGCTCGTAAAGATGCTAATAACGACATTAAAAAAGAAGAGAAAAATGGGACATCTGAAGATGTTTGCAAAAAAGCTGAAGAAGATATTCAAAAATTAACAGATAATTTTATCAAAAAAATTGAAGATGTACTAGCTGTTAAAGAAGCAGAAATAATGAAAGTATAATTTTTTAAAATCCCGAGTCCTTCGGGATTTTTTTATACCATAATTTATTCTCTCTTAGAGTTAGTTATACAAACTATTATTTTAATTAAGTTTGCATAATATTATTATAATATGCGCAAGTGTTTCATATATTTCTTTCTCCTATTTTATTCAGCATTTTTTGCTCAAACTAAAATTAAGGGTCAGGTTATCGATTTTGATACGACAATTCCATTAGCTTTTGCAGATGTACTTTATCAAGGTAACGTTATCAAAACCGATTGGGAAGGAAAATTCGAACTTTTAATTTCCGAATATGAGAAACCTATAATTGTTAAACACAAAGGTTATTATGACAAATTTGCTTACGCTAATGCTAAAACTAATTTTTTATTAATTAAAGCAACCACTAATATCAGCGCAAAACAGCCAGAACTTTATACCGATAATAAAGTAAATAAAATTGTAAAGCAAGTAATTGAAAATAGAGACAAAAATAGACCCGAAAAAGCTTTAGAAAATTATCAATACAAAAATTATGAATATTTGTATTTGAGTGCTCATCCCGATAGTATTTCATCAAAAATCGATACTATTTACAAGAAAAAACTATTTGGAAAAACCAAAATTAAATTAGACTCCTCTAATTATAAATTTAAAAAGCTCGTAAGTAAACAACATATTTACCAAACAGAAAAAGTAAACTTAATTCAACATCATAAAAACACTACTAAAGAAACTGTTTTAGCTACAAGAATGGCTGGTTTTCAACAACCTATCTACGAATTCTTAGGTTTAAAACTAGTTTCCTATTCTGTTTACGAGAACCCTTTTGAAATTTTAGAAAGCCCTGTTCAAAATCCTATTTCGAATTATGGACGTTTACTTTATAATTACAATATTATTGATACTGTAAAAATACAAGGAAGAAAAGCCTACCGTATTTATTTTCAACCCAAAAAATTAAGAGCTAATAAATTAAGAGGTCTACTTTATGTAGATGCTGAAACGTTTGCAATTGCCAAAGCTTTTTACAGAATTTATGGCATAGTGAACATTAATGCCACTTATACTTTTGACTATCTAAAAGAACAAAATTTATGGTTCCCCAAGAAAAGAGAAATTAAAGTGCAAAAAGGGACTAGTAATGAAGATTTAAAAATTTTAGGAGGAACTATAAAATTCAATGCTTCTGAAGAAGAAACTGCTGGCAACGATTTAACCGACCACAGTTATCTTGCAATAGAATCTAAAGTTTTTGACATTGATTTTAATAAAAAAAATAGTATTGAAAAACCTTACATCAAAATTGATGTTCCAGAATCTAGTTTAAACAAGCCTGATAATTTCTGGAAACCCTTTTCAAAAGACACTATTGATAATCGAAAAATAAAAACATACGTTTCATTAGACAGCCTATCAGTAGCAGAAAAAATTGAACATCGATTGTTTCTAGGAAGAAAAATTATAAATGGGTATTTTCCTATTTCTTATGTCGATTTAGACTTAAGAAGTATTGTTAAATATAATAATTACGAAGGATTTCGTTTTGGTTTAGGTTTTGTGACCAACGATAAGTTGTTTGAAAATTACAAAGTAAGTGCTTACGGTGCTTACGGATTAAAAGATGAAAAGTTTAAATATGGCGTAACTCCTTCTTACCGACTTGATAAAATAACTGAAACTTGGGTTAGCGCATCATATAGTGACGATTTAAGTGAAATTGCTGAAACTAATTTTGCAACAGACACAAAACGTTTTAAAATCTACGACCCAAGACCAATAAACATTTCTACTTTCTACAATTACAGAAGAAGCGCTTTAGGAATCGAATCTAAAATAGCACCAAAAACCTATTCTGTATTCAATTTAGAATATAACCGCATTCAACCTCTTTTCGATTATACTTATTTACTAAATGACAAATCATATACCAACTTTTATCTAACAACGGCTCAATTAGCATTTCAATGGAATCCATTTAGCAATTTTATGCAAACACCTAAAGGTTTATTGGAATATGAAAAAAGACATCCCAAATTCTCATTTCAAATAACACAAAGCATTCCAGCTCTTGAAAGTGATTTTACATTTACTAAAATAGACTTTAAAACGTATTTCGAAAAACCTTTTTTATCTGGACAAAAAAGTACTGTATTATTTCAAGCAGGTGTTGTTTTTGGCGATGCTCCTTTAACACATTTATATAGTATTGCACCTAACAGCATTAACAAAGATGCTATTTTAAAAAGAATTACTTTTTCAGGAAAAAACAGCTTTGAAACCATGTACTATAATGAGTTTTTCTCCGATAGATTTGCCGCATTACATTTAAAACATACTTTCAATAGAATTAATTTGGGATACAAAATTGATCCTGAAATTTCAGTGGCTACAAGAATGGCTTGGGGTAATATCGATAATGCTCAAAATCACTTGGGATTACCATTTAAAACTCTTGAAAAAGGATTTATAGAAAGCGGTATTGAAGCTAATAAAATTTTTAAAGGAATTGGTTTTACTGCTTATTACAGATACGGCCCTAATCAACTACCAAGAGTGGATGATAACATTTCTATAAAAATATCTTATCATTTAGATTTAGGGTTTTAAATTTATCTTAATTCTTGAGCTTGTAACTTAAGTATTTAAGTTATTATACGTACCTTTGCCGCTCAATTTTTGTACCAATGTTAAAATGGCTTAGCACCAGTTTCTGGGATTACATAGCGAGTAAAATATTACGAAATAGAGTTGCGCTTTTAATTATAATTATTGCATTTACAGCTTTTATGGCAATGCAATGGAAAAATATGCGCTTTACTTACACTGAAGCTAATCTTTTACCTGATCATCATGAAGTAAATATTCAATACAAAAGCTTTTTAGATAAATTTGGCGAAGAAGGAAATCTTATCGTTATTGGTTTTAAAGACAGTACTTTTTTTAATGCCAAAAACTTAAAAACTTGGGAAAAATTTATTGCAAACATTAAAAAAGACAAAGCAGTAGATTTTACAATTTCTATTGAAGATTTAAGAGTTTTAGAAAAAGATACTTTACAGCAAAAATTCAAATTAGTTCCTTTTGTTTCTAATGATAAAGTTTCTGATGAATATTTAAAACAAAAAGAAAAAGAGCTTTTTAATAATTTACCTTTTTATGAAGGTATGTTATTCAACAAAGAATCTGGAGCGGTACGTTTTGCTATTTATATGAACAAAAAAATAGTAAACACTGCTGCTAGAAAAGATTTCGTTTTAAAATATTTAAGTAAAGATAAAATTAAAGCACTTGAAAAAGAAATGGGAATTGATATTCGCGTTTCTGGGATGCCCTATATTAGAACTTTAAATTCTCAAAGTATAATAGATGAAATTGGTTTGTTTGTTGGCGCTGCCCTTGGTGTAACTTCTTTATTGTTTTTCTTCTTTTTTAGAAGCTTCAGAGCTACATTTATCTCAATGTTAGTAGTAATCATTGGTGTAATGTGGTCTTTTGGAACTCTTGGATTATTAAATTATGAAATAACTGTCCTTACCGCAATTATTCCGCCTCTTATTATTGTTATCGGAATTCCAAACTGTATTTTCTTAATTAACAAATACCAACAAGAAGTTAAAAAACATGGAAATAAGGCAAAATCTTTACAACGTGTAATTTCTAAAGTTGGTAACGCAACCTTAATGACCAACTTAACTACTGCGGCTGGATTTGCAACTTTTATTGTAACCGAAAGTGAGTTGTTAAAAGAATTTGGTATTGTAGCTTCCTTAAACATTGTATCATTGTTCTTACTTTGTTTAATTATTATTCCAATTGCTTACAGTTATATGCCTTTACCAAAAGAAAAGCATTTAGCGCATTTGGGTAAAAACTACATGAAATCTTTCATCACTTGGATTGAAAATACAATTAGAAAACATTCTGTTGCTATTTTTGCAGTTGCAATTGGCTTGTTAGTCTTTGGTATTATTGGAATCTATCAAATAAAAGTTTCGGGTAGTATTATTGAAGACATGCCTAAAAACACAGGATTCTTTGATGACATTATTTTCTACGAACAAGAATTCGACGGAGTTATGCCTTTGGAAATAATGATTGATACAAAAAAGCCAAAAGGCGCTTTAAAATCGGTTACACTAAAACGCATTAACGAATTACAAGAAACAATTGAAGAAATTCCTGAATTATCAAAACCCGTTTCTATAGTTAATGTTGTAAAATATGCAAAACAAACGTTTTACAATGGTAATCCTGAATATTATGAATTACCAACAAAACAAGAAGAGGCTTTTATTTTAACTTACATAAAAAACTCGACTAAAAAAGGAAACGACAACATGATGAAAAGTTATGTTGATAGCACCGGACAATATGCTAGAATTACAACTTTTATGCGCGATATTGGTACCGATAAAATGGCTAAAATTGAAGAACGCTTACAACATAAAATTGATAAACTATTTCCAAAAGAACGCTATACTGTTACCATGACAGGAAAGGCTTACGTTTTTGAAAAAGGAACTCACTATTTAGTTCATAATTTAGTTTTATCACTTTTATTTGCCATTCTATTAATATCATTGTTAATGGCATATTTGTTCCGTTCTTTTAAAATGATAGTTGTGTCTTTATTACCAAATATTTTACCATTAATAATGACGGCTGGTTTAATGGGCTTTTTAGGTATCCCTATTAAACCTTCAACAATTTTGGTATTTAGTATTGCTTTTGGTATTTCGGTAGATGACACGATTCACTTTTTAGCAAAATATAGACAAGAATTAAAAGCTAATAACTGGAAAATTAAACGCTCGGTTTATGCAACAGTAAAAGAAGCTGGAATTAGTATGTTCTATACTTCAGTAGTTTTATTCTTTGGCTTTTCTGTTTTTACATTATCTAGTTTTGGAGGAACAGTCGCATTAGGTAGTTTGGTAGCCACCACATTACTTTTTGCTATGCTTTCAAATCTTATTTTGTTGCCAGCATTATTACTTTCTTTAGAAAAATCTGTTGCTAACGAGGAAGAATTCCCAGAACCTACAATAGATATTTTAGCAGAAGATTTAGAAGAAGATAGTTCTCAAATACAATAAATTTTATATTTGCATTAAATTTGAAAAAAAATGAAATACGAGTAACTATTCAAATTTCATTTTACCAATAAAAAACAATATTTTTAAAATGAAACATATTAAAATAATTGATCTTTTAAACAACACTAAAACATTACAAGAAGTAACTGCAAAAGGTTGGGTTAGAACATTTAGAAACAATCAATTTATAGCATTGAATGATGGTTCTACCATTCATAATATTCAGTGTGTTGTAGATTTTGAAAATACTTCAGACGACATTTTAAAAAGAATAACAACTGGTGCGGCCATTTGTGTTAAAGGAACTTTAGTAGAAAGTCAAGGTGCTGGACAAAAAGTTGAAATTCAAGTTACTAGTTTAGAAATTTTAGGCGATTCAGATGCTGAAAAATTTCCAATGCAACCTAAACGTCACTCTTTAGAATTTTTAAGAGAAAATGCACATTTACGAGTTAGAACAAATGTTTTTGGTGCTATTATGCGTGTGCGTTCTGTATTATCGTTTGCCGTGCATCAATATTTTCAACAAAAAGGATTTGTCTATGTAAATACACCTATTATTACTGGTTCAGATGCTGAAGGTGCTGGAGAAATGTTTCAAGTTACTGCTTTACCATTAGATGGTTCTGCTCCAAAAAATGAAGACGGAAGTATTAACTACAAGGAAGATTTCTTCGGAAAACAAACTAACTTAACCGTTTCTGGTCAATTAGAAGGTGAAACTTTCGCAATGGCTTTAGGGCAAATTTATACTTTTGGACCAACTTTCCGTGCGGAAAATTCGAATACTTCTCGTCACTTAGCTGAGTTTTGGATGATTGAACCTGAAGTTGCTTTTAATGATTTAGCAGATAACATGGATTTAGCTGAAGATTTCATTAAATATGTAATCAAATATGCAGTAGATAATTGTGCTGACGATTTAAAATTCTTAGACGAACGTTTTGCTCAAGAGGAAAAACAAAAACCTCAAGCTGAACGTAGTGAAATGACATTATTAGAAAAATTAAACTTTGTATTAGAAAATAACTTCAAACGTGTTTCTTATACAGAAGCTATCGATATTTTAAAAGATTCAACTCCTAATAAAAAGAAAAAATTCCAATATCTAATTGAGGAATGGGGTGCTGATTTACAAAGTGAACACGAACGTTTCTTAGTTGAAAAACACTTTAAACGTCCGGTAATTTTATTCGATTATCCAGCAAAAATTAAAGCATTCTATATGCGTTTAAATGAAGATGGAAAAACAGTAAGAGCAATGGATATCTTATTCCCTGGAATTGGAGAAATTGTTGGTGGTTCTCAAAGAGAAGAACGTTACGATGTTTTAGTTGAAAAAATGAAAGCATTAGGAATTGATGAAGAAGAATTATGGTGGTATTTAGACACTAGAAGATTTGGTTCAGCAGTTCACTCAGGATTTGGATTAGGGTTCGAAAGATTAGTATTATTTGTAACTGGTATGACAAATATTAGAGACGTAATTCCTTTCCCTAGAACTCCACAAAACGCAGAATTTTAATAAAAAATTTAGTATAATTAAGTTTAGTTGTTTAACTTTATATAGTAAAACAGCTAAACTTTTTTAATTTAAATCGTTTATGTTAAAACAAAATTTACAACTTAAACTTTCACAAAAATTATCTCCGCAGCAAATTCAATTAATGAAATTGATTCAATTGCCTACACAAGCTTTTGAACAACGTTTACAAGAAGAATTAGTTGAAAATCCTGCACTTGAAAGTGGAAAGGAAGAAAATGTAGATTTTGACGAATATGGAGACAATTCAGTTGACGATTATGACGATTATGACAACGAACATATTGACGCTGAAGACATTAATATAGACGAATATTTAAGCAACGACGAAACTCCAGATTATAAATACCAAAGTAATAATTACAGCGATGACGATGAAGACAGAAGTATGCCTTTTGTTGCTGGAGTTACATTTCATCAAGATTTACTAAACCAACTTAACACATTCATTTTAAACGATACCGAAAAAGAAATTGCTGAGTTTTTAGTAGGAAGCATTGACGATACAGGTTATATAAGAAGAACCGTGCAAGACATGGTAGACGACATGGCTTTTACACAAGGTATTTATACAGATGAAACCACTGTACAAAATATTTTAAAACATATTGTTCAAGAATTGGAGCCATCCGGCGTGGGTGCAAGAGATTTACAAGAATGTTTACTTTTACAGTTAAAACACAAAACACCAACAGAATCTGTAGAATTAGCCATTGATATTATCGAAAATCAATTTGATGCTTTTACCAAAAAACATTACGACAAATTGATTCAAAAATATGAAGTTTCAAAAGAGCAGTTGCGAAAAGCAATTGATGAAATTGAGAAATTAAACCCTAAACCAGGAAGTGGCTTTACAGGAAACCAAAAACCTATTGAACATATTGTTCCTGATTTTACGATTAGAATTGTTGATGGAGAATTAGAACTTTCTTTAAACGGAAGAAATGCTCCTGAATTACACGTTTCTAAAGATTATCAAGAAATGCTTCAGAGTTACAAGGTAACCAATGAAAAATCTTCGGCGCAAAAAGATGCTGTTCAATTTATTAAGCAAAAATTAGATTCGGCTAAATGGTTTATTGACGCAATTAGACAACGCCAGGAAACGCTTTTTGTAACCATGAATGCTATTATGCATTATCAAGAAGAGTATTTTTTAGATGGAGACGAAACAAAGCTAAAACCTATGATTCTTAAAGACATTGCTGATTTAGTTGGTCTTGATATTTCTACAATTTCTAGGGTTGCCAATAGTAAATATGTAGAAACACCTTATGGAACTAAATTAATTAAAGATTTCTTTAGTGAAGCTATGAAAAACACTGAAGGTGAAGATGTTTCTACTATTGAAATTAAAAAAATATTACAAAATGTAATTGACGAAGAAGATAAACGCAAACCTTTACCTGACGATAAATTAGCCGAAATTTTAAAAGAAAAAGGTTATCCAATTGCTCGAAGAACTGTTGCGAAATATAGAGAGCAACTGGACATTCCGGTAGCGCGTTTAAGAAAAAAAATATAACTAAAATTCTTGTAGTTTAATAATTAGCCCCGATTGAAATGACAGCTTCCAATTTATTGGAACTAAAATAAAAAGCGGGAAAATGGACAACAAGTACAACTAAAGTATCGCTTTTAATGAAAAGTAACTCTTTTTTACCTGTTTTTTCTTATATATTCCATCCCATATTCATTACGTTGTATGGAACGTTATATTTTTTCTTGGTTGCACCGCACACAGCTCCTGAGCGCTTACAATATTTAATTTTAATACAAGTAAGTATTTTAACTTTGTTAATGCCTCTAGCGCTCTATTTTCTATTTATATCGCTGGGTATCGTAACATCTTTTACTGAAGCGAGCATAAAAGAAAGAAAAATTCCTGTTTTAATACAATCATTTCTCTTTTTTGCTTTACTGTACATTATGAGAGAAAACAATACAATTCCCGAATTGTTTTACTTTTATACAGGTGGGTTTTTTAGTGCTGTTTTAGCTTTTATAGCAATTCTTTTAAAATACAAAGCTAGTCTACATATGATTGGTATCACATCACTAGCTTGTTTTGTGTATGCTGTGGCTGTTTACCATCAATTACCTTATTTGAATATGGTAGCTTTTGCTATAGTTTGTATGGGATTAGTGGCTTCTTCTAGACTTTATATGAAGTCACACACAATGCCCGAATTGTTTGTGGGCTTCTTAATTGGGTTATTACCACAATATTTTATTTGGAAAGATTTAGTTTTATAAAATATAAAATATAAAACCAAGGTTGAAATTTGTCAAACGATTTGATCCTTCTTTAAAAACAGGATTCAAGCCGTAATAGATGTACGGATTCCAAGTATTAAACCCAAAAGATAAATAGGCGCCATATTGCCATCTATTTACATCATTAATGATATTTTCTTTATTGTTACCGAAAGAAGATTCAAATTTTAATTTAGCATTCAGTACATAAGTTGCTTTAATTCCTGCGTAAACTCTCCAAAATTTATGGCTTAAAGGCGTTGCGTTTCTCCATCTAATTTCTAGAGGAATATCGATACCATGTGTAATAATTGTAGTTTTAATATTCTCTGAAGTACCAGAATCGGGAATTAAAATATCTGAATTAATAAACTGTTTAATATTGTTATAAGAATAACCAATACCAGGAGCAATTGCCCAATTTCTATCTTTAGTTATTGGAAAATCTCTTAAAAATCCACCTGAGAAACCTTGTGAAAAACCAAATTGTTTGAAACCACTTGGTCTATTTTGAACCAAATTGTAACTAACAGAAACATAAAACTGATCTTCTCTAAACAATGAATCTACAACTTTATAAACAGTGTTTTCATTTTCTTGAGAAAAAGAGCAAAAGAAAGTAAAAAAAGAAATTATGAAAAAGTATTTCTTCACGTGTATTTTTTTATAAAAGTAATAAAAAAAAGGTACGCATTGCGTACCTTTCTATATAAAGATGAAAAGAATTTAATCTACAGGATTCCCTTGATTAGTTGTATAGTTAACTTTTAATTGGTCAACTTTACGTAGTTCTTGTTTAATATCTTGAACAAGACCCATTTTTACTTCTCTGTCAATTTTCAAAGAAGCAGTTAAATATTTTTCGTCTTCAGAATTACGAGAAGCTCTCTCAGTAATTACAAAGTTACGAATTTCAGCCACAGAAGATATCTTATCGTTTAATTGAATACGATCTGATGATCCTAAAGTAGACTTGTAGTTATCTTTTGCTTTACCAGCATAAATATACATAACATATTGTTTTTTATGCAGTTTAGCCGTTTGATTGGCTTTCGGTAATCTATTCTCAATCATTAAATCACTATCTTTCATTGTCGTAGCGGTCATGAAAAAGAACAATAGCATAAATACAATATCAGGTAATGATGCTGTTGAAATGGCAGGAAGTGCTCCTGATTTTTTCTTTTTAAATTTAGACATATCTTCTAAAATTAAATGTTAATAGTTCTTTTTCGGTTCTGCTTCTGAAAGACGCATTGGAAATAACTCTTGAATCTTTTTAACCTTCGGTTCTAATTCCTCTACTAAACCTTCAGTAGCTTTAGAAGCTGGGTCGTTAAAAACATATTCCATTTCACTAAATGAAACCCCATATCTTCTTTTGCTTTCTCTATCTCTTAAGAAATAATATGCTGCCACCAATTCGTTTTGTACAGCGATATATGTTTGATAAGAGGTTTGTCCGTCATTCATTACAGAAATTACAGCTTTTTCAGGATTATCCGATGAGTTAGAAACTCTTTTACCTTGACAATATGCACAAGACCCATCTCCATTGTTTTCTAAGAATTCAATAGCAGCTTGACGTAAATCTTTGATATCCATTACTTGTTCGTTTACAAGTAACTGATTGTCTTTGTTTACTAACACTCTTAAGATATTTCTTTCGTTAATATCTACAGGAGGCTGAGGGTTTTCTTCATATCTAGGCAAAAGACGGTTAATCCCTTGATCTACTCCAATAGTTGTAGTAACCAAGAAGAAAATCAAAAGCAGGAAAGCAATATCTGCCATTGAACCGGCATTTACCTCTGGTGCTTCTCTTTTAGCCATAATTATTTTTTAATTTTATTAAATCCAGTCCAAACCATTGCTCCTACAGCTACAACAGCTAATAAGTAGAAAGCATTAAGACCTGCACTTACCCATTTAGATGTAGCTCCAGAATAAACAATTCCATTAGCTTTAACATCTGAACTATCTGCGAAGATATAAGAGATAAGCACAACACCTAAAAATAGTCCAACTGAAATTAAAGTTCTTTTTAAGTCTTCTTTGTGAGTAAATAAATTTTTCAATACAAACACTATCACTACTACCACACATGCAGCAAAGATTGCATATGAAATATAGATTAGTGGCGAAATCCAGCTATTATCTTCAGCATCGCTGTTTGCCATTAATAATCCTAAGAAAATGATACTTAGAACGGCAACGATAATGGCTGCTATTTTTGTTAACTTATGTAAGTTCATAACAGATTATCTTTTTTAGTGTTGTTTATTATTATTTTTTGCTATAATCAGATAACATATCAACTAAGCTGATAGATGCATCTTCCATATCGTTTACGATTGAATCAATTTTTGCAACGATATAGTTATAGAAAATTTGAAGAATAATAGCAACAATAAGACCGAATACTGTTGTTAATAACGCAACTTTAATACCACCAGCTACTAATGAAGGCTCCATTGAACCAGCTGATTGAATTTGGTCAAACGCCTCGATCATACCAATTACCGTACCCATGAATCCTAACATCGGAGCAAGAGCGATAAATAATGAAATCCAAGAAACGTTTTTCTCTAATTGTCCCATTTGAACACCACCGTAAGCAACGATTGATTTTTCAGCTGAATCTAAACCGTGCTCGTAGCGATCTAAACCTTGGTAGAAAATTGAAGCAACTGGACCAGCAGTGTTTCTTGCAACTTCTTTAGCAGCGTTAACACCACCTGAGTTTAAAGCATCTTCTACTTCAGAGATTAATTTTTTTGTATTTGTTGTAGATAAGTTTAAGTAGATAATTCTCTCAATAGCAATTGCTAAACCTAAAATTAAACAGATTAATACAATTCCCATGAAAGCAGGACCACCCTCAATAAAACGGGTTTTCATTTTTTGTGTAAAGCTTGGCTCAACAGCAGCTTCATCATCAGCTACAACATCAGCAGCTGGAGTTTCTTCTGCTACAGTTTCTTGAACTTGTTCTGTCGTAGCAGCTGCAGTTGAATCTACAGTTTCTTCTTGAGCTTGAACATTTCCAAAAGTCATAAGCCCTGTGATTGCCAAAATAGAAAATAATCTTTTCATCGTTTTGTTCTTAAATTTAATTAGTTAATTGGGTTAAAAATATAAAATTTAATAATTTTTTGAAAATATATCTCAAATCAAAGAAGCTTTATACATCCTACTTTGTAGGTTTTTTTTGCATAATAGCTAATTTTTCTCCTTCATTAAAAA
>JAIXHM010000059.1 GCA_030145825.1 Flavobacterium sp.
TACATTACCGCAATGTGGTTATCAATTAACATACGAAATGTGTGTGAATCATAATGGAGTGGCTACCTTTTGTGAATGGGCTTATATTGATATTAATTATGTTTTTGCAAATAGAATAGCAAACCCTAACCATATTATTAAAGTATATCCAAATCCTTCTATTGATGGCGTTTACACCTTAACTTTTGAAGAAAAATTTGCAACGGCAATAATGGAAGTGTATAATTTAATGGGTATCTTAGTACACCATGAAGAGGTAAAATCTTCTAATGAAGTAAAACTTTATTTGAATACTTTACCCAAAGGCTCTTATGTATTAAAAACAACCGTTAATAATACAACTTATACCAGTAAACTGATAAAACAATAAAAACAAAAGATTTTTAAAAAAAGGTAACTTTGTCATTCTGAACACCTGCAATCAAGCAGGTGATTCAGAATCTTAAAAACTATTTTTAAACAGCTTATAAAAAAAGTAAAGGTTATGAAAAAAATATTCTTTTTATTGATGTTTATTTATTGGAATAGTTTTTCTCAAATCATCAATTTTCCAGACCCAGTTTTTAAAGCTGTTCTATTGCAATCAACTACAACCAATCTTATTGCTGGAGGGGTGAAAATTGATGCTAACGATGATGGCGAAATAGAAATAAGTGAAGTTTATCCAGTATACACATTAGAATTGTACTCTAGAAATATAACGGATATAACAGGTATCGAATATTTTGTAAATTTAATGTATTGTAATCTTAGTTCAAATCAAATTGCCCATGCTAATTTTACGAATTCTCCCAATTTACAAACACTAGGTCTTGCTGACAATCAACTGCAAAACTTAAATGTAACCGGTTTAACCCAGCTTTATTTTATAAATTGTGGGGGTAATCCATTAACAAGTGTCGATTTTTCCACTTTAACAGCTTTAGATACTTGTATTTGTGGTGGTACAAACGTAACCGAGTTAGATTTTTCTAACAATCCTGTTTTTAGAAGGTTAGCTTGTAATCTCAATCCAAATTTAGTAACCGTAAAAATAAATAATGGGTATCCGCATGTGGCGTCTAATACTATTTATAACAGTTGTTGGAGTAACAGCCCTAATTTAACGTATGTATGCGTCGATAGTTTTGAGCAAGCCGCTATGGAAGATTATTTGCACAACAGTTGTGGGTTAACTAGTATAATTGTTACCGATAATTGCGCTATGAGTAATGAAAGTTTTACAACAAATACTATTACAATAGCACCTAATCCTTCAAATGGTATTTTTACACTTAGTTTTACTACTACTTTAGAAAATGCGACAATTGAAGTGTATAATTTATTAGGTCAAGAGGTTTATATTTCAAAACTAAATAATTTAGACACCTATAATTTAGATTTGAGTGGTTTTACTAGTGGTACTTATTTGTTAAAAATAAATAGCAATAAAGAAATATACAATTATAAATTATTCAAGAAATAAAAAAAGCCCTTTAAAAGGGCTTTTTTTATTTCTTATATTTCACTGGTAAGTACACCACTTTCTTAGTTTCAAAAAACTCATCTTCAAAAAAATCGGACAGGTTATATAATTGCACATTTTTATAAATAGACAATTCCTCAGTTAAGTCACCTCCTTTTAAATAGAAAATTCCGTTTTTAAATTCTGGATGTTTCGAATCTTTCTTGGTTTTATCTTTTACCCATTTAACAAAATCGGGCATATTTGTAACAGCTCTACTTACTACAAAATCAAATTCTTCTTTTACTAATTCGGCTCTTTTTTGTTCGGCTTTTACATTTTTTAAACCTAAAGCATTTACTACCTCATTTACTACTTTTATTTTTTTAGCAATCACATCAATCAAATAGAAATCTACTTCTGGAAATAAAATAGCCAATGGAATACCAGGAAAACCACCACCAGTTCCTACGTCCATAATTTTCATTCCGGGTTCAAACTGAATAATTTTTGCAATACCTAATGAGTGTAAAACATGTCTTGTATATAGTTCGTCAATATCTTTCCTAGAAATTACATTTATTTTTGCATTCCATTCTTCATAAACCGATTGTAACTTTTGAAACTGATGAATCTGATTTTCAGATAAATTAGGGAATTGCCTTAAGATTTCCTCCATAAAATAAAATTTTCACAAAAATACTATTTTTCAATCATAAAATATTGTAATTCTCGTTTAATAGAAAATTATAATAATTATCTTTGACAAAATTTGAATACCTATATTATGGATAACAAAACCCCTATATTTTCTAAAACAGATAATCTTAAGTTTTTCAGAACCTTAAACAAACGTGTGAACGATTATTTTAAGGAAAACAACATTAAAAAAACAGGAAATTGGCAATTACATCTAAAAACTTTTGTAATGTTTGCCATTTTTTTAACACCTTATTTTTTCCTTATAGCAATGGATATGCCCTTTTGGACATATTTAGTTTTAAATATAATTATTGGAATAGGAATGGCTGGTGTAGGAATGAACGTAATGCACGATGGTAATCATGGTGCTTATTCAACCAAGAATTGGGTAAATAAAATAATGGGAGGTAGTATTTACATACTAGCAGGAAATGTTTACAATTGGCAAGTACAACACAATGTATTACATCACACTTACACCAATATTATTGGACATGATGAAGACTTAGATGCTGGAAAAATTATACGTTTTTCTCCTAATGCAAAATGGTATCGTTTTCACAAATTTCAACATTATTACTCAGTTTTTTTATACGGATTACTAACTTTCAACTGGGCAATTACTACTGATTTTCTTCAAATGAAACGTTATTTATCTCGTAAATTATCTTATGGTGAGTTTAAAAAACCATCTATTCAATGGACGACCTTAGTTATTACTAAAATAATTTACTTTACAATATGGATTGTTTTACCTATAGCCTTTGGTATTATATGGTGGAAAGTACTTCTAGGCTTTTTAGTAATGCATTATACCGCTGGATTAATTTTGAGTGTTATATTTCAATTAGCACACGTTGTTGAAGATACAAGCAACCCAGAGCCTAACGAAAGTAATGAAATGGAAAACACTTGGGCAATTCACCAATTGTTTACAACAGCCAACTTTGCGCCTAAAAATTGGTTGATGAATTGGTATACTGGAGGTTTAAACCATCAAATTGAACATCATATTTTCCCAAATATTAGTCACATTCACTATACCAAAATTGGAGAAATTGTAAAACTAACTGCAAAAGAATTTGAATTACCATATTACGAATTCAAAACAACTCGTCAAGCAATTGCCTCACATTTTAAACATTTAAAAGAATTGGGGAAAAAACCACAATTAGCATAAATAATTATAAGTTTTCAACACAACTATGAACTCTGTATTATCTGAGAGAATTAACAATTTAGCCGTATCGCAAACATTAGCTATGGCCGCTTTAGCAAGAGAGCTAAAAGCACAAGGAAAAGACATTATTAGCTTAAGCTTAGGTGAACCTGATTTCAATACACCCGACTTTATTAAAGAAGCTGCAAAACAAGCAATTGATGACAATTGGAGCGCTTATCCACCAGTTGATGGATATGTAGATTTAAAAGAATCAATCTGTAAAAAATTCAAACGCGATAACAATTTAAACTACACTCCGTCTCAAATTGTTGTGTCTACTGGTGCAAAACAATCTTTATACAACATTGCTCAAGTAATGTTAAACGAAGGTGATGAAGTAATCTTACCAGCCCCATATTGGGTAAGTTATTTTGAAATTATAAAACTTTCAGGCGGAACACCGGTTGAAGTCGCTACTTCAATCGAAACCAACTTTAAAATTACACCTCATCAATTAGAAGCTGCCATTACACCAAAAACAAAAATGATGTGGTTCAGTTCACCATGTAATCCTTCTGGAATGATTTACAGTAAAGCTGAACTAGAAGCATTAGTTGAAGTATTAAAAAAACATCCTCAAATTTATGTAGTTTCAGATGAAATTTACGAACACATTAATTACGTAGGAACATATTGTAGCATTGGTTCAATTCCTGGAATGGAAGACAGAACAATAACCGTGAATGGAGTAGCAAAAGCTTTTGCTATGACAGGATGGAGAATTGGATACATGGGAGCACCTGAATTTATTGCTAAAGCTTGTAATAAAATTCAAGGTCAAGTAACAAGTGGTGCTAACTCTATTGCACAACGTGCTACTAAAGCTGCCGTTGAAGCAGATCCATCAGCTATAAAATATATGGTTGAAGCATTTGCACACCGTAGAGACATAGTTTACAATTTATTAAGTGAAATTCCTGGTTTTAAAGTAACTATGCCCGAAGGTGCATTTTATTTCTTCCCAGATGTTTCTTCATATTTTGGCAAAACTATAAAAGAACAAGTAATTAAAGACGCTAATGATTTTGCTATGTTTTTGTTAGCAGAAGCTAATGTTGCCACTGTAACTGGTGATGCATTTGGAAATCCAAATTGCATACGCCTTTCTTATGCAACCAGCGAAGAATTATTACGCGAAGCCATTAAAAGAATTAAACAAGCTTTAGCTTAACAAAATATGCCCTAAGGAAACTTAGGGCTTTTTTATTATTTGGGCGTTACCCTTTGGGTCAGGCTTTCGGCACTCGCTTTTTATAGTCACTCTAAAAAAGCTCAAACAAAGCCTTAATCCTTAACGCAATATAACAATCAACAACACAACAAATGAGAAAAAAGATAGTATTATTAGGCTCAGGAGAATTAGGCAAAGAGTTTGTAATTGCGGCACAACGAATTGGTCAATATGTAGTAGCTGTAGATAGTTATGAAAATGCCCCAGCCATGCAAGTAGCTCATGAATTTGAAGTAATTAACATGCTTGATGGAACCGAACTAGATAGAATAATCGACAAACATCGACCTGATTTTATAGTTCCAGAAGTTGAAGCTATAAGAACGGAGCGCTTTTATGACTACGAAAAAAGAGGTTATACTGTAGTTCCCTCTGCTAAAGCAGCAAACTTTACCATGAATAGAAAAGCAATTCGCGATTTAGCTGCTAAAGATTTAAGCTTAAGAACAGCAAATTACAGATATGCCACTACAAAAGAAGAATTAGAAAAAGCCGTAACTGAAGTGGGTATACCTTGTGTTGTAAAACCACTAATGAGTTCATCTGGCAAAGGACAATCTACAATAAAAACAGAAAGCGATATTGAGAAAGCTTGGAATTATGCTGTTGAAGGTTCAAGAGGAGATATTATTGAAGTTATAGTAGAAGCTTTTGTAAACTTTCACTCGGAAATTACATTATTAACCGTAACTCAAAAAAATGGACAACCTACATTATTTTGTCCGCCAATTGGTCACCGACAAGAACGCGGCGATTACCAAGAGAGTTGGCAACCTGCTAAAGTTTCAGACAAAGACATTGCTGAAGCACAAAAAATGGCAAAAAAAGTTACCGAGGCTCTAGGTGGCGCAGGAATTTTTGGTGTCGAATTCTTTTTAACAAATGAAGGTGTTTATTTTTCTGAATTATCACCACGTCCACACGATACTGGAATGGTAACATTAGCAGGAACTCAAAATTTTAATGAGTTCGAATTACATTTACGTGCTATTTTAGGCTTACCAATTTCTGAAATCACCTTAGAAAGAGTTGGTGCAAGTGCTGTTATTTTAGCATCAGAAAATTCAGACAATCCAACTTTCACTGGAATTGAAAAAATTGCAGCTTTACCAAAAACAGATTTTAGGCTATTTGGCAAACCCACTTCTCGTCCTTACAGAAGAATGGGAGTTGCTTTAACTTATGACAATTTAAATGCATCTGTTGAAGAGGTAGTTCAAAAAGCAAAAGATGCTGCTTCATTAATACAAGTGAACAAATAAAAACACTTTATAAATTAGAAAAAAAGGTTGTCTCAAAAGTCTGATTCAGTGCCATTCTGAACTTGTTTCAGAATATTAACAATCAGATTTTCAATAATTTTAGAATCTGAAATTAATTCAGATTGACAAAATTATTGGCTTTGAGACAACCCCTTTTTTTATGGTATATTTAAATATTTATGAGTTTGTAATGAAATTCTCCATTTCGGATTTTTCATAACATAATCAATGATTAACGGAGTCATTTCTTCTTTTTTACTCCACTCGGGTTGTAAAAACAAAATAGCATTGTTATTCACTTTTGCTGCCTGCTCTTCCGCAAACTGAAAATCGTGTTTATTATAAATAATCACTTTTAATTCTTGTGCAATATCATAAGCCTCTTGTACGGGCAATTTTGTTTTCTTAGGCGATAAACAAAACCAATCCCAATTTCCAGTTACTTTATAAGCTCCCGAAGTTTCAATATGAACACGTAAACCAGCTTCTTTAAGTCTAGCCGTTAAAACTTTCATATCCCAAGTTAATGGTTCTCCTCCTGTTACTACAACAGTTTCAGCATATTGCTTCGCATTGGCTACAATTTGTTCTGTAGCAGTAGGAGGATGTAAATCAGCATTCCAACTTTCTTTTACATCACACCAATGACATCCTACATCACAACCACCAATTCTTATAAAATAAGCCGCAGTTCCTGTATGATAACCTTCTCCTTGAATTGTATAAAACTCTTCCATTAAAGGTAACATTTCTCCCTTATCTACAGCTAATTGTATTTCTTTTTTAAGCATAATTTTAATCTAGGAGGCAAAGTTACAATATAGAAATTAGATTTTAGGATTTAGATTTCAGAAATATTAAATTGTATAAATTGATTTTGCTTTTCAATTTAAGTACTTTTGATTTTTAATTTAACCTAAATGAACAGAAAAGAAGAATTTTCAAAACAAATTATAGATGGTTATTCATTTAAAGGTGATTTTATAACATTAGGTAGCGCAATACTTGATGGTGAAGTTATACAAAATACTTTTGTAAATATTCCTTTAAAAACATTAAATAGACACGGGCTTATTGCAGGTGCAACAGGAACAGGTAAAACTAAAACTATTCAAGTTTTATCGGAACAATTGTCGCAAAAAGGAATTCCCGTTTTAATGATGGACATTAAAGGAGATTTTTCTGGAGTTGCTAAACCTGGAGAAGAAAAACTTTTTATAACAGAACGTCATCAGAAAATTGGTTTACCTTATGAAACAAAAGGTTTTCCTGTTGAATTAATGAGTATTTCTGAGCAAAATGGAGTTCGATTGAGAGCAACTATTTCAGAATTTGGTCCAGTTTTATTATCACGAATCTTAGATTTAACTGACACTAAAGCCAGTATTGTATCGGTAGTCTTTAAATATTGTGATGACCATAAAATTCCTCTTTTAGATTTAAAAGATTTTAAAAAAGTTATTCAGTATGCAACCGAAGAAGGTAAAGCAGAATTTATTGCTGAATATGGAAGAATTTCAACTGCGTCAACTGGAACTATTCTAAGAAAAATAATAGAACTTGAACAGCAAGACGCCGATTTATTTTTTGGCGAAAAATCATTTGAAATTGATGATTTAATGCGAATTGACAAAAATGGCTTTGGCTATATTAATATTATTCGACTAACTGACATTCAAGATAAACCAAAGTTGTTTTCTACTTTTATGCTAAGTTTATTAGCTGAAATTTACAATACAATGCCCGAAAAAGGTGATGGTGATAAGCCCGAACTTGTTTTATTTATTGATGAAGCACATTTAATTTTCGACAATGCTAGTAAAGTTTTATTAGACCAAATTGAAACGATTATTAAATTAATTCGTTCAAAAGGTATTGGTGTTTATTTTATTACTCAAAACCCTACAGATGTTCCAAGTGGAGTTTTAGCGCAATTAGGTTTAAAAATTCAACATGCGTTAAGAGCTTTTACTGCTAATGATAGAAAAGCTATAAAAATGACGGCTGAAAATTATCCGTTATCAGATTTTTACAAAACAGATGAAGTCTTGACTTCACTTGGTATTGGTGAAGCTTTGGTAACCGCTTTGAATGAAAAAGGGATTCCAACACCTTTAGCTGCTACTATGCTTCGCGCTCCTATGAGTAGAATGGATATTTTAACCTCGGCAGAAATAGAAGATTGCATTAAAGAATCTAAATTAGCAAAAAAATATGAGGAAGTAATTGATAGAGAAAGTGCTTATGAAATTTTAAATAAAAAAATAGACACTGCTCAAGTTATTGCCGAAAAAGAAATAGAAAAAAAGGAAAAAGAAAAAACTTCTAAAAAGTCTACAAAAAACACAAGTACTTCTCAATCTCCGTTAACAAAAAGTTTAGTACGAATTTTTACAAGTGCAACTTTTATTAGAGGAGCAATGGGATTACTCTTAAAAATTATGAAGAAATAATGAAAAAGTATATTATTCAAAAATCGCCATTTGTTGTACCAACAAATGATGGAAAATTAATTGAAGAACATCATGGCTTAGCTACTACTCATGATAAAAATATTTCAATTGCACATATGATTGCGCCACCTAATTGGAGTGAACCATTTCAAACGCCAGAGTTTGATGAATACACTTATATCATTAAAGGGAAAAAACAATTTATTATTGAAGAAGACACTATTGTTTTAGAAGCTGGACAATCAATAAAAATTGAAAAAAACACAAGAGTTCAATATTCAAATCCATTTGAGGAACCATGCGAATATATTGCGATTTGTACGCCTGCATTTAGTATGGAAAACGTAAATAGGGAAGAATAATATTTTTGTCATTCTGAACTTGATTCAGAATCTTCAAATAAAACAAAAAAGAAGCTGAAACTAGTTCAGCTTGACAATTTTTTATTTTAATAATTCTAATATTCTGTGTTCTATTGGTTCGGTTTCCCAAATTTCTTCAATATTATCTATAGCTAAAATTTCTTGCATTATTGCATTTTGTTTATCACCTTCAGCTAATGCTTCTGCATAGGGTTGATGCGTAAAAGTAACTCTTCTGTAAAGTGGCACCCATTTATCGGGATGCTTATCAGAAAACCATTTTTCAATTTTCTTTTGTAAATGAAATTTATTTTCGGCAGTTTTAGAACTCATTTCCATAAAATTTCGATAAGACAACTCTGCAATGGCATCAGCATTAGGTTTTCTTGAATTTTGATACGATTCAAAAATTGCTTCCCAATCATCTCCATATTTTTCCATCATTTCCACTAAAATCGTAATATCTTCAAAACCCGCATTCATTCCATGCCCATAAAATGGAACTATGGCGTGACAAGCGTCTCCAATTAATGCTACTTTGTCTTGGTAAGTCCAAGGAAAACATTTCATAGTTACCAAATAACTTGTTGGATTTTTAAAGAAATCTTCTTCTAATTTAGGCATTATCACCTTAGTATCGGGGAAATTTTTGTCGAAAAATTGTTTTAAATCAGTTACATTTTGAATTTTCTCAAAAGAGTTTTCTCCTTCATGAGGCATAAATAAAGTACAAGTAAAACTTCCATCTAAGTTTGCCAATGCCATTAACATAAACTCGCCTCGTGGCCAAATATGTAATGAGTTTTTATCCAGTTTGTGCGAGCCATCTTCGTTTGCAGGTATATGCAACTCTTTGTATCCAATTTTTAAAAAATCTTGTGAATAATTAAACATGCTTTGACGTTGCATTCTATGGCGAACTCTTGAAAAAGCACCATCAGCACCAAAAACAATATCATATTCTAAATCGTGCCACTCACCTCTTTCGGTTTCACCTTGATGTAATGTTGCCGTGTTGAGAGAAACATCCCAAATTTTATGTTCAAATTTAAATTCTACACCTTCAGCTTCGGCTAAATCAATCATTTTTCTATTTAGAACACCTCTGGAAAGAGAATAAATGGCTTCTCCTTCTTTACCATAAAATTGATAATTTAAAGAATCATTAGCAATATGTATGGCTCTTTTATCAACTGGAATACCTATTTTTTCGATTTCTTGTTGAAGATTTAATCGTTCTAAGGCTTTCCAACCTCTTTGCGACATGACTAAATTTATGGAACGACCTGAAAATTCAACATTTCTAATATCTGGACTTCTATCAAAAACGTGTACATTATGACCCGCTCTTTTGAGATAAATTGCCAATAGTGAACCTACCAAACCAGCACCTACTACTGCAATTTTTTTGGGAGTTTGCATATTAATTTTAATTTATACAAAAATACTGAATATTTACTTGTTGAGAGAAGTTATTCGATTTAAATAAATACTACAACAAAAAAAAGGGTTAAAAATTAACCCTTTTGTTCTAAATCAACTTTGATATGTCCCCAATTTTCTCCCGATTTGATTCGGTATAATTGCATTTCAGAAATACCAAATTGCTTTGCAAGTATTTTATATCTAGTTTTTCTGTTAGGATCAAAAATTTTAGCTTTCAATCGTTTAACATCATTAACCGTTAGTTTGTGTCCATCTCTTTGTCTATTAAATTCTATTAATTTTTTCTTAGCTTCAATAACAAAAGGACTCTTTTTTGCATGGTCTAACATTTCTTTCCTTGTTGCCCATTGCAAATTTGATACAACATTATTCATTCTATCATAATCAAGATGAATAACATTTGTATGTTTTTTGGGATCTCGCTCTAAAAAAACTAATCCCACAATGTAGTGAAAAGAGAAATGATTCGTTTTTCTCTCTCCATTTACAATTCTTGTAAAACCGATGTAACGATATCCATCAATAATGCTACCTTTGAGTTGCTTTTCTACAACTACTCCATCTTTAATGACGCGTGTTTTCAAATTACCATGATTTGAAACAAAATACTTCTTTTTTGTCTTAAATTCGGGTACAAACTCGCGCCACTCTTCTATTAAAAAGTGACCCATTTTGTTTAAAAGTTGGTTAATATTCAGCTAGTTGAATGTAAAGGTACACTTTTTTTTGAAACTAAAAAATTATAGGTTCCCCAACATTCAAATTTTGTGATTTTGCTAACACTCCACACATATGAAACAACATTCTTGCGCCAACATTCCCATCCCAATCATTATCTCCAGGAGCAACTTCCACAAGATCAAATCCAATAATTTTTTTGTTTGATTTAGCTAGTTTACTAAACAAATAGGTAGCTTGTTCAAAAGAAAAACCACCTGGAACTGGAGTTCCTGTATTTGGACAATACCAAGGATACATTCCGTCTATATCAAAAGAAATGCATACTTTTTCTGGAAGTTGTTCAATTAACTCGTCACATTTTTGTTTCCAAGTTTTACCTTCAAATTCTTCTTTCTTCATATCCATGTCAGTATGAACTACAACTCTTCCATTTTCATTTTTTACTACCCCAACTTCTTGTTCGCAAAAATCGCGTATTCCAATTTGAACAATTTTAGTAATATTTGGAATTTGCAAAGCGTTATACATAACTGAAGCATGAGAATAAGCAAAGCCTTCATAAGCAATTCTTAAATCCATATGTGCATCTAAATGCAACAATCCAAAATCACTGTGTTTTTCAGCTAAAGCTTGGTAATAGCCTAATGGAGTGCTATGGTCGCCACCTAATAAAGCTACTAACTTTCCTTTATCTAACCATTTTAAAGTTTGCTGTTTGATTGTTTCAACCATATCGGCACATGCATAATTGATAGTATCTAAATCTTGTTGTAATCCTGGATGATTTTCTATTAATTTACCTTTTTCTAATGCCTCAATAATAGGTTGTGCTAACTTTTTAAATTTTTTGGAATTCTTTTTCATTTTTTTTGGTGCTTCGTCCATAAAAATTCCAAGTTTCCAAAGCTCCGGGAATTCTTGATGCAAGAGATCTACTTGATATGAGGCTTCTAAAACAGCATCAGGACCAAGTGATGCGCCAGCTCCGTAACTAACGGTTACTTCCCAAGGTACTGGAATGATAATGATTTCACTTTCTTCAGCAGTAAATGGTAATCCAAAAACTGATGCGTCTTCTAATCCTGGTTGACTTGGGTCAAAATTTTTTATTTTATCTTGTTTTGTTGTCATAATCTTGTTCTTTAATTACTGGTTTTTCTGGAAACTCCACTTTTATGTGCCCCCAATTTTCACCTGTTTTAATTCTTTGTAATGCCATCATTGAAACCCCAAATTGTTTTGCTAAAATTTTGTAGCGTGTTTTTCTATTTGGATCTAATAATTTCTTTTTTAAACGTATAACTTCAGTAACTGTAAGTTTATGTCCGTTACTTTGTCTATTAAATTCTTGTACTTTTTTAAGACTTTCTTTAGCAACTGGGCTTTTATGAACATGCGCAAACATTTCTTCTCGTGTAACCCATTTTAAATTATCGACTCGATTATTTTTACGATCAAAATCTAAATGAATAACATGCGTTAAGGCTTCATTATTTGCTTTGGGAATAAATAATTTAGCCACTAAATGATGAATTAAGACATGCTTTTGTTTAGCTTTTCCCTCCTTTTGAATAACTGAGAATGAAATTCTAGGGAATCCATCTGTTAAACCGCCTTTTAGCATTGTACAATTTGCCTCATCTCCTCTTGCACAACTCTTAATTCTACCTAAATTGGATACAAAATATTTTTTTACCGTTTCATACTCTGCATCTAAATCTCTCCATTCCTCTGAAATAAAATGTCCCATATTAAATTATTAATTATTTAAAATTCCTTTTTTAAGTATTTGTCCAAACTCATACATATCTTCAAATGAACAGTATAATGGGACTGGTGCTAAACGAATAACATTTGGTTCTCTCCAGTCTGTAATAACACCATTTTTCATTAAATAATTGAATAGTTCTTTACCTTGTCCATGTAAATACACTGACAACTGCGCACCTCTTTCTTCTTGATTTTCCGGTGTAATAATTTCAAATTGAGTGTTTGGTGTTTCTTTATCAATTTCACGTAAAACAAATTCAAGATAAGCCGTCAATAAATTTCGTTTTGTAATTAAATTTGACATTCCAACTTCTGTAAACATTTCTAAAGATGCTAAATAAGGTGCCATAGATAAAACAGGAAGATTACTAATTTGCCACCCATTTGCCCCATGAACAGGTTCAAATTGAGGTTCCATTAAGAATCGTCTTTCTTTATTATGACCATACCAGCCAGCAAAACGGCTTAATTCTTTATCGTTATGGTGTTTTTCATGTACAAAATATCCCGAAACATTTCCAGGGCCTGAATTCATGTATTTATAGCTACACCAAGCTGCAAAATCTACTCCCCATTCATTAAGTTTCAACTCAACATTTCCAGCAGCATGTGCTAAATCCCAACCAACATAAGCACCAACTTTCTGACCTGCTTCCGTTATTGTTTTCATGTCGAAAACTTGTCCGGTATAATAATTAACACCTCCTATTAAAACCAAAGCTAACTCATCTCCAACCTCATCAATTTTGGACAAAATATCTTCAATTCTAATATTAGCTTCTCCTTCTCTTCTAGGAATTTCAACAATTGCTTCGCTAGGATTAAAACCTACTGTTTTTGCATGAAATGTAACTTGGCTTTGTATTAAATATTGATCGGAAGGAAATGCTTTTTCTTCACAAATAATTTTAAATTTCTTATTTGTAGGCTGATAAAATGATACCATTAACAAATGTAAGTTTACTGTTAATGTGTTCATTACACCAACTTCAGTCGGTTTTGCCCCAACAATTTCACTTAAAGGCTGACAAAAACGTTCGTGATAATCCCACCAAGGTTTTTCAGCATAAAAATGACCTTCTACAGCTAGGTTAGCCCAATCGTCCATTACCTCATCAACATACTTACGAGCTCTTTTAGGTTGTAACCCTAATGAATTTCCAACAAAATAAATTACTTCTTTACCATTAACTTTAGGAAATATAAATTCTTCTCTATATTTCGCTAAGTTGTCTTGTCTATCAAGTTCTTTAGAGAACTCTCTTGTGTTTTTAAAGTTCATAAACCTTAAATAATTATTTTTATTTTATAAATTTAACCAAAGAAATACAATATAATTAAAAAAGCTGTCAAAAAAGACAGCTTTTTTTATAAATTTAAAAATAAAATTCGTTATAATATTAACATTGCATCTCCGTAAGAGTAAAATTTATATTTTTCTTTTACCGCTTCTTCATAAGCTTTTTTCATTAAGTCATGACCACAAAAAGCAGAAATCATCATTAACAAGGTTGACTTTGGCGTGTGAAAATTGGTAACCATACAATCTGCAATACTAAAATCGTAAGGTGGATAAATAAATTTATTAGTCCATCCTACATAAGG
>JAIXHM010000060.1 GCA_030145825.1 Flavobacterium sp.
AATTCCTGTGTCGTGACCTTCTACATTAATATCTAATAAAATAATTCGAGGCTCAAATTGTTGTAGATTTAAGTTAGCGTCTTTTAAATTAAAAGTTAATTCAACATTTGTATAATTGCAATCTGTTAAAATGTTTTTAATGTGATTTGCTATTAAAACCTGGTCTTCAACTATTAAAATTTGAGGCATATTATAAATTTAGTTTAAAGTTTAAATGAAATCCGTTTTGTGTTTCAATTATTGAATTTACTAGTAATTGTTGACAGAGTTGATTTACTAACTTTGGTTGAATAGTTTTATCTATTGCATTTTTTCCATTGTCTTGATAGTCAAAAATTACACCTTTTTCTTCTTTAATAAGTTTTATTTGTATTATTTTTTCTTGAGTTTTGTCAAAGGCATGTTTAATTGAGTTGATGACTAATTCAGTTATAAGTAAACCTATATACATAGCATAGTCTGATTGAATTTCAATTGTATCAATTTCAAGATTTACTTTTAACTTTTGTTCATACTCAACGGGACTGAAATTATTTTTTACTTCGGTTAAATATTTTTTTAGATTTACTGTGTTTACATTGTTACTTGTATATAAGTACCTGTGAAGTAGAGCAATGCTGTCTACTTTTGCTTGAAGACGTATAAAGTCTTTCTTGTTTTCTTCGCTTTGCTTTTTTCTTAATGTTTCTGAAATGAGTAAAGAAATTAATTGCAAATTATTATTAACTCGATGATTTGTTTCTCTAATTAAAAACTCATTTTCTTTTGAATATTTTTCCAATTGTTGGTTTATAATTCTGACTTTTTTTAAGTGATAAATTAAAAATAAAAAGCCGCAAACAAAAAACGTAATAATTATTACAAGCAAAATTTGGCTTTTTTTTATTTCGCTTATTGTTTGGTTGGTAATTATGTGTTCATTGTTATGAAATATTGTGTTTTTTTCCTCTAAAACAGGTTGTGATTTTATTGTGAGAAATTTATTTGAATTAAATGAAAAAACAAGTTCAGTGTTTAAACATAATATTATGAAACAAGTGAATAAAATGTGTTTTAGAAAGCCACTCATTTTTATATCTATTTTTTTGTTTTTAAAAACAGATATTCTTTGAAAATAAAGATTTGGAAAACAATGAAAAAAATAACATTAAAAATCCAAATGTCTATGTAAGGATCTTCACATAATATTAATTCTAAATTACCAACAGAAAATATCGCAACACTACAAGCTAAATATAGAATTAGACCAATTGAAAAATTAAAATATTTATGTTCTGTATTTAAGTTTGAGAATATAAAATATATTGCATAAACTATTAAAATTAGTGAAATAGAAATAATTTCGTAGTTGTTAAATTCCCAAAATGAGGCAGGATTTATACTATACATTCCAATCAAAATAATGGATTGTAATAATAAAATTGCAAGTATTCCTTTTTTAATTATGTTGCTATTTATTAGTTTTTTATAGAGTAATGAAATATAAAGTAGTTGAAAATAAAAATAAAAGTGCGATATAAAAAAATTATTTCCATATGATAAAAAACCAATAATATGACATGAAATTTCTACTACGCAAAGAGAGATTAAATACCATAAAAATATTTTTTCAGTTTTACGGCGTACTTCTTTATTCATTAAGAACAAAAATGTATTTAAAATTAAAAACAATAAACCACAAAGACTTAATGAAAAAACTATTACATCTGTCATAATGATTAGTTAGAGGTTAGATTTGGATGTTTTTGATGTACACAATAAAAAAAAATGAACAACTTTTTTGTTTACTCTTTTGGTAAAAATAACAATTTATTTCAATTATTTACTCTTTTAAAATTTTCATAAAATCTTCTCGATCAATTTCTACACAACCTAGCGAAGCTAAATGCTCGTTGTAAACTTGGCAATCTAGTAATTTGTAATTTGTTAATTCTAACTGTTTTGCTAAATGGATGAAAGCAACTTTACTAGCATTTGAAACTTTCGAAAACATACTTTCACCACAAAAAACATGTCCTAAGTCGATTCCATATAAACCACCAACCAATTCATTATTTTGCCAAACTTCGACACTTTTTGCCAATCCAAGTTCGTTTAGTTTGCAATAAGCTTCAACCATATCATCGGTAATCCAAGTGCCAGGTTGATCTTTTCGAGTGATTTTCTTACAATTAGAAATAACGTCTCTAAAGGCAGTATTAAAAGTAACTTTAAATTTTTGCTGATTTAATACATTTCGCATGCTTTTCGAGATTTTTAAATCTTCAAAAAACAAAACCATTCGTTCTTCCGGACACCACCATAAAATTGGTTCGTCGTCATTAAACCAAGGGAAAATTCCATTTTGGTAGGCTAATGCTAATCGTTGAGGAGATAAATCGCCACCAATAGCAATTATACCTTCAGGAGAAGTTTCAGAAAAATGTGGAAAATATAATTCTTGGGTTAGGAAATACATTTTTTGAGAGAAATGATGGAAGAAAAAAGAGAAAAGAAAAAACCATTCTTACTTAATTCTGAATGGTTTCTTTCTTCTTGTCTCTTTCTTCTATTTTCTATTAGAATGGTAAATCGTCGTGTTCTTCTTCATTAAAGTTTGTTGCAGGTTCAAATGCATCAGAAGGTGGCATCGCTGGCATTTGATGTGCAGATGCAGCTGGAGCTTCAGTTTGTAAACGCTCTACTCTCCAACCTTGTATAGAGTTAAAATATCTAGTTTCACCTTGAGGATTTGTCCATTCTCTTCCTCTTAAATTAATAGAAACTCTAACTGGTTCACCAACATTGTATTGATTTAACAAATCGGTTTTATCTTGTGTAAACTCAACTAATATATGTTGCGGATATTGTTCTTCTGTTGTAACAACAACTTCTCTTTTTTTGAAACTAGCACTAATTTGCTGAACGTCTCCAATCATTTTTATTCTTCCTGTAACTTCCATTTTTAAAATTTTATCGTTTTGCTAATAATACTTTCCAAGCTTTTAATACTTCGTTTTTGTCTAATAAATCTTTTGCTAATTGGTTTTTCTTTTGCTCATCGTCTGAACTTAAAACTGCTTTTACAGCAAAATCTTCTTTTACAAAGGTAGTAATTTCTTCTTCAGTTGGTATGGCTTCAATATTGCCTAATTTTCCTAAATCGTTTCCATTAAAAATAGGACTTTCTTTTACAAAATCAGGAATATTATCAACACCAATTCCTAATGTGGTTAGTGGTTTTTCAACTTCAAACAAACCAGCATTTGCTCTACTGTACCAATTACCACCGCAACGCGCAACTAAATCTATTTTATGTTGATCAATTTCACCAGCTTCATTTAAAACTTCTTCACTAACATGAATTTTAACTACTTCGCAAATAATTAAATTTCCTGCGCCACCTTGGTCTCCTAATGCAATTATATCATTTACTTTACATTCAAACTGAACTGGACTTTCAGCTACTCTAAATGGTTTAACTACATCTGATTTTAACATATTTAAACCAGATTTTTCAAATTCGTTTACACCATCAGGATATTCTGTGCTCGATAATGACATTTGTTGTACAATATCATAATTCACTACATTAATAACAACTTCTTTTGTGTTTTGAGCATTAATTAAAGTGTGCTTAATAGTATTGTTTCTCACTCTTCTAGCGGGAGAAAAAACTAAAATAGGCGGATTTGAACTAAATACATTGAAAAAGCTAAATGGCGATAAATTTGGATTTCCATTTTCATCAATTGTACTCGCAAATGCAATAGGTCTAGGTGCAATGGCGCCTTGTAAATAACCTTGAACTTTTGCTGGAGAAATTTCTTTTGGATCTATCGATAACATAAAATGTATGTTTTTTACAAAGATAAAAATTTGAAGCGAATCGAAATGCAACTTTTGTATTCCTTTTTCCCGCTGTTCGTGCAACATGGTTGCTAACTTCCATCGGGGCTATAATGCTGTGTTGTGTAACTTTTGCCTTTTGCCTTTTTACTTCTTACTTAATTTACTATTTTTACTAATAAATGTTTTTTATGCAGTTTTCTGACAAGCGAAATATTACCCGCTGGTTTATTATTCTATCATCTTTTTTTATTGTTATTCTAATTGTTTGGAATACCTATAATTTTTTCCAAATTTTTAAAAATGAAGAGCGTGTAAAAATGGAACTTTGGGCTACGGCTCAAAAAACTTTAGCAAATGCAAATGAGTATACTGATGTTGAACTTCCTTTCCAATTAATTAGTACCAACACAAGTATACCAATGATATTAACGAATAAAAATGATAGTATCATTAATTTCAATAATATTGCCGATGAAATTGCACAAAACCCCAAGGAATTAAAAAAGTTGTTTAAATCTATTAAATCGGACAACACACCCATTAAAATGGAACTTTCAGAAGAAGAGTTTCAATATATTTATTATGGAAATTCTCCTTTGTTGAACAAGTTGAAATATTATCCTATTGCACTTTTATTGATAATTATTCTCTTTGCTGCTGTTGTTTATAATTTTTACCGAGCAACAAAAATGGCAACCCAAAACAAACTTTGGGCTGGTATGGCAAAAGAAACTGCACATCAAATTGGAACGCCATTGTCGTCTTTAATTGGTTGGTTAGAAATTCTTAAAACTGAAAATGTTGAAGAAACTACAATTGCTGAAATTGAAAAAGACATCAATCGTTTGCAAACTATTACAGATAGATTTTCGAAAATTGGTAGTGAACCCGTTTTAGAAAAATTAAATATTGTAGAAGAAACTAGAACATCCTTTGAATATTTAAAAGCAAGAACTTCTAAACAGGTCGATTTTTCATTTACAGCTCCTGAACATCCTATTTTTGTAGAAATTAATCACGCATTGCATAGTTGGACTATTGAAAATTTAGTCAAAAATGCTATCGATGCAATGAAAGGTAAGGGAATATTAAAGATTGTGGTTGAAGAAATTGAAGATACTGTAAAAATAAAAATAACCGATACAGGTAAAGGATTGTCTAAAAAACAGTTTACACAAGTATTTGAGCCAGGTTATACAACTAAAAAAAGAGGATGGGGACTTGGTCTTTCTTTAACTAAAAGAATTGTTGAAGATTATCACAAAGGTAAAATTAAAGTAGAAAGTTCAGAAATAGGGAAAGGAACTACTATGCAAATTTCTCTTAAGAAAGCGTATTAATAGAAAATCCCAACACTAAGTTGGGATTTTCTATTATAAATTAGATGCAATTTCTTTTGCAATAGTTTCAAATTCTTCTTTTGTAAGACTAGCTTTTCTTTGAAAACGCATATCGTCCATGTCATGAAGCGGAATTAAATGTACGTGTACGTGAGGAACTTCTAACCCTACAACTGCAATACCAATTCTTTTGCACGCTATAGTTTTTTCGATAGCTTTTGCTACTTTTCTAGAAAAAGCCATTAAACCCATATAATGCTCTTCTTCCATGTCGAATATTTTGTTAATCTCTTGTTTAGGAATACATAATGTATGTCCTTTTGCATTTGGATTAACATCTAAAAAAGCCAAATAATTATCGTCTTCAGCAATTTTATAACAAGGAATTTCTCCGTTTACAATTTTTGTAAAAATACTAGCCATGACTAAGAGGATTAATCGCGAGTGATTTCTAAAATTTCAAAATTCATTGTGCCATTAGGAACTTTAACTTCGGCGATTTCGCCCACTTTTTTACCTAACAAACCTTTTCCAATAGGTGAGGTAACTGAAATTTTTCCAGTTTTTAAATCAGCTTCACTTTCAGCTACCAAAGTATATTTCATTTCCATTCCATTTACTTGGTTTTTTATTTTTACAGTAGATAAGACTAATACTTTAGAAGTGTCTAATTGAGATTCGTCTATTAAACGAGCATTTGCGACAACTTCTTCCATTTTAGAAATTTTCATTTCTAATAATCCTTGCGCTTCTTTCGCAGCGTCGTATTCTGCGTTTTCAGATAAATCTCCTTTATCGCGTGCATCAGCAATAGCTTGAGAAGCTTTTGGACGCTCAACAGCTTTTAAATGTTCTAATTCGTCTTTTAATTTTTTTAAACCTTCTGCTGTGTAATAAGATACTTTACTCATAACTTCATCGTTTATATAAATAGAAAGAATCCCACAAAAAATGGGATTCCTTTCAACAAATATACTAATTTTTTAATTATTAATTGTTAAACTTTGGTTCAACAAATATAAATAAATTATTTTTGAATGATGATAAATAAAAAGCCATGAAGAAAATATTGACCTTTAGTGTTTTGATGATTTTAGTGATGTCTTGTTCGCAAGATTCTGTTAGAAATAATAATCCTTATTTACCAACTTATAGATTTCAATCGAGTCCAATTAATTTAAGTTTGCCATTGTATCAAAACTTATTAAATGCAGGTAATCCTATAGAATATTATGAAGCTGGAGTTGGAATTCAGGGCAAAGTATTTATAATGAACACTGGAGGTAATGTTTTTATTGCTTTTGATGCTGTTTGCCCGAATCAGGAAATAAGTGGTTGTTCTACCATGGATTTAGTAGGAATTAAAGCCGAATGCCCTTGTGATGGTGCACAATATAGTTTGTTTACTGGCCAGTCGCCAGAAATGCAGTATCCAATGCTTCAATATAGGGTTGAAGTTCTAAGTAACTCCTCTATTAGAGTGTATAATTAAAAAAAGCTATCCAAACGGATAGCTTTTTTGTTAAAATTTAAGTGTTACACCTCCTAAAAAGTTGATGCCAGCTTGTGGATATAATCCTTTACCTTGATAGGTTGTTACATTTCCTGAAGAATCATCATCATAAGTGTAAAAATAACCGTTAGATTCGTATTTTCTGTCGAAAACATTATTCACCAATCCTGAGAATAAAATAGATTTAATTCCTTTGTTTAATTTAAGTTCATAAGAAGCATTAAAATCTACTATCGAATAATCGGGTAATTTTGAATATTCAGAATCAATATTTCCCATGTATTGTTCGCCAACAAATTTTCCTAAAAGAGATAGTTGCATTCCTTTAATCGGTAACACATTAATAGCACCCGAAGAAACAATATTAGGAGAATATGCAATATTAGTATTTCCTAAATCTTCAAGAATTCCATCTCTTTGAAAGTAGAAGTCAATATTTTTATTTTCACTTAAAGTTACATTTGCTTGTAAATTTAACTTGTCAGTAACTTTATAAACCGATTCAACTTCTAAACCTAAACGGTAACTTTCTCCTGAATTTGTAAATACTGGTGCACCTACATCATTTAAAGAGCCAGTAAGAACTAATTGATCTATGTAATACATAAAGAATGTATTTGCATGAATTCTTAATTTAGAGTTATTGTGTTTCCAACCTATCTCAAGATCATATAAGCGCTCTGGTTTGTTGGCACCGCTTTCATAATCATCGCGTCTTGGTTCTTTATTGGCAATACCGGCAAAACCATAAAAAGCATTTTCATTGTTTAGTTCATAATTTATCCCAACTTTTGGATTAAAGAAATTGAAAGTATCGTTAACATCGCTAAACTTTGTACTGTTGGCTTGGTAAAATACCATTCGATATTGTAAATCGGCAAATACATTTAGTTTCCCAAATTGTTGCGAACCTTTTATGTAAACGTTCACATCGTCTTTATTACCAAAATTGTCATAATAACGATTAGGTTGAGGAATATAATTTGGTGTCCAAACTACTTCTCCAAAATGTGTTCCTAAATAGCGATTTATAGCACCACCAAATAAAACATCGGTTTTTTGAGTTCTATAGTTAATTGAAAAAGTTGTTCCAAAGAAGTCATTGTCTAACCATCTTTTTCGTACCAAGTCAGAAATTGAATTTCCTTCAAAAGCAGGTAAGTTATATTCGGTTAAATCTTCATCCTCTTTATATTGCTTAAAATAACCACTTCCTTTTGTGTAATGAAGTGCTAGGTTAGAATTCCATTTTTCGCTCCATTTTTCGCTCCAATGTAATTGGAAGTGATTTTGCCAATAATTATCGGTTTCATCATCGTAGAATTTCATATTGCCATTTTCGTCAAAATAAATTCCAGCATAGTTAAATGTTCTGTCGTGCTCTAATAAATAAGGATCTTCTAATCCGTACCAAGCTTGGTAAGTTTTTTCTTTTCCACCAAAAGCAATTAATTTAATTAAAGTAGACTCTTTTACATAATTTACATTAAATAAATAACCAAACATATCCGAAGACGCACGGTCAATATATCCATCTGAATGAATTTGTGAAACTCTTCCATTGAATTCGAAATTGTTATGTAAGCCGGTGCCAAATGAAACGGTGTGTTTTCTTGTGTTGAAACTTCCGATAGAATTAGCAACTTCAGCATGAGCTTTTTCTTGGTAAGATTTCATTTGCATGTTTAAACTAGCACCAAATGCACCAGCACCATTTGTAGAAGTTCCTACACCTCTTTGCAACTGAACACTTTCAAGTGATGAAGCAAAATCGGGTAGGTTTACAAAAAATGTACCTTGACTTTCACTATCGTTGAAAGGAATTCCGTTTAAAGTAACATTAATTCGAGAACCATCAGAACCTCTTACTCTCATGTAAGTATAACCTACACCATTACCAGCATCTGTTGTAGTAACTACCGATGGAAGATAATTTAAAAGGACTGGAATGTCTTGTCCCAAGTTTCTTGATTCAATTTCTTCAGCTTTAACGTTTGTAAAAGTAATAGGATTTTTGTCTTTTGCTCTAATTGCTGAAAGTGTTACTTCGTTTAATTGGTTCACTTTTAAAGTGTCTGTTTCTTTTTCTTGAGCAAAATTTAGAACAGAAAAGAAAGCAAAAATAAGACTAAAAAATGTCTTTTGTTTTTGAGTTACCAACTCATTTTTTTTGTTGAATAAAGGTTTCATTCGTAAAAAAATTATACGAATAAAAGGGGCAATTATTCCAATTGTTAATAAAAATATAAATGTTTAAACGCTAGTTGATGTGCACTACAACTATTGTTCTTTTCCTTGGCAGCATTACCTGCCCAGGTTCTATGGGTATGATCTCAGCTCGTTTATTTAGAGCACCCCTTTGAGAACGGTTGCAAAGATAAAATAAAGTTAGGATTTAGAAATCAGAATTTAGAAAATTTTTAAAAATTTGGTTTTTTTCTATTTTCTTTTACTTCAGATGATTTCTTTTTTTCTTGAAGTCGTTTTTCTTTAACGGCCTTAGGTACTTTAGTTTCTTTTCTTTTTTTTGGCTTTTTTATGCTTTTAGCAAGCAGTTCGAAAAAGCGTTTTATAACAATTTCTTTGTTTTTAATTTGGCTTCTGTCTTCATCTGAAGCAAGTTGTAAAATACCTTCTTGTGAAATTCTATTTACAAGTTTTTCATTTACAATATTTTTTTCGTCATCATTTAATCCAGAAGAGTTATTAATATCATAAAACAAAATTACTTTAGATGAAACTTTATTTACATTTTGTCCGCCTGCACCACTACTTCTAACGGCTTTAAATTGAAGTTCAGTTTCAATAATTTCACGATTCATAATAAGGTTGGTGCGATGATTTTAATAAATCGTTTATAGTTTTAACTGGATTAAAAGTTACTAATGGCACTTCTACAAAAATGGTGTTCCAATGAGCCATTGCGCCGTTCCAAAGCCCGGGTAACTCGTAAGCTTTTATAGGCTTGCCGTCTTTGTTTTTATTTACAACAAACCCAGCGTTATGATCTATAAAATTTGTGAGATCAAATTTTTCTCCTTTGTAGTTTTTTAAACCGCAAACAATATCTACAGGATTGAAATGTGTTAAAGCATTAACAATTGCAATTTGTTTAGGATTATCTAAATCGACTTGCGAACTTTCTACAATTTGTAGTGATTCGGAACCATCTTCATGTTTTACCCAAAAAGGCCCGCCGCCAGGTTCGCCTTCATTTTTAACCATACCACATACTCTTATTGGGCGATTAAGAATTTCTTTTAAAGCCTGAATTTGATAATCTTTTTGAAATTTATAGAAGTTTGATGAAACGGGGCGGTTTAATTTTTCGCAACAAAATGTAATAATTTCATTTAGAATTTCGCTTGAAAGTGCTTCAGGATCGTCTAATAATTCTTGATATTTGAAAACTTGCTTTTGGGTTTCAATTAAAATTCCGCCTAATAATTTTTTATAATGAATATTCTCTTTTATAGCATTATGAGAAACATTATCGATGTTTTTTATATACACGATGTCTGCTTGTATCTCATTTAAGTTTTCTATAAGTGCTCCATGTCCACCTGGTCGAAAGAAAAGTTTTCCGTTTTCTAAGCGAAATAATCTGTTGTCAGGATGAACAGATAAGGTGTCGGTAGTTTCACTTTGATAAGAATAGCTCAAGGCCACATCAGGAAATTGGTTAGCGATTTCTTCAAATAGAAACTGATGTTCTTTAGAAATGGTAAAATGAATGGAAGTTTTTTCATTCGGTTTTGCATAAAATACGGATTCGTTAATATGCTCTTCAATTGGTGTTACTTGCTTCCCATTTTTAAAATGAAATGGTAGAACAGCTTTTGGTTTATTACTGAAGTTAAATTTTGGATTTTGTAACATGGTTTTAATAATCCAATATTCTCTTTCATCGGCTTTTTTTTCGTTAAAATTTGGAACCGTTTTTTTAGTAGTGTCAATTAATTCTCTGTAAAAAGGGAAGTTTCTAAGTCCTACCATAAAAATGGCTAAGTCAATGCATTTTGTTCTGTTTATGTATGCATTAATGGTTTCTTTACCAATGTTGAAATCATTGATAAACTCTGCTAAAAACTTGAACATCCTACTGGCTGCCCCTGATGCCGGAACAAATTTTGTAATACTATACTTTTCTTTTTCTAAATCGAAAAGCTTGATGTATTTTTCTTCTTCAGTAGTGTTTAAAAGTTGAATGCCATCATTTATGGTAGCAGGGCGAACTAAATTTATTTTGGTAATACCTTCTTTTAAAAAATGTAATTGTTTTATAACTCTATGCAGAGGTATATTTCTTTCGTCAAATAATTGTAAATCTAATGCTGTAAAATTCTCTTCCATTCTTTATATCCATAATAAGCGAGTATAGTAAATACAATGTATTGCAGACTTGTTAATGTGTATCCTTTGTAAAAATATAAAGGGATAGAAATAAAATCTGCGATAATCCACACTATCCAATTTTCAATTTTTCGTTGAGCCATCATCCACATTCCAACAAAAAATAAACCAGTAGTAAATGTATCTACATATGCTGTCCAAGAGGTAAATTTATCAAAATAAATGTAAATTATGATAACAAATAGTATAGTTAATGTAAATAAAACGATACTTTTTTTGAAGTCTTTGGTATTCATAGTGGCAATAGGGTACTCTAAATCATCATTTTTTCTTTTGGACCATAGAATCCAACCATAAATACTCATGATTGTATAATAAATATTGATGAGAAAATCGCCAATAAGACTCCATTGAAATAACAAGTAAACAAAAATTAAAGTACTAATAATGCCTGTAGGGTAAACTAAAATATTATTAACTCGAGCAAATAAAACACTTATTAATCCAAACAAAACGGCAATAATTTCTAACCAAATAGAAAATGCATCATAAGTTTTATATTGGCTAAACAATAGATCCCACATATTTATTAAATTTCAAAAAAATTAGGGTTTTCCTCAAAGGCAGTTCCAATCACCACCATATCGGCTCCAGCTAAAAAAGCATTTTCAATTTCTTTTGAAGATTTAATGCCTCCACCAACAATTAAAGGGATTTTTATTTTTTCTTTTATACTTTCAATAATTTCTTTCGAAACCCCAATTTTAGCGCCGCTTCCCGCTTCAAGATAAACGAGTTTCATGCCTAAATATTCAGATGCTTTTGCAGTGTTTTGAATCGTTTTTAAGTCGTTTCTATTTAAAGGTTTGGTTTGGCTAACACGTTCTACTGCAGTTTCAATTCCGCTTTCAATAAGTAAGTACGCAGTCGGTATAATTTCTAAAGAAGATTGTTCTAATTTTTCAACCGCTTTAATTTGTTGGTCAATTAAATATTCTGGATTTCTACCTGAAACTAAACTTAAAAAAAGTAAAGCATCTGCTTCTTCAGAAATTTGATTGTAATCGCCAGGAAATAGAAAAATTGGTAAATCCAATTCTTGTTTTAGTCTCTTAATAATCTCACTGAAATCATTTCCATCGTATGTACTTCCGCCAAAAAAAACATGTGTTGCAGGCGATTTTCTAATTTTTTCACAAAGTGATACAATAGATTCTAATTGAATTTTTTCGGGATCTAGTAAAATAGCTAAAAGTTTCCTTTTTGCTTGAAGAGATTGTAAAATATTGTGATAAAAATTCATTATTGTTTGGGTAAGGCGGCTACAAATATATAATCTTCTACTTTATAAAATTGGATGTCGAATTTTTCTATTTTATTATTAAATCGTAATTCAGCATCACAACGAGAGTCAGAAAGCAAAAAAGGATCTTCAAAAATATGATCGGGAAAACTAATGCCTTTTTCATTTTTTATTTTGAAAATAGATTCTTTTGTTCCCCAAATTACAGTTGCTTTTTCAATTTGGTCTAATTCAGATAAATTTTCTAAATGTGAAACATCCATAAATCGAGGAGCAATTTTCAGGATTTTAGGTTTCATGATTTCAAGATCAACACCTACAAGAGTATCCTCACTAATACAAATACAAGAAAAATCGAAACTATGTGAAATTGAAATATAAACTTCTTTTTTCTTTTCTCTTTCTTCTTTCTTCTCTAAATGCGGTTTCCCATTTTCATCATAAAACAAATCAAAATCAGAATATCCTAAATGTTGCAATAACATGCGCACTGCTAAAAATCCTTTTTGATGACTTTCCGATTTCATTTTCTCTAACCTTGTAAGTGAAGTATCTTTTAATTGAACCGCTCTAAAAAGGGTATTGAAATCTTCTGTTATTTTCCAAAAATATGCAGTGGTATTATTATTAATAGATATAGATTTATAAAATGCCATTCTTAATTATTGTTTTTCAATTGTTTAACATCTTAAACAATTCACAAATTACGTGAATTAATTTAGTAATTAAAAAGGAATTGCCTAACTTTGCACTCCAAAATTTTATTAAAAGAAAAATTATTATAAATGAGTACAAAAACTATTCCTTACGTTCCATACAAAGTTAAAGACATTTCTCTAGCTGCTTGGGGAAGAAAAGAAATTGAATTAGCAGAAGCTGAAATGCCAGGTTTAATGGCCTTACGTGCAGAATATGCAGAAAGTCAACCTTTAAAAGGGGCGAGAATTGCGGGTTGTTTACACATGACCATTCAAACAGCTGTTTTAATTGAAACTTTAGTAGCTTTAGGTGCTGATGTAACTTGGAGTTCTTGTAATATTTTCTCAACTCAAGATCATGCTGCTGCTGCTATTGCTGCTGCTGGAATTCCAGTATATGCATGGAAAGGTATGAACGAAGAAGAATTTGATTGGTGTATTGAGCAAACTTTATTCTTTGGTGAAGAGCGTCAACCGTTAAACATGATTTTAGATGATGGTGGTGATTTAACCAATATGGTTTTTGATCGTTACCCAGAATTAATCAAAGAAATCAAAGGTTTATCAGAAGAAACTACAACTGGAGTTCACCGTTTATACGAAAGAATGGAAAATGGAACATTACATATTCCTGCAATCAATGTAAATGATTCGGTTACTAAATCGAAATTTGATAACAAATACGGATGTAAAGAATCGGCTGTAGATGCTATTCGTCGTGCTACTGATGTTATGTTAGCTGGTAAAAGAGTGGTTGTTTGTGGATATGGTGACGTAGGTAAAGGTACTGCGGCTACTATCCGTGGAGCTGGTTCTATAGTAACCGTAACTGTAATTCAGCCAAGTTGTGCTGTGCAAGCAGCGAGGGCT
>JAIXHM010000061.1 GCA_030145825.1 Flavobacterium sp.
GTTCTTGAAGAACAAGTATCGATGAACTTCCACAATTTTTCAATGTTTTACTAGGTGATATGTCAGTTGTTGGACCTCGTCCGCATATGGTTAGTCATACTGAAATGTACGCTAAAAGTGTGGACAAATTTATGGTGCGACATTTTATAAAACCCGGAATTACTGGATTAGCGCAAACAAGCGGCTATAGAGGCGAAGTAGAAAATGAAAGAGATATAATAGGACGGGTTAAATACGATATTTTTTACATTGAAAATTGGTCATTACTACTTGATATAAAAGTTATTTTTATGACAGTTTTGAATGCAATTAAAGGTGAAGAAAAAGCCTACTAATGACAAAATTAGTCTCCATTATAACCCCAACTTACAATGCTGAGAAGTTTGTAGCTCAAACTATTGAATCAGTTTTAAGACAAACCCATCAAAACTGGGAATTAGTTATAGTTGACGATTGTTCGTCAGATACTACTTTTGATATTCTTCAAGTTTTTGCCAACCAAGATTCCCGAATTAAAATTTTCCAATTAGAAAGAAATTCCGGACCAGGAGTAGCACGAAATTTTGCTATCCAACAGGCAAAAGGAAATTATATTGCTTTTCTCGATGCAGATGATTTATGGAAACCCCAAAAGTTGGCTAAACAATTGCAATTTATGGAAGATGAAAACCTTCCGATTACTTTTTCTTTTTACGAACAAATAGATGAAGAAGGTAAGAGTTTACACAAACAAATTACGGCACCCTTAGAAGTTTCGTATAATCAATTGTTTTACTGCAATTGGATTGGAAACTTAACCGGAATTTATTCGGTAGATTTTTTTGGTAAAATTCCCATTTCAAGTATCAAAAAACGTCAAGACTGGATTTTGTGGCTCACTTTGGTTCAAAAGATTAAAACAGTAAAACCAGTTCCAGAAAGTTTGGCTTTTTATCGCGTACGAAAAAATTCGGTTTCGTCTTCTAAAGTGAAATTGATTCAATACAATTATGTTATATACCGAAATTTTCACGGCAACAATCTGTTAAAAGCAGCTTTTAATACGAGCTTATTCTTGGTGCACCAATTGTTAATTAAACCGCGTTTTACAAAAAAATCTAACTATAAATCCGATTGAAACTGTTTCAGTTTTCCTCGTGCTGTACGTTTTAAAATGTCTTTTCTGTTGTAGGTAAAATGCAATTCAGGTTCTAAGTATTTGGCAATGGCTTTCTCAATTTCGGCTATTTGTTCCAAAGTCAATTCGCTTTCGCTTACATAATCAATTTCGAAGGAATCCAATGTTTTTTGGCGCACAATAAATTCTTTCACGTTTCCGTCGTCTTCAATAATACTTTTGGTTACATAGTAAAAAGTCAGTCCGGGCGATTTTTTTCCGCTAGGAAGCAAAGCGATATCACTGGTTCTTCCGACTAATTTTTTTAGAATCGGTTTTTTAGCCGTGCTTTTTTCGTCCAAAATTCCCACGTCGCCAATTTCATAACGAATAAACGGATGTGCTTTATTGTCCAACGATGTAATAACAACTTTCCCTTCCACGCCATTTGGAACCGGTTGATTATTTTCGTCCAAAATTTCTACGAATAAAGTTTCGCTGTTCACTTGCCATTCGCCTTGCGGATTTTGAAACGCAATTAAATCCAATTCGGAAGCGCCATATTCATTCACAATAGGAATTCCCAAATAGGTTTCTAGCAACTTTTTATCTTCCTCAAACAACATTTCCGAAGTCACCATGCAAACTTTTAAAGTCGGACAAATATCCGTTAAAATGATGTTGCGCTGTTGTAAAAATTTGGCAAACAAAACTATCGAACTCGTATAACCATTGATGTAGTCAAATTTTTTGGATTTAAAATGTTCCAAAACACCTTCTAACACTTTATCCGATAAATCAAAAATGGGAAAACGAAAACGGTGACTCAAAATATCTTTAAAGCGCTCTTTGTAATAACCTATTTTATCCAAAGGAATTCCATAAAATCGCGCTTGATAAGACGAATTAAAATCGATGCCAAACCAACCAAAACGATAGATATTGGATGCCCAAGTTAAAGCATGTGCATGTTTGTCTTTAGCAAACACAAAAGGATCGCCACTAGAACCGGAAGTTTTATTCACAAAAACTGTTTTTTCGGTATAACCTTCCGAAAGTCTCTCGGCTAATGGTTTTTGCAGATGTTTTTTGGTTATAACTGGTAAATTGTTCCAAGAAGTAAAAGTTTCCGAACTCACTAAATCTCTATAAAAGGCATTGTTTTTTAAATGAAATTCAACAATGGCTTGCTTGCGCTGTTCTAAAAATTTAGGATAATTAGTTGCCGAAACTGCTACAAATGATGCAAATTCTTCTTTTGCTTTGGCAATAGGAAAGCCGTTTAATTGTAAGCTTAGATCAAATAGTTTCAGCATTGCTTTGGGTTTGCCCAAAAATATAAAAATTATGGCAAAAAAATTCTTTTCTCTTTCTTCTTTAGAAAATGTATTTTTGCAGAGAATTAACAACATTATCTGAATCATTCAGATAAAAAAACAACACAACACATGAATATTCTTCTTTTAGGTTCTGGCGGTCGCGAGCACGCATTGGCTTGGAAAATGTTACAAAGCGATAAATGTAGCCAACTTTTTGTTGCGCCAGGAAATGCAGGAACAGCACAAATAGCTAAAAATGTTGCGCTTAATCCAAACGATTTTGAAGCGGTAAAACTATTGGTTTTAACAGAAAAAATCGAAATGGTAGTGGTAGGACCAGAAGATCCTTTGGTAAACGGAGTGTATGATTTTTTCAAAAACGATGCTGAGTTGGCTTCCATTCCTGTTATTGGACCTTCAAAATATGGAGCGCAATTAGAAGGAAGTAAAGAGTTTGCGAAAGAATTTTTGGTAAAACACAATATTCCAACGGCTCGTTACGAAAGTTTTACAGCTGAAACGGTTGAAAAAGGGTATGCTTTTCTTGAGACATTAAGCGCGCCTTATGTTTTAAAAGCAGATGGTTTAGCAGCAGGGAAAGGCGTTTTGATTTTAAATGATTTGACAGAAGCTAAAGCCGAATTGAAAAATATGTTGGTCGATGCTAAATTTGGTGCTGCAAGTGCTAAAGTAGTAATCGAAGAATTCTTAAGCGGAATCGAATTAAGCTGCTTCGTTTTAACCGATGGTAAATCTTATAAAATTCTACCAACAGCGAAAGATTACAAAAGAATTGGCGATGGTGATACAGGTTTAAACACTGGTGGAATGGGAGCGGTTTCTCCGGTTCCGTTTGCTACACCTGAATTTTTAGCCAAAATTGAAGATAGAGTAGTAAAACCAACAGTAGCTGGTTTGCAAAAAGACAATATTGATTACAAAGGGTTTGTGTTCATTGGTTTAATTAAAGTGGGAGATGATCCATTTGTAATTGAGTACAACGTTCGTATGGGAGATCCGGAAACGGAAGTAGTAATGCCACGTTTAAAAAGTGATTTGGTTGAAATTTTTGAAGCAATAGCTAAACAAGAATTAGATAAAGTTTCAATAGAAATTGACGAAAGAGCTGCAACAACTATTATGATGGTTTCGGGTGGATATCCTGAAGATTATGAAAAAGGGAAAATAATTACTGGAATTGAAAATGTAACTGATTCTATCGTTTTCCACGCAGGAACTTCTTTAAAAGATGGAGAAGTAGTAACAAATGGCGGACGTGTTTTAGCAGTTACATCGTATGGATCAACTTACCAAGAAGCTATTGCGCAATCATATCAAAGTATTGACAAAATTGCTTTCGATAAAATGTACTTTAGAAAAGATATTGGTTTTGACTTATAACGAAAGACCACAAAACAAAAAGCGCTAAATTTTTGTTTAGCGCTTTTTTTATATTATAAATTCAAAATTATTTTAAAAATGAATGTGAAGTAGTGTTATCATCATCTTCATTATTCGCTTTAAAAATATTAAGTTGTTTTAACCAATACACTAAAGCTCCACAACAAATGATAATAAAAATCCAATTTAAAAAATTGGCACCCCACCAGTTTGTTAATTCTAAATTTCTTAATGCATCAAATGGTAAGAATAAAAAGTCAACAAAAAGTGATTGTATAGCTTCAAAAAATGATTTCATCTTGATAAAGTATTATATTTACACCACAAAAATATAAAATATCCTGATGATTACAAGTATTTTTGACAAAACTCGTCCATTAAATTATTTAATAATAGCAATATTGCTATTACTAGCCCAATTCGCCTATTTTTTTCTTAACGGATTGTTTAGTAATGGATTAATTTCCATTGCATATTTTATTGTGTATTTTGGTATTAATGTAGCTTCATTGGCACTAGTTAATTTCGTTACACTAAGAAACACTTTAACTAAGAACAATAACTTTGCAGTATTATTATATTTTATCTTTTTGTTATTTTTTCCGAAGACATTTCAAAGCGGAGAGGTTTTAATTTCTAATTTCTTTTTGTTATTAGCATTAAGAAGATTGGTTTCACTAAGATCAATGATTAGCATTAAGGAAAAAATTTTTGATGCTTCTTTTTGGATTTTTGTAGCGGCGTTATTCCACTTCTGGAGTATTAGTTATATTCTTTTAGTTTTTATTTCGATAATACTTCACGTTTCCAGAGATTTTAAAAACTGGTTGATTCCATTTATAGCTTTATTTTCAGTCACAGTTTTGTTTTTTGCGGTAAATATTGCTTTTGATAATAAATTGTTATCTCATTTAATGGAACAATCATATTTAAGCTTCGATTTTACCTATTTTGAAACGGTTTATCAAAATATTGCACTGTCAATTTATGTTTCAGTAGCTTTATTGTTTTTTATCAATATGAATTTAACCCAAGCATCAAAACCTCTTAATTTACAATCTTCATTTAAGAAAGTAATTTTTTCTTTTGTACTTGGAGTATTCATTTATGTTTTATCGGCTAATAAAAACAATAGTTGTTTGCTCTTTAGTTTTGCTCCGCTTGCAGTTATGGGAGGAAACTTTTTTGACGGACTTCAAAATAAAGTTCTTAAAGAAATAATCCTTATAACATTATTTACATTTGGAGTGTTCTTTTTTGTAATGGCCTTATAATTTACTTCCGTAAGCTAGGTCACCTGCATCGCCTAATCCAGGAACAATGTATTTTTTTTCATTTAGTTTTTCGTCTAAAGCGGCAACCCATAAATGACAATTTTCTGGAAGATTTTCCTCAAGAAAAGCAATTCCTTCTGGAGCAGCAATAACAACAGCAATATGAATTTCCTTTGGTTTTTGTTCCAAATGCAATTGATTTAAAACCGCAACTAAAGATTGACCAGTTGCCAACATCGGGTCAATTAAAATTAAATTTTTACCTTCAAAAGAAGGAGCGGCTTGATATTCAACTAAAATATCAAATTTATCATCGTTATCGTAATGATGGCGATATGCCGAAACAAATCCGTTTTCTGCATCGTCAAAAAAGTTCATAAAACCTTGATGTAAAGCTAATCCAGCTCTAAGAATTGAACATAAAACAACAGGTTCAGCAATTGTAGTTGTTTTTTTAATTCCAAGCGGAGTTTGAACATCAATATTTTTATAATCTAAAGTCTTACTTAGTTCGTAAGCCATAATTTCACCAATGCGTTCAATGTTTTTACGAAAACGCATGCTGTCTTTTTGAATAGTAACATCGCGTAGCTGCGTTAAAAAATGATTTAAAATGCTGTTTTCTTCAGATATGTAGTGAATGCGCATAGGTTTTATTTTTAATTTCAGGCTAAAAGTACAAAAAAAGCTTATTTTTGTAGAAATTAAAAACCATTAATATCATGTTTGCTGAATTTGCATTTCCAATTTTTGAACAAGCAATTAAAGATTATCACGTAATTGATGATGTTTATCAACCTGTTAAAAATCCTTATGAGAAAGGAACAATTGAGTATTTATTGTATGCAAAAAATTGGGTAGATACAGTGCAATGGCATTATGAAGATATTATTCGTGATCCACAAATCGATCCGGTTGCAGCACTAGATTTAAAACGTAAAATTGACGCTTCTAATCAAGTTCGTACGGATATGGTGGAATACATTGATAGTTATTTCCTTCAAAAGTATAATGACGTTAAGGTAAAGCCAGATGCAAAAATTAACACGGAAAGTCCAGCTTGGGCAATTGACCGTTTGTCAATTTTGGCTTTGAAAATTTACCACATGAACGAAGAGGCGACTCGTGCAGAAGCAACTGCTGTACACAGAGCGAAATGTCAAGAAAAGTTAAACGTGTTATTAGATCAAAAAAATGATATGTTTACTTCAATTTCTCAGTTAATTGAAGATATTGAAGCAGGAGATAAATACATGAAAGTGTACAAACAAATGAAAATGTACAACGACGAAGAATTAAATCCAGTGTTGTATCAAAATAAAAAATAAGTGAAATGGCTAAGCCAAAGCACATTTTAGTTATTAGGCTCTCAGCTATGGGCGATGTCGCAATGACAGTTCCCGTTTTGAGAGCTTTTTCTTTGCAATATCCTGAAGTTAAAATTACGGTGGTTTCTAGACCATTTTTTGAGCCTTTTTTTAACGGAATTTCCAATGTTACTTTTTTTGGTGTTGATTTAAAAGAACGACACAAAGGTTTTTTAGGTTTGTTGCGATTGTTTTCAGATTTGAAACAATATAAAATTGACGCAGTTGCTGATTTACACAATGTTTTGCGTTCAAAAGTAGTACGAACATTATTTTCTTTGTCTGGGAAAAAAGTAGCAGCTACCGATAAAGGACGTGCTGATAAAAAAGCATTAACACGAACTGAAAACAAAGTTTTTGCTCCTGTAAAATCGATGTTTCAAAGACACGTTGAAACTTTTGAAAAATTAGGTTTTTCAATTTTATTAGAAAATCCAATATTTCCTGAAAAGGCAAAATTAACTGAGGAAATTATTAGTAAATTATTTGGAAATGAGATTCCTGATTTCTCAGGAATTAAGATTGGAATTGCACCCTTTGCTCAATATGAAAGTAAAGTGTATCCGCAAGATTTAATGCAAAAAGTAATTGATGGTTTAGCCGTAAATAGTAATCAAAAAATCTTTTTATTTGGAGGCGGAGAAGCTGAAATTCAAAAGTTGAATCAATTGCAAAACCAACATCAAAATGTAGTTGTAGTTGCCGGAAAACTCAAATTTCAGCAAGAATTAGACTTAATTTCTAATTTAGATCTAATGCTTTCTATGGATAGTGGAAATGCACATATTGCTGCGATGTTAGGTTTAAAAGTAATCACACTTTGGGGTGCAACACATCCGTATGCTGGTTTTAAACCGTTTAATCAACCTGATGATTTTTGTATAAATGCAGATAGAAATCAATATCCGTTATTGCCAACATCTGTTTATGGAAATAAAAAAGTTGATGGTTATGAAGATGTAATGCGAACGATTCAGCCTGAAGTAGTAGTAGACAAAATAAAAAAGGAGCTTAATTAGCTCCTTTTTCTTTTTTAAGTTTTGTAATAAGTTGTTTTAATTGTTCATTTTTCTTTTTCAATTCATCGATTTCATTTTGCTGTTCCTGAATTGCTTTTATAGTTACTGGAATTAATTCGCTATAACTAATACCCAAACGTTCTGCTTCAACTTGTTGAAGTCCATTTTCTGGATGTTCACCATCTACATACCAAGCTTTATCAACAATTACATCTGGAATTACTTTTTGTACATCTTGGGCAATTAAACCTAATTTTAATTCTTTTTTCTCATTTGGAATTACAAAATCATCTTCTTTCTCTTCTTTCCATTTAAAAGAAACAGGTTCTAATTGTAGAATATGATTAAGGCCATAATCCATAGGTTTTATATTTTCCTTTAATCGTTCATCAGAAGTGTTTATGGTGCCTGTTGCAGCATAAACAGCTGTCCAACGATTTGTACTACTTCCTAAATCTTGTGAATTGTTTACTTGTGGTGTAAATAAATCACTCATTCTAATTTCGTTTGCATCGTCGATAAGATATTCAATTGAACCTGTATCAACTCGAGAACCTGTAGCAGCCCCATTCCAAACTTTTAAATTATATGTTGAAGTAGTTGCTCCAGTTCCAATAAAAACACCGCCAACATGATAAATAGGATCAGCTACTGTACTACCGCTATTCCATGTCCAATCAGCATCAGAACTTGGTGAAGGAGTTGGAGTTTGCCAAGTTGCTTGGCCAGTAGCATTAGATATCAACACTTTACCATTACTTTGAAAACCATCTACAATTCTTAATGTAGGTAAAGCGTTTATTGTAATTATTACATCGTCTAAATAAACTTGGTCATTATTACTTGAAACAGAGCTATCTTTAGTGTATTCCCATCTATATGTATGAGTGCCAGCTGTAGCAGGAAATGAAACAGTTGTCCAACTTATTAATCCACCCCAATTGTTTTGTTCAGCACCATCAATATAAAAGCGAAGTTTATCACAACAACTTTCAGTTGAAGTACTATAAGCAAAAGATATTGTCCCGCCTTGAGCTGGGATAGTTGCAGTATATTCAATCCATGAAGATTGACTGTCAGTTATTGCACCACTTTTTGCGGCTCTAGATCCAGTATTTACTGTTGCGTTTTGAGTTGCCCAGTTTTTATTTCCACCTGTAGTAAATGGAGGAATATTATTATCTTCAAAACCATCATTAAATAATTGGTATGCAGAACTTGTGCTTACTACATGTAGTTTTGTTGATGGATTATTTGTTCCTATACCTACGTTACCAGTATTTGTAACTCGAATGGCTTCAGTATTATTTGTGGCTAAAATAAAGGCTTGATTATCTGTTGTACCAACTTTATTTGTGGCTGGAGCAGTACCTGCGTTTCCAGTTGTTGACCAACTAACGCTTGATAGAGAAACCCAAATAACTCCGTTATAATAATAAAAACCAGGAGAGTTGTTAGTTTGATAAATAATTAATCCGGTTGCTGGTAATGTAATAGCATTTCTTTGCGCTTGTGTCATTCTAGGAATTAAAATTCCTTTCGTTGTATCTGTTACATCTAATAACGAACTTGTATTAGGTGTAGTTGTTCCTATTCCAACTTGAGAAAATGTAATAATAGGAAATAGTAATAAACTTATGTATAATAATTTTTTCATATTATTTTATTTCAGTTAAAATAGTTTCTATTTCTTTTTGCTTTTCTTTAATGTTATTAATTATAACTTCTTGTTCTTGTGTTGTTTTAATTACAATTGGTAGAATTTCTGCATAATTAACTCCAAGTCTTTCCATAGGAACTTGTTGATATTTTCCATCAACTTCTCTCCAATTTTCTGTTTGAACAACTTCTGGAATTACCTTTAATAAATCTTGAGCTATAAATCCAATTTTATGTTGTTTGTCTTTTTCAGAAACAAGTGTGTTTCCATATTTTTCATCTTTCCATTGATAAGAAACAGGTTTTAATTTCATTAGATCGGAAGTTCCATATTGTAATGATTTAATTGCTTCTTTCTCTCTTTTGTCAGATGTGTTTATTGTTCCATTAGTTGCATAAACAGTAGACCAGCGCAATGCTGCCGAACCTAAGCTTATAGAATTGTTAACCCTTGGAACAACATTATGGCTTAGAGTATGTTCAGCAGATCTATCTTCAAAGTATTCATTGTTACCAATTCCAAATTGAGTTCCTAAAGAGGAAAATGAGGGCTCTTCAACATCTAATAAACTATATGGAGTACCAGTATTTCCTACTCCAACATAACCCGTTCTATAAATAGGATCGTTTGTAGTAGAACCACTTGCAAATCGCCAATCATCATCTGCAATAGCTAATGAAGCGGGGTTAGTCCAAACACCATTTCCATTTGCATCTGAAATTAAAACTCTTCCAGCTGCTTGGTTTCCATCTTGAATTGTTAAAACTGGATTTCCGGCAGAAATTTTAATATTGTCTACAGTAACTCCCCATCCATAATTTCCAACATAACGAAAACGTAAACTATACGATTGTCCTGCTGTTACAGTAGCTGAACCAGTAAAATTTGTATCTTCTGCATCAGCGGTTAAATTTAAAAGAGTGGAAACTGCCGAACTTGTGGTCTCGTTATATAGAACTACTGAAAAGAGTTCAGGAGTTACACTATAATCAAAACTATAATCAAAACTAATTGCAATATTTGAAATAGGAATAGGTCCTGTTTTTACGATTAATGTTGCATCTTGATCACATGTGGAAGAGCCGTAGTCTATAACAGCACGATTGCCAACACAATTAGTACATGGAGCACTTGAACCATCAATAGTGTCTATTCTCCACCCATCAGCCGCTACACAGCCTGAATTGCTATTAAAACTATAAGGATTGTTTGAAGTTACTAAAGAGACATTACCTATAGCTGCGGAACTAAAATCTTGTAAAAAACTATATACATTATTTGAGGTTACATGTATTTTAGCTGTTGGGGTAGTAGTTCCGATTCCTACATCTCCAGTGCCTAAAATTCTTGAAACTTCTGTATTATTAGCTCTTAATACTAAACTTTGGTTATCTGTAGTTCCTAATTTATTTAAAGCTGGTAAGGTTCCAAAATTACCTGTTAAACCCCATCCAGTTCCTGAAGAAAAAGGTTGCCATGAAGCACCATTGTAAAACCAAAAACCTGAAGATCCATCTGTTTGATAAATTAACAAACCAGTTGCAGGACTTGCAATAGCTATTTTTTGAGCTTGAGTCATTCTAGGAATTAACAAACCTTTATTAGTACTTGTTATATCTAATGCAGCACTTGTACTTGGAGTAGTTGTTCCAATTCCAATTTGAGCAAAACTAGAAAAGAACAATCCACTAAATATAAAAGATAAAATAAGTTTTTTCATAGTGATTAATTGTTCTTAAGTTGTTTAATTTGATTTAATAAATCATTTGTTTCTGCTTGAATTTTTTCTAATTCAAGTTGTTGTTCTTGTTTTGCTTTAACTAAAACAGCTAACAATTCTTCATAGTTTATGCCTAAGTAGTCATTAGCAACTTTAATATAAGTTTGACGTTCTTTTTCGCTTTTTGGTAGCCAAGTACTGTCGTAAACAACTTCAGGTATAATTTTTTGAACTTCTTGGGCAATTAATCCAAGTTTTAGTTCTTTTTTATCTTCAGGAATAACATATCCTAAATATTTTTCTTCTTTCCAGTTATAACTAACAGGATTTAATTTCATCAAATCTTTAATACCATAATTTAATGGTAAAACATTTGTTTTATCTCTTCCATCTGAAGTTTGTATTGTTCCATTTACAGCATAAACCGTTCTCCATCTGTAAGTTGTTGAGCCAAGAGTAAGTGAATTATCATAAAGGGGAACCAATCGATGACTGAATCTGGTTTCGTTGTTTCCGTCTTCAATATATTCAACATCACCAATTCCCATAGTTGAACCAGTATTTGCACCATTGTCAATATCAATATGATGTGTGGTTGTACCTGTTCTTCCTATTACTACTTTCCCATTATGATAAACAGGGTCAGCATAGGTGTTTCCTGATTTGAATACCCAATCGTTATCGCCTGATGTTAAAACACTTGAAACACCCCAAGTAGCATAGCCATTGGCATCAGAAGTTAAAACTTTGTTTACAGCTTCTGTTCCATTTTGGTATCTAAAAACGGGACTTGTTCCTGTTATGTGAAGCTTTGTAGTAGGATTTGTTTGGCCTATTCCTACATCGCCATCTGCCTGAACGCGAACTCTTTCGTTATTGTTAGTCGCAATAACAAAATCTTGATTGTCGGTTGTTCCAAGAAAATTAGTTGTTGGATTTGTTCCTGCATCACCAGTTAAACTCCATCCGGTTGAACCAAAAGTAGTCCAAGTCGTTCCATTATAATACCAAAATCCGCTTGCGCCATTTGTTTGATATACTAATAATCCGGTTGAGGGTGATACAATAGCTGTTCGTTGAGCTTGAGTCATTCTAGGAATTAAAACTCCTGAAACTGTAGAATTTACTTCCAACATTGCAGAAGAATGTGGTGGTGCAACTCCTATTCCTACTTGTGCAAAAGAAACACACGATAGCAATAAAAGGAACAACACCAAAGAGCAGTTCTTTTTCATGTTAAGTTTTATAGAGGTATGGTTAAAGAAATATTTTTTCGAGAATAAAGATAAAATTTATAGTAATTTGATATTTATTTAACGATAAAACTCGATTAAGAACAAAAAAAACCGACTAAACGTAAGTAAAATCGGTTTTTATAACAGAATATGAAGATATTGTTAAATATCGTCGTAGTCAATTTTAATAGTTGGCGTTACAGGATGTGCTTGACAGGTTAAAACCAAACCTTCTTCAATTTCAGCATCTGTTAAAATCTGATTTTTCTTCATTTCAGCTTTACCTTCGGTAACTCGAGCAATACAACTACTACAAATTCCGCCTTGACACGAATAAGGTGCGTCTAAACTATGTTTTAAAGCAGCTTCTAATAGCGTTTGTTTTTGGCTCATTTCGAAAGAAGTCTCTTCGTCATCAAGAAGTATGGTAATTTGAGTATGACCTTGCGCTGAAATTTCTTTATCATTTTCTGATGAAGATGCCGAGAACAACTCAAACTTTATATCGCTTTCTTTTACATTTTGCTCTTTTAATGTGCTCGAAATTATATTTATCATTTCTTCCGGACCACATAAATAGAATTTTTCAAATGTCTTTTCGTTGTGTTTTGTGTGCAACACAAAATTAATTGCCGATTTATCAATACGACCAAATAATTCTCCTTTACCAGATTGACTAAACGCGTAGTGAACAAATAAACGCCCTACATATTTTTGTTGCAAGTCGTGTAATTCATCATAAAAAATAGTCTCTTCAGGCGATTTGTTTCCATACGTTAGTACAAATGTACTTTTTGGTTCACTTTCTAAAACCGATTTTAAAATAGATAGTATAGGAGTAATTCCGCTTCCAGCAGCAAAACCAGCATAGTTTTTTTGACGATCTGCATTAGGTTCAAAAGTAAATTTTCCTTCAGGAACACCAACTTCAATAACATTTCCAATTGCTAATTTTTCGTTGGCAAACTTCGAAAAGAATCCGTTTTTAACAGCTTTAATTGAAATGCGCAATTCACCACTATTAGGTGAAGAACAAATAGAATAAGCTCTGCGAATTTCTTCTCCGTCTAAAGTTAATTTTAATGTAACGTATTGTCCAGCGGTGAATTTATAAAAATCTTGAAATTCAAGAGGAATATTAAAAGTAACAGAAATAGCCGATGGCGTTTCTCTTTTAATTTCTTTTATACTGAGTTTATAGAATGTAGACATGATAAATCTTTTTTACAAAAATACGTTATTCTTTAGAAAAGATAGAAAAGAAAGACTTTAAAAAAACATACCTAAGATTTTTATACATAAGAAAATTATGTATATTTGTTTCAAAATTAATTCAGATGAAAAATTCTCAATTATATAAAGGAAGTTTAAATACCATTATCATGAAGCTTTTAGAAGAAAAGGGCAGAATGTATGGTTATGAGATTACGCAAAAAGTAAAAGAAATTACAAAAGGCGAATTGAATATTACTGAAGGCGCTTTGTATCCTGCTTAACATAAATTAGAAGCCGAAGGTATGCTTGATGTTGAGGGAGAACAAGTCGAGAATC
>JAIXHM010000062.1 GCA_030145825.1 Flavobacterium sp.
ATTTTGATGCCATTACAGTAGCTTTTGGCGTTAGAATTTTTGAAACTTTAGAAAAAGGGTTAGCCGAAATTTTAAGAGTTTTAAAACCTCACTGAATTTTTGTAATCTTAGAAACTTCAGTTCCTACAAAGTTTCCTTACAAACAAGGTTATGCTTTTTATACGAGCTACATTTTACCAGCTATTGGAAAATTATTTTCTAAAGACAAAGTTGCTTATAAATATTTATCAGATTCAGCAAATGAATTTCCTTTTGGTGAAGCTTTAAACAATATTTTGAGAAAAATTGGGTTTATAGAGGTAAAGCATTTACCACAAACTTTTGGCGTGGCAACTATTTATCATGCTTCAAAAAAATAACATGAAGAAGATTTTATTCCTATTATTACTATCATCATCTGCATTTGCTCAATTTGGTTTATTTGGCAAAGATCCGCTTATTAACAAAGAAAACTTTGATAAGCAACGTGTACATTGGGGATATTATCTTGGATTTAATAATTTAGATTTTAAATTCGATTATTTGTCGGTTACCAAAGATGTTGAAGTACAATCACAAATTGGCTTTAATGTTGGTCTAATAGGTAATTTACGTTTAACAAATCACTTAGATTTTCGTTTTGAACCTGGACTTTACATTACACAACGAAATCTTACTTTTCCTAATTTTACAGAAGAAAGAAATGCGTTAAGAGAAGTAAAATCTACTTATATATTTTTCCCTGCTTTATTAAAATTTTCTGCAAAAAGAACTGGAAATATAAAACCTTATTTAATTGGTGGATTATCAACTGCATTAAATATGGGAAGTAATTCGGAAGCGAAAGACGATAATTACAGTCAAAGATTTAGAATGACAAAATGGTCTTCTTTTTACGAAATTGGTGTTGGCGTTGATATTTATTTTGAATATTTCAAATTTTCTCCATCTATTAGAGGTGTATTTAGTACAAAAGATGAATTAATTCGCGACAACGACCCAAATAGTCCTTGGACAGGAAACATAGGCAGCATGCAAACTCGAGGATTTTTTATCAATTTTGCATTTCATTAATTCCGTCTAAATTCACTTAAAATTATTGCAGTTGCAGTTGCAACATTTAAACTTTCTGTTTCTTGAAGTTTTCCAAACCTAGGAATAGATATTTTATTTTTTGCAATTTTTTCAATTTCAACTGAGATGCCATTAGCTTCATTTCCCATTACAATAATTCCTTCTTTTGGTAACTTTTTTTGATAAATATTTTCGCCTTCCATAAAAGTTCCAAAAACAGGCAACGAAATCGTATTTAAAATTTCAACTATATTTCCATAAACAACATGTACTCTAGAAATAGAACCCATAGTTGCTTGTACTACTTTCGGATTATAAACATCAACAGTTTCTTCAGAACACAATAAAGTTTCTATTCCAAACCAATCGCACAAACGTATAATTGTTCCTAAATTTCCCGGATCGCGAATATCATCTAAAGCTACAATTAAGCCTTTTAATTCTTTATTTTCTCTTTCTTCAGGAATTCTAAAAACTGCCAAACAATTAGTCGCGGTAGTTAAAACACTAATTTTCTTAATTTCAGTATCGGTTACTTGATAAACTTTATTTTTATCTACATTTTTAAAATTTAAATCTCCAACGCAAAACAGCCATTCTAACTCAAAATTTGGCATTAATTCTTCAATAACTTTTTTACCTTCAGCAATAAATAATTGATGCTGTTTTCTATATTTTTTTTGAGATAAACTCGTTATTATTTTAATTTGATTTTTACTTAGCATAAAAGTTGTATTTTTGACTAACTATAATGATTATCTTGAGAAATTTTTTACCAAAAATAGCAATACTATTTCTATTTGTAGCACTTTATTCTTCTTGTACTTCTACAAAGAAAGTTCCAGAAGACAAACAACTACTTACCAAAAATATAATTTCTGTAAATGATACCATTATAAAAAATGAAAAAATTGAAAGTTTACTTTATCAAAAGAAGAACAGTTCAATTCTAGGCTATCCATTACGATTAAATCTTTACAATTTAGCAAAAGAAAATGCCGATAGTTCTTATTATGCTTGGTTAAACAGAAAACCAAACAGACGAAATAACTTAGCAAAGTTATTATCTGAAAAACAAGTGGATCGATTAAGTCAATCATTCTTTGTTTCCGGTTTAAGTAGTTTCTTAAAAAGAACAGGAGAACCACCTGTAATTATTGACGCTAAAAAAGCAGACAAATCTACTAGTAAATTAAAAAGTTATTATACTTATTACAAAGGTTTTTTTGATGTTGAAGTAAAAAACAAAATAGATTCAACTGGACATAAAAAAGGAAAAGTAACTTACACCATAAACACAGGAAAAGCTTATACTTTAGATACACTTTCTAGAGAAATTGAAACCCCTAAACTAGATAGTTTATATGCGACAATTGAAAAGAGATCTTTACTGAAAAAAGGCGATGTTTTTAACCTCGAAAATTTTGATAATGAAAGAGCTCGCATTACTAATTATTTCAGAAACAATGGAGTATACCATTTCCAAGTAAACAATGTAGGTTACGATATTTATGATACTTTAAATCCTCATAAAACTTATAAATTAAATGCGATTACGCGAATAGAAAACAGAAGTGTTAAAAAAGGAGACACTATTGTAAAAGAGCCATTTAAAATTTTCAAAATTAGTCAAGTTAATATTTTTACAAATGGTTCAAAAAGAAACAATATAACTGTTAATGATAGTGTCAACTTTAGAGATTACACCATTTATAGTAACGGAAAATTAAATTACAAACCAAAAGCATTAACTGATGCTGTTTTTATAAATAAAGGAGATCTATTTAGCGACGATAAACGAAAATTAACTTCAACTGCAATTAATAACTTAAAAGTATTCAACTTTCCAACTATTGAATATGTAGAAGACACTATTAATGGAAAAGAAAATTTAATTGCAAACGTTTACCTAGTGCCAAGAAAAAAATACAGTTGGTCTCCCTACATTGATTTTACCCATTCTAACATACAAGATTTCGGTATTACAGGCGGTATGGGATTTACTTTTAGAAATTTATTTAAGGGTGCCGAAATTTTAGAAATTTCTGGTAAGGGTAATATTGGATCTTCACAAGATTTAGCGAATCCAAACAATACTTTCTTCAATATTTCGGAATACGGCGGAACAGTAAAGTTGAGTTTTCCTAGAATATTTTTTCCATTAAAAACAAACTCGATAATTAAAAAGGAGATGTTTCCTTCAACTCAAATAAATGTTGGTTTTGCTATTCAAAATAATATTGGTCTCGACAAGCAAAGTTTATCAGGAGGAATTAATTACAATTGGTCTACTACTAATAATAGAAATCATTACAAATTTGAGCTTATAGGTATTAACTATGTTCGAAACCTAAATGTAGCCAATTATTTTAATGTTTATGAAAACTCATATAGTAGGTTAAACTTTATTGCTGAAACATACAATACAAATCCTGCCAACCTTAACGCTAATGGCGATTTAACACAAACTGGAGCGATTAATTTTATGCAAGAAGTTTTAAATAACGAAACTTCTTTAAATCAAAATGATGATGAATTTAAATCTGTTTCGAGTATTTACGAGAGATATTTAAGGCTAATTGAAGACAACCTTATTGTTTCATCAAGTTTTACATTCAACAGATCAACAAAATTTGGACTTACTGACAGAAATTATTACAACTTTAGGGCAAAAATAGAATCGGCTGGTAATTTATTGTCATTAATCGGCGGAACCGTTAAAAAAGAAGACGGTACAAGCGCATCTGGAAATAAAACATTATTTGGCATTGAGTATGCACAATATATCAAGGGAGAAGTAGAATATGTGAAACATTGGAATTTAGGTAAAAAAAATAGCTTTGCTATGAGAACTTTTGGTGGAATTGCAATTCCTTATGGCAATGGTTCCTCAATTCCATTCTCAAGAAGTTATTTTGCTGGCGGTTCAAATGACAATCGGGGTTGGCAAGCCTACAGTTTAGGCCCTGGAAAAAGCGGCAGTTTATTCGATTTTAATGAAGCCAATATGAAATTAGGTTTAAGTACCGAATTTAGATACAATATCTTAGGGCAATTAAATGGTGCTCTTTTTACCGATATTGGAAACATTTGGAATATTTTCGACAATGTAGAAGACACCAATTATACTTTTAACGGATTAGAATCCTTTAAAGATTTAGCCGTAGGTTCTGGTATAGGATTTCGATACGACTTTAATTATTTTATTTTCCGTCTCGATTTTGGTTACAAAATGTATAATCCTGCCAAGATTGAAGGAGATAGATGGTTTAAAGATGTTAGTTTAGCAAAAACAGTTCTAAATTTTGGTATTAATTATCCTTTCTAATTTTTTAAATTCTTATTTTTGCTAACTAAACCAAAAACAATTTACTATGAGTCATAATATAAAACCAGGCGTTGCTACTGGAGATCAAGTTCAAGAAATATTTAATTATGCAAAGGCAAAAGGTTTTGCCCTACCTGCTGTAAATGTTGTTGGGTCTAGTACTATTAACGGCGTTTTGGAAACTGCTGCAAAATTAAATGCACCAGTTATTATTCAGTTTTCAAATGGTGGAGCTCAATTTAATGCTGGAAAAGGATTAAGTAACGAAAATCAAAGAGCTGCAATTTTAGGTGCTGTTGCAGGTGCTAAACATATTCATACTCTTGCAGAAGCGTATGGCGCAACAGTAATTTTACATACTGACCACTGTGCAAAAAATTTATTACCATGGATTGATGGTTTATTAGATGCTTCAGAAAAACATTTTGCCGAAACAGGAAAATCACTATTCAGTTCACACATGATTGATTTATCTGAAGAACCTTTAGCTGAAAATATTGAAATTTCTAAAAAATATTTAGAAAGAATGAGCAAAATAGGCATGACTTTAGAAATTGAATTAGGCATTACAGGAGGAGAAGAAGATGGTGTTGACAATTCTGACGTTGACAGTTCTAAACTTTACACACAACCAGAAGAGGTTGCCTTTGCTTATGAGGAATTAATGAAAGTAAGTCCTAAATTTACTATCGCAGCTGCTTTCGGAAACGTTCATGGTGTTTATAAACCTGGAAACGTAAAATTAACTCCAAAAATTTTAAAAAACTCTCAAGAATACGTTCAAAACAAATACAACACTAGTGCAAACCCTGTTGACTTTGTTTTCCATGGTGGTTCTGGTTCTACTTTAGAAGAAATTAGAGAAGCCATCTCATACGGTGTAATTAAAATGAATATCGATACCGATTTACAATTTGCTTTTACAGAAGGTATTCGTGATTATATGACAGAAAAAATAGATTATTTAAGAACACAAATTGGTAACCCCGAAGGTCCAGAAAGTCCAAATAAAAAATTCTATGATCCAAGAGCTTGGGTAAGAAAAGGGGAAGTTACTTTTAATCAAAGATTAGAACAAGCTTTTGCCGATTTAAACAACGTAAACACACTTTAATTAACAATTGATAATTGATAATTGTCAATTATTCATTATCCATTAATAATATGGCTTGGTTTAAAAGAAAAGAAAAAGGGATTCAAACACCAACTGAAGAAAAAAAAGATGTTCCTAAAGGCCTTTGGTACAAATCGCCAACAGGAAAAATTATTGATACAGAAGAATTAGCAAAAAATCTTTGGGTTAGTCCTGAAGATGATTTTCATGTAAGAATTGGAAGTGCCGAATATTTTCAAATTTTATTTGATGATAATAAATTCAAAGAGTTAGATGCTAAAATGACATCTAAAGATCCTTTAAAATTTGAGGACACTAAAAAATACAACGAGCGTTTAAAAGAAGTAATGGCGAAAACTAATTTAAAAGATGCTGTTAGAACGGGAGTTGGGAAATCTAAAGGAAAAGATTTAGTTGTTGCTTGTATGGATTTTGCTTTTATTGGTGGTTCAATGGGTGCTGTTGTAGGTGAAAAAATCGCAAGAGCTATTGATTATGCTATTGAACATAAAGTTCCTTTTGTAATGATTTCTAAATCTGGTGGAGCTCGTATGATGGAAGCTGCTTATTCGTTAATGCAGTTAGCTAAAACTTCTGCAAAATTAGCGCAATTAGCTGAAGCTAAAATTCCTTACATTTCTTTATGTACTGATCCAACAACTGGAGGAACTACTGCATCTTATGCCATGTTAGGAGATATTAATATTGGAGAACCTGGAGCTTTAATTGGTTTTGCTGGCCCGCGTGTTGTAAAAGACACAACTGGGAAAGATTTACCTGATGGTTTCCAAACTTCAGAATTCTTATTAGAGCACGGTTTCTTAGACTTTATTGTGCATAGAAAAGAATTAAAAGATAGAATTAACTTGTATATTGACTTAATCGAAAACAACGAAATTAGATCATAAAAAAATCCCGCAAAAGCGGGATTTTCTTTTTTTAAAATTTTGCTCTAACACCAACAATAAAATTTCTTCCTGGTGCTACTAATCCAGAACTATAAGGTCGATAACGCTGATCGGTAATGTTTTCTAAACCAGCCGTTACATTAAACATTTTATTAAACTTATAATCAGTTTTTAGATTTAAGGTGTACCAACCCGGAGAATAAGGATTTCCATTACCATCAATGGCATAAATTTCTGGCTTTCCTCTTTCTTCTTCTGGTAAATCTTTATAAGCTTTCTTCGCACTAAATTGCGTATATAATTGTAATTCTAATTTTTCATGAGTAAAAGTTAATCGGCTTACACCAAAAAATGGAGCGGCATGTCTAGATGGGCTTTTTTCTTCATTATCCAATTCTTCTTCACCTTTTTGAAAATTCAAATCTGTTGAAAAAACAAAATCTTTAGATAGCTTTGCTTCTACCCCAAATTGAACTCCGTAAACAGTTGCTTTAGCTGCATTTTGAATAGCTTGTACTTGACTTAATTCACCATCATACATAATTTCACTAGAACCGTTTAATGTGTAATCTCTTCGTACTAAAGCATCTTCTAGCCAAGTATAATAAGTAGATAAATCTAATTTAAGATTAGAACCAAATACTTTTGCTATGTTAAAATCAACATTATAAGCATATTCCGCTTTTAAATCAGGATTAGGAACTACAACAGAACCTGGTTCAGAATCAAAAACTTTCCCTACATCGTCAACATTAGGTGAACGAAAAGCCGTAGAAACATTTGAACTTAAAACCCAAGAATTTGAAGGTTTATACACAATTCCTAAACTTCCAGTAAGAGCGCCATCATTTAATTTAGCTTCTGTAAAGGGAAACGGATAAAATGTTGTATCAAACTCTGCATTTAAAACATATTGATTGTATCGTAATCCTGCAGAAAGTAAAACTTTATCGGTAATTGTATATTGATCATTTAGATAAATACCAATTGATTGCCAATCAGCTTGTGGATATCTCGCTGGACCTTCAACTTGAACTCCTGTTGTAATATCTTCATCAATTCCTTCAGAGTTTACTTTATCAAAAACATATTCTACTCCATAGAACAATTTGTTCTTGGTTCCAATTTTTTTATTAAAATCGATATTGAACGAATAAGCATCTACTTTTTCAATTCTAATTTCTCTATTTGTATTATTCAAATTTCTACTAATTCTACTTTCTTCAAAATTTTGATAAGCGAAACGAATAACCATTTCATCATAAATTTTACTTTTAGCAAAATTTGAAATTTCTAAAACATTCATCATCCATTTTTGGGGGCCATAATCGAATTGCGCATAACGTGGTAAACCGTTTCGCATTCTTAAGTGTCTATCGTAACGAGAATAATCGGATGTTTCTGAATAATGAAAACCATATTGAAAATCCCAATTTTCATTTGGTGCAAAACGCACTTTTTGCGTAACGTTATATTGTGTATAGGCTGAAGGTTTTTGAACCAAGGCATTTTCATTGGTTAAAACCTCATCGGAACCGTCAAAATTTGGAACCACATAATACGTTTTTAGATATTCATTTGGACCATGAGTTCCCATACGCAAATCTCCAAAATCATTATAACTAATACTTGTGTAGGAAGCCCATTTTTTCCATCCTAATTGCACGTCAAAGTGCCCGGTTTTTTCATCATTTGCAGAAGAAAATCTCGAAAAAACATTTCCAGAAACACTTGTATTTTCATCAGCAGAAAACTTTGGTTTTACAGTTTGAAAACTCATCACCCCACCAATAGCATCACTGCCGTAAATAACCGAATTTGGACCAAAAAGCACTTCAACATTTTCCATTGCAAAACCATCTAAAGAAATTACATTTTGAATATTTCCGCCTCGAAAAATTGCAGTATTCATTCGAACTCCGTCTACCGTGTACAACAAGCGATTTGTTGCAAATCCTCTTATCATAGGACTTCCGCCACCTTGTTGGCTTTTTTGTATAAAAACTTTTCCAGAAATGCCTAATAAATCGGCAGCTGTTTGTGGGTTTTGAAGCTCAATAGCTTCTGTCTTAATTGTAGTAATTTTGTAAGGTAAATCGTTTTTCTTTTGTTGCCATTTTGTAGCAGAAACGACAACCTCTTCAAGACTAGTTACTTTTATTGAATCTTGCTCGGTTTGAGAATATATAATACCACTCAACACAAACAAAATTATTGTGTAAATTCTTTTCATTTTTGTTAAATTTAATAATTAAAAAACTGCATTTGTAAATGCACATAAACTAATTATTAAACAAAGATGGGCGGATGAATTTCGGTATTTTGATACTGAAAAAAGTAATTATTAGTATAGTAGGATTTAATTCGCGTTGATTTAAAACGTAAATAAAAAACAACTAAATCGGTTTGATGAAAAAATAAAGATTTATAAAAATCGAGAACCAAATCGTTTTTCAATTTTAAAGGAACATCATTATGATAAACATTTATAAGTAATGTTTTTAATCTTCTATTTAATTCTGTTTCTTCTTCATCTAACCAACAAAAAAACTGAACAGAATCATTCACTATCTCTTTTTTAACAATATCATACATCTTTCCATTAAATTCAAATTCTTTTGAATGTTCCCATTCTACTTTTTGATTAACTTCTTGATGATGAAATTTTAAAATTTGAAGTTCTTTTTTATCGATTCCAGCTATTATAGTTTGTTTTACTTCTTTTTTAACTACATATTTTCTATGTTGAAGCCAAGAAAAAGTAACAACTGCTGGCAACAACAGAACTATAAAAAGCAATAAACTAATAGCTCGAGTTTTCAATTAATTTTATTTTCGGCAAATGTAATAAAATATTACATTCCAGAGCGAATAGCTTCTACTGGGTCCAGTTTTGATGCCGATATTGCAGGAATAATTCCTGAAACCAAACCAATAACAGCCGCTAATCCTGTTCCTAATAATATATTTTGTGTGCTTAATACAAACTCAAAATCTAGAGCCGAACTCAAAATTAGAGCTATTATCCAAACTAAAAACATTCCAACAATTCCACCAATTACTGATAGTATTATAGCTTCAAATAAGAATTGAAAAAGTATAAACTTATTTTTGGCGCCCAATGCTTTTTGAATTCCTATTAAATTAGTTCTTTCTTTAACCGAAACAAACATAATATTCGCAATTCCAAATCCTCCAACAAGTAAAGAAAAACCACTTATAAGCCATCCTACAAGATTCATTTGCCCAATGATATTATCAATAAAATCTGTAAAACCAGATAAAACATTAAGAAAAAAATTATTGATTTCTCCTGGTTTTATACCTCTAAAAGTTCTCAATTTTTGTGCTAAATCTGCTTTAAACTCTTCAATATCTATTCCTTTTTCCGGCTTAATTAAAATTGCAGGAGTTAACATATCGCTATTATCACCATATAATCTTCTAATAAAGTTAACTGGAAAAAAAACAGCAACATCATTACTATCCCCAAACATACCCTCTCCTTGCTTTTTTAACACACCTATGACAGTAAATTTTTGCCCGTATAATCTAATTTTTTTACCAATAGGCTCTGAATTTCCAAATAATCCTTCAGCTACTTCGCTTCCTATCACAATTACAGGATTTCCTGAATTTGACTCCGCTTCATTAAAATAACGGCCTTTTTCTACTTTAATAGGCTCAATATCAATAAATTCGTAAGTTGAAGGTTTTACTCTAATAGAACTTACTGTTTTGTCTCCATACTTAATATTTTCGTTTCTAGTGAACATGTTGAATGACATTTTATCAATACCATTCACTGACCTTCTTAAATATTCATATTCTTCATAGGTAACATCAGGGAATTGTTCGCGTTTCCAACGAGGAACATCCGATGGGCCAAAAGAAAAACGAATTAAGTATATAGTATTCATATCCATATCACTTAAATCTTCTTTGATTTTTTTATCCATAGAATCTACTGCCGCTAAGACTGCAATAATGGAAAAAATACCAATTGTAACACCCAAAAGCGACAAAAAAGTCCGCAGCTTATTTGTCCGCAAAGCATTTAATGCAAAACCAAAACTTTCTTTAAGTAATCGAAGATATAAAAGCATGATAGTAAATTCTTACTATAAGTAGAAACATTCTAAAAATTGTTACAATTTACAGAAACAAATTTTAGTTTTCATTGGTAACTTTTAAAACTATAATTACTTTTGCAACTCAAATAAAAACAACACAATGACTACAACAAAAAACATCAAATCTGCATTAATTTCAGTATTTGACAAAACTGGTTTAGAGCCAATAGTTAAAGCACTTCATCAAAATCAAGTAACTATTTATTCAACAGGCGGAACTGAAGCCTTTATTAAAGGTTTAGGTATTCCTGTTGTACCAGTAGAAACTGTTACTGATTACCCTTCGATTTTAGGAGGTCGTGTTAAAACTTTACATCCAAAAATTTTTGGTGGTATTTTGAACAGACAAGATAATGAAAGTGATGTACAACAAATGGAAGAATTCAATATTCCACAAATTGATTTAGTTATTGTTGATTTGTATCCGTTTGAAAAAACAGTTGCTTCTGGAGCTAGTGAAGCTGATATTATTGAGAAAATTGATATTGGAGGTATTTCATTAATACGTGCAGCTGCGAAAAATTTTAAAGACACTGTAATTGTAGCATCTGTTGAACAATATACCGAATTTTTAAATTATTATACAGAAGAAAACGGAGCTACAACTATTGAACAAAGAAGAGTTTTAGCAACTAAAGCTTTTCATGTTTCTTCTAACTATGATACCGCTATTTTTAATTATTTCAATACTGATGAAACTTACTATAAAGCAAGTGTAGCAAACGGTCAAACATTACGTTACGGAGAAAATCCACATCAAAAAGGATTTTTCTTTGGAGATTTTGATGCAATGTTTACAAAATTAAATGGAAAGGAGTTGTCTTATAATAACTTACTTGATGTTGATGCTGCCGTAAATTTAATGAATGAATTTAAAAACGATTTGCCTACGTTTGCTATTTTGAAACACAACAATGCTTGCGGAATTGCAACAAGAAGCTCTATGAAAGAAGCTTATATTGATGCTTTAGCTGGCGACCCAACATCTGCTTTTGGTGGAGTCCTAATTGCAAATGGGAATATTGATTTAGCAACTGCAGAAGAAATTCATAGCTTGTTTTGTGAAGTAATTATTGCACCATCATTTGATGAAGATGCAGTTCAATTATTAGTGGAAAAGAAAAACAGAATTATTTTAGTAATAAAGGAAGTAGAACTGCCAAAAAAACAAGTAAGAACATGTTTAAATGGAGTTTTAATTCAAGAAAAAGATAATATTACAGACAATAAAGAACTCCTAAAAACCGTTACAAAAACAGAACCTACTAATCAAGAAATTGAAGATTTGTTATTTGCTTCTAAAATTTGTAAACACACCAAATCTAACACAATTGTTTTAGCAAAAAACAAACAACTTTGTGCTTCTGGAACTGGTCAAACATCAAGAGTAGACGCGTTAAGACAAGCAATTGAAAAGGCAAATGCTTTTAATTTCGATTTAAAAGGTGCTGTTATGGCTAGCGATGCATTTTTTCCATTTCCTGACTGTGTTGAAATAGCAGATAATGCAGGAATAAAAGCTGTTATTCAACCTGGTGGTTCTATAAAAGACGAATTGAGTATAAACTATTGTGATGAACACAACATGAGTATGGTATTTACTGGTGTTCGTCATTTTAAACATTAATTTTTTTTAAAGGTTTATTTTTTGTAATTTGTAACCAAACTTTATGAATTAATACGATTAGTATATCGTTAATTTGTTTAATTTTGTGAGTTCATTTTTGTAGATTATAAACCTTTATAAACCCTTTATAAAAGCGTATGGGATTTTTTGATTTTATGACCGAGGATATTGCAATTGACCTTGGTACTGCTAACACCTTAATCATTCACAACGACAAAGTTGTAATCGATAGCCCGTCGATTGTAGCTAGAGATCGTATTACGGGAAAAATTATTGCCGTAGGTAAAGAAGCAAACATGATGCAAGGTAAAACACATGAAAACATAAAAACGATACGCCCTCTAAAAGACGGAGTTATTGCAGACTTTGATGCATCTGAAAAAATGCTTCAAATGTTCATCAAAAGTATTCCAGCTTTAAAAAAGAAATTATTTACACCAGCGCTAAGACTAGTAATTTGTATTCCTTCGGGGATTACAGAAGTGGAAATGCGTGCGGTAAAAGAATCTGCAGAACGTGTAAATGGTAAAGAAGTTTATTTAATTCACGAACCAATGGCTGCCGCTATCGGAATTGGCGTTGATATTATGCAACCAAAAGGAAACATGATTGTTGACATTGGAGGTGGTACTACAGAAATTGCCGTAATTGCACTTGGCGGTATTGTTTGTGATAAATCAGTTAAAATTGCAGGTGACGTTTTTACAAATGATATTATTTATTATATGAGAACGCAACACAATTTATTTGTGGGGGAAACAACTGCCGAAAAAATAAAAATACAAATTGGTGCTGCAACTGAAGATTTAGACAGCCCACCAGATGAAATGTCTGTTCAAGGTAGAGACTTATTAACTGGTAAACCAAAGCAAGTTGATGTTTCTTACCGCGAAATTGCAAAAGCTTTAGATAAATCTATACAAAGAATTGAAGATGCTGTAATGGAAACATTATCCCAAACACCTCCAGAATTAGCAGCTGATATTTACAATACAGGTATCTATCTTGCAGGTGGTGGTTCAATGCTAAGAGGATTAGATAAACGAATATCATTAAAAACCGACTTACCGGTTTATATCGCAGAAGATCCTTTAAGAGCTGTAGTAAGAGGAACAGGAATTGCTCTTAAAAACTTAAACAAATACAAAAGTATCCTTATAAAATAAAGCAATAGTCCATGCAGCAAATAATAATTTTTTTAGTAAAAAACAGCTATCGATTGCTGTTTTTGCTGCTTTTGGGCATTAGCTTAATTCTTACCATAAAATCACATTCTTATCATAGAAGTGAATATATAAATTCAGCAAATGCTCTAAGCGGTGGAATTTACAAGAAAGTAAATGAAGCAGACGAGTATTTAAGTTTGAAAGAAAAAAACGCACAATTGGCCGAAGAAAATGCACGATTAAAAGAAGTGC
>JAIXHM010000063.1 GCA_030145825.1 Flavobacterium sp.
ACTTTGAAATGTACTCGTAAGCAATTCAATATAAAGAATGTGTCTTGAAAAACCTTGAAAAACCGGCCAATCAAATTAAAAACAATTCAATACCTTCTAAGAAAAAAAATACGGAAAAAACAAATCGATTTGAAGCCGATTTTTATTCGCGTGGAATTTTTAGAGCCAAAGACATTCCTGAGAAATTTATGGGATTTGAAAATGGCGATTTAGAAGGAAATCTCGATTCAACGAGAAGTGGTGTTATTTATTTATCGGAAACGGTTTCAAAAATTAAGTTCGAAAAGCCTAACAATTTAAGAGAAGATATTATAGCTTCTAAAGTTGCGGGAAATGATAATGGATTTAGTTTCAATACCGCATTAAATACCGATTATGATTTTTACAGTAATTATGTTGATTTTGGTATTAATATGATTTCTCCATTAGCCGATAATGCATTCAATTATTATAAGTACAATTTAGAAAGTACCTTTTATGACGATAATGGAAATCTAATTAATAAAATAAAAGTTACGCCAAAAAGAGATAAAGAACCTGTTTTTGAAGGTTACCTATATATAATAGAGAATTCTTGGGCAATTTATGGAGTTGATGTAGATATTAAAGGCTATCGCATGCAGCAACCTATTATTGAAACCATGAAGCTTAACCAAAATTATAGTTATAATCAAACGAATGGAATTTGGGTTAAAAATGTGCAATCGTTAGATTTTATTGCGGGAATTTTTGGAATGCAATTCACTGGAAAGTTTTCGTATGTTTTTAGCAATTATGTTTTTAAAGATTCTTTTGATAAAAAGACTTTTGGTAAAGAAATAGTTTCATTTGAAGCTAATGCCAATAAAAAAGAAGATGATTATTGGCAAGTAAACCGCCAAATTCCACTCACAAATGAAGAGATTGAAAATTATACTAAAAAAGACAGCATACAAGAATTAAGAACTTCGCAAGTATATTTAGATTCAATTGATGCTATAAAAAATAAGTTTAAAGTTTTTGATATTATAAAAGGTTATACTTATAAGAATAGTTTCAAAAAGTCGAGTTTTAGTTATCATGGTTTGCTAGATTTTACTTCGTTAAGTTATAATACCGTTCAAGGTTGGAATTTTGATACTGGTTTTACTTTTAGAGAAGAGAATGAAGAAAAAGGAAAATACACGTCTATTTCTTCAATTTTTAATTATGGTTTTGCTGAAGACAGACTAAGAGTTACGGGTAATTTTTATCATCGATTTAATAACATTAATAAAACCTATATTTCAGTTTCAGGAGGAAGTGCTGTGAGTCAATTTAATGCTTCAGAACCCATTAGTAAATTAATTAATTCATTGAGTACGCTTTTGTTTACCAATAATTTTATGAAGCTGTATAATAAAGAGTTTGTAGAAGTAAATTTTGGTCAAGAAGTAGCAAACGGAATTTTCTTAAACGGAAAATTAGAATATGAAAACCGACATGAGTTGTTCAATACAACCCATTATAAAATGTTCAAAAGTAATGATGTATATACTTCAAATAATCCTTTAGCGCCGTTTGATTATGTTGCTTCTGCTTTTAATGAACATCATGTCTATAAAGGAACAATTGCAACTAGAATTCGTTTTGGACAAAAATATATTTCGCGACCAAATGCGAAAGTAACCATACAAAATGATAATTATCCTGTTTTAAGTTTTGCTTATACCAAAGCTTTTGCAGCTACAAATAGTGATTATGAATATGATTTTGTTTCTGGAAGACTAGATTATGATAAAACTTTAGGCAACAAAGGTGATTTTGCTTTACGTTTTAAAGCTGGAAAATTCTTTAATGCCGATAATATTTCTTTTATAGATTACAAACATTTTAACGGAAATCAAACGCATGTAAACTTTAGAGGCGATTATTTAAACGCTTTTAATTTATTACCTTATTATAGTAATTCTACAAACGATGCTTATTTAGAAACACATATTGAGCACAATTTTAAAGGTTATATTATGAATAAAATTCCGTTGTTGAATAAACTACAATGGAATTTAATAGGAGGCTTTCATCAGTTGAACATTCCGAATATGAAACCGTACCAAGAGTTTTCTGTTGGATTTAATAATGTTGGTTTTGGAAAATTTAGATTTTTGCGTATCGATTATGTAAGAGCTTACCAAAATGGCTATTTAGGTGATGGTGTGATGTTTGGTTTGCATTTTTAATAAATCTTAGTTTAAACAACTAATAATATATTTTAGTATCTTAGTGTAACTAACCAATACTAAACTAATTATGACAAAACCAAGTACTTCATTTTGGGTTATAAGTATTATTGCGCTTATTTGGAATCTCATGGGGGTTAACCAATACATTATGCAAGCTTATAACACCGATTCTTTTCGTGCAAATTTTAACGAAGAACAATTAGCTTTAATGGATGCTACTCCGGCTTGGGCAACTGCAGCTTTTGCCATTGCTGTTTTTGCAGCTGCTTTAGGATGTGTTTTCCTTTTAATGAGAAAAAAGTGGGCTACAACAGCTTTTATTGTTTCTTTTCTAGCGATTATTGTTCAAAATGTTGATGGCTTTACACGTTATGATTTTACTGCTTTTGATGGGTTTTCAATTTCGATGACAATAATGATTCCTATAGTTGGAGCTTTTTTAATTTGGTATTCTAAACAAGCAGAGAAAAAAGGTTGGATTGCATAAAACATAAATTTATTTTGTCAATCTGAATTAAATTCAGATTCTATTTCTTATTTAGTTTCCGAAACAAGCTCGCATACCCGATAGCTTGGAAATGTTTTCTGTGTGATTAATAAAACAAATAAATTATGGGATTTAGCTACGCTGAACTTACGTTTCTCCATATGTCGGAATGACAAAAAAAAGAAAGCTCGGATTTTTAATCCGAGCTTTTTTTAAATCTGTAAACTATTAACTAAATACTAATTACTGAGTTATACTCTAACAATGTTAGCACCAATAGCTCTTAATCTTTCATCAATTCGTTCGTAACCTCTATCAATTTGTTCGATATTTTGAATGGTCGATGTTCCTTTAGCAGTTAACGCCGCAATTAATAATGAAATACCAGCACGAATATCTGGCGAAGTCATAGTTGTTGCTTTTAATTGTGATTGGAAATTATGTCCAATAACAATTGCTCTATGTGGATCGCATAAAATAATTTTAGCGCCCATATCAATTAATTTGTCCACGAAGAATAAACGGCTTTCAAACATTTTTTGATGAATTAATACTTCACCTTTTGCTTGTGTAGCTACTACTAAAACAATACTCAATAAATCGGGTGTAAAACCTGGCCATGGAGCATCGGCAATTGTTAAAATAGAACCGTCAATATCGGTTTTAATTTGGTAGCCATCTTTATGAGCAGGAATGTAAATATCATCGCCTTTACGTTCTAAAGTAATACCAAGTTTTCTAAATACATTTGGTATTTGACCTAAGTTTTCCCAACTAACATTTTTGATAGTAATTTCACTTCTTGTCATCGCTGCAAGACCAATCCAAGAACCAATTTCAATCATATCTGGTAAAACTCTATGTTCGCAACCACCTAAAGATTCAACTCCTTCTATGATTAACATATTTGAACCAATTCCTTGAATTTTGGCCCCCATAGAATTTAGCATTTTACACAACTGTTGTAAGTAAGGTTCACAAGCAGCATTGTAAATAGTTGTAGTGCCTTCCGCTAAAACAGCAGCCATAACAATATTTGCAGTACCAGTAACTGAAGCTTCGTCAAGTAACATGTAAGCTCCTTTTAATCTTCCGTCAATTTCTACACCATAAAAATGGTCTTCTCTTTCATATCTAAATTTGGCACCCAAGTTAATAAAACCTTCAAAGTGCGTGTCTAATCTACGACGTCCAATTTTATCTCCTCCAGGTTTTGGAATATAGCCACAACCAAAACGTGCTAAAAGTGGACCAACAATCATAATAGAACCGCGTAAACTTCCGCCTTCTTTTTTGAAAGCTTCTGTTTTTAAGTAATTAACATTTACTTCGTCAGCTTGAAACGTGTAATCTCCAGGTCCATTTTTTTGTATTTTAACTCCTAAGTTGCCCAATAAAGCAATTAGTTTGTTTACATCAATAATATCTGGAATATTAGTAATGCGTACTTTTTCCGATGTTAATAGAACCGGACATAAAATTTGTAATGCTTCGTTTTTAGCACCTTGTGGAGTAATTTCTCCTTTTAATGGTTTGCCACCTTCTATACTAAATGTTCCCATGAACGTTAATTTCTTTTATTGTTTTTTTGGATTGTTTTCTTTTTAAATTGGGCTTTAGAATTGTTATTATTGTTGTTCTTTCCTTGGTTGTTAAATTGTGATTTATTCGAAAGTTTTTTGTTTACTTTCATCAAATTTTGAGTGTTAGACAACTCTTCATTTGTTTTAAATAAATTAATTTTTCCGTTAGAAAGTTCCAATAAATGATTGAAAATTACTTCATCTTCAACAGTTTCTTTATTCCAACTTAAATAGCATTTTTTCATGTGATTTGCAATTACAAGAATTAATGCATTTTTTAAATCCCCATCTTCCCATTTAATAGCAACATCGATCATGTATGTAATATTATTACCATAGAACCGATATTTGGGGAAATTTTGAGGATAATTTAGTTTTTCAGGTTTTAATTGAAGTACTTCTCTTGATGGTATAGGATAAGGAGAATCTACATCTAATTTAAAATCAGACATTATAAATAATTGATCCCAAAGTTTGTGTTGAAAATCGGGTACATCTCTTAAATGAGGATTTAAAGTTCCCATTACAGAAATAACGTATTGAGCCGCTTTATTGCGCTCTTCTCGGTTTTCAATTGCGATTACTTGGTCAATTAGTTTATGTAAATGCCTTCCATATTCGGGAATGCGAAGTGGGCCTCTTTGAGAATTATATTCTAAATATATGGTTGAATTATTTTCCATAGGTTATAATGAAATTATACCTTCAATTACAGATAGTTCTTTGTATTTTTCAATGACTTCATCTGGTGTTTTCATGTTTACACTTACCGAAACACTTGTATATTTTCCAGTTTTAGATTGTTGTGTAGTAATTACAGCTCCCATATCGTTAAAAGCAGCTTCTACTTGGGCTATTTTGTGTATATCAGAAGGTACTATAAATTTGTACAAATATTCTGTTGGCCATAAGGATGTGTTCGCCAATTCATCTTTCAATCTAATATAGAATTCTTCAGTCTTCTTATCCATCTTCAATCATTGATTTAAAAAGCAAATATACTTTTTTAAGTTCATAATCAATAATTAGAAACTTAATAATTTTCATAAAGCTTACCATATTTTTTAAAAAAAACTATTTTTGCTTTTTAGAATTTTATATGACGAAAAAATTAATTGTACTTGCAGGCGGACCAAGTTCTGGAAAAACAACTTTAATAAATGCTTTGGTTGAAAATGGACATGTATGTTATCCTGAAATTTCTAGAGAAGTTATTCAAGAAGCGCAAAAGCAAGGAATCGATCAGTTATTTTTAGAAAATCCGCTATTATTTAGCGAGTTATTACTTCAGGGTAGAATAAAACAATATCAAGAAGCTTTGCAAGAAACATGTGACATTGTGTTTTTAGATAGAGGAATTCCTGATGTCTTAGCCTATATGCATTACATAGGCGATAGTTACCCAAAATCTTTTTCCGATGCTTGTGAAGAAAACCGCTATACAAAAATTTTCTTATTACCACCTTGGAAAGAAATCTATGTTAGCGATGCTGAGCGTTATGAAAGCTATGAGCAAGCCGTTTTAATTCACGAACATTTAGAGGAAACTTATAGAAATTTTGGTTACGAATTGATAACGGTTCCAAAAGATACAGTTGAGAATAGAGTTCAGTTTGTGTTTAACGAATTAGACAAGTAAATCGGATGACTCAAGCGCTTCAAGTTTTACAAAAATATTGGAAACACAATTCCTTTCGTGAGCCGCAAGAAGCCATTATTCAATCGGTTTTAGAAGGAAATGATACTTTTGCATTACTTCCTACTGGTGGAGGAAAATCGGTTTGTTATCAAGTTCCAGGTATGGTTTTAAATGGTATTACTTTAGTAATATCGCCATTAATTGCTTTGATTAAAGACCAAATAGAGAACCTTCAAAAAAAAGATATAAAAGCTATTGGATTAGTTGGTGCTTTAAGTATCGATGAAATTTCTGATTTGCTTGATAATTGTTTATACGGAAATTATAAGTTTTTGTATTTGTCACCCGAGCGTTTACAACAAGATTGGATTATAGAACGTTTAAAACAATTACCCATCAACTTAATTGCTATAGACGAAGCACATTGTGTGAGTCAATGGGGACACGATTTTAGACCAGCCTATCTTAAAATAAAACTTTTAAAAGAGTTTTTTCCTACTATTCCTTTTTTAGCTTTAACAGGGTCGGCTACAAATTTAGTTCAGCAAGATATTATTGAACATTTAGGGTTACAAAATCTATCGGTATTTAAAAAATCATTCGAAAGAGAAAATCTTTCGTATCATATTATTGAAACTGAAGATAAATTGACTAAAATAGCCCAAATTTTATCTAAAAATCCTCAATCTTCAATTGTTTATGTTAGAAATCGAAAAGCAACTGTTGATACGTGTAATCAATTAAATGCTTTAGGTTTTAAAGCAACTTTTTACCACGGAGGCATGTCTTTTAAAGAAAAAGAAAAGCATCGCTTGTTGTGGATGGAAGATAAAGTTCAAGTTATTGTTGCAACCAATGCTTTTGGAATGGGAATAGATAAACCTGATGTAAAGACAGTAATTCACCTTCAAATTCCTGAAAATTTAGAGAATTATTATCAAGAAGTTGGGCGGGCAGGAAGAAATGGAGAAAAAGCATTTGGAATTTTATTGACAACTCAATGCGATATAGAATTAGCAAAGCGATTATTTGAAGAAAATATCGTGACAAAAAATTTCTTGAAAGACGTCTACAAAAAAATCAATAATTATTTCCAAATTGCCTATGGAGAGGGGTATTTACAGCAGTTTAATTTTACGATTCAAAAGTTTTGTAATAGTTATACGTTGCCTGTATTAAAAACATTAAATGCTTTACAGTTTCTAGATAGACAAGGAATTTTGACGATGGAAAATGTGAGTTCTGAAAAAGTAAAAGTTCAATTTATTATTCCTAGTAAAGAAGTAATTCGCTACATCAGTTTAAATACAAATGTCGAACCAATTTTGACGGTTGTTTTAAGAACTTATCCGGGTATTTTTGATCAAGAAATGCCCATCAATTTAGAATTAATAGCAAAGAAATCTAATCATTCGATCGAACAAATTGTAAAACTTTTACAAGAATTGCATGAAAAAGAAATTATCGATTTACAGTTGCTTTTAAATGATAGTAAAATTGTTTTTAATGAAGTTAGAGAAGACGATTTAACCATAAACAGAATTAGTAAATATTTAGAAAATCAAAATACAACGAAGCAAGATAGATTTAAAGAAATGATTTCATTTATTGAAAATCAAACAACATGTAAGAACAAGTTGTTACTTCGTTATTTTGGTGAAGAAATATATGAAGATTGTGGGAAGTGTTCGACATGTTTAAAAAAGAAAAAAACTGAAAATAGAGATGTAGTTTCCGAAATTTTAGCTTGTTTAAAAAAATCATCTCTAAATTCAAGAGAATTAGAATCTATATTGGCATTCACGTCAGAAGAAATTATCTTTGCTATTCAAACCTTACTAGAAAAAAATATCATTAGCCTAAATGCTAATCATCAATATTACATTAAATAAATGGAAAAATTAAAGATTGTTTTTATGGGAACTCCAGATTTTGCAGTTGGAATTCTCGATGCAATATATAATAAAGGTTACGAAATTGTAGGTGTTGTTACCGTTGCAGATAAACCAGCTGGCAGGGGCCAAAAATTACAAGAAAGTGCAGTAAAAAAGTACGCTCTAGAAAAAGGGTTAAGAATTTTACAACCTACCAATTTAAAATCGGAAGAGTTTTTAGAAGAATTAAAAAGTCTCGAAGCAAATTTACAAGTAGTTGTTGCTTTTAGAATGCTACCTGAAGTAGTTTGGCGCATGCCGAAATTTGGTACATTTAATCTACATGCTTCTTTGTTGCCAAACTATAGGGGAGCGGCACCAATTAATTGGGCAATTATTAATGGGGAAGAAAAAACGGGTGTTACCACATTCTTTATAGATGATAAAATTGACACTGGAGCAATGATATTGCATAAAGAAACACCAATTGGCAATAATGAAACGGCCGGAGAATTACACGATCGATTAATTAGTATAGGAAGCGAAGCAGTTGTTGAAACTTTAGCATTAATTGAGAAGGGAAATGTAAGTACTGAAATACAGAAAGACAATTCTGAAATAAAGACAGCTTATAAACTAAATAAAGACAATTGCAAAATTGATTGGACTAAACCTGGCGAAGTAATTTATAACTTGGTTAGAGGATTATGTCCTTATCCTGCAGCTTGGTCATTTATTAAAGACGGAGAACAAGAATGGAATGTTAAGTTTTATGAAACTTCATTTATAAGCGAGGAACACAACTTTGAGATTGGAAGTGTTATTACTACTAAAAAAGAAATGAAAATTGCTGTTGAAAATGGTTTTTTAGAAATTTATAGTTTACAGTTTCCAGGAAAGAAAAGAATGAGAACTCATGAGTTGTTAAACGGTGTTCAATTTTCTACAGAAGCAAAAGCTTTTTAAGCCTTATAGGCTCTAACATCATCGTATTTTAATAAAAAACAAATGATGTTATTAACAAATAGCTTAAGTTATTAACAAAAACGTTAGAATTAGCCGTAAAGCCTTGTGTAATTCGGTAATACGGCTAAATTTGTATCTATAATTAAAGTTTAACCAAATTGTAAAAACATTTATTATGAACAAATCAGAATTAATCGATGCAATGGCAGCTTCTGCTGGAATTACAAAAGCAGCTGCTAAATTAGCTTTAGAATCATTTTTATCTAATGTTGAAGGTACATTAAAAAAAGGTGGTAGAGTATCATTAGTAGGTTTTGGTTCTTGGTCAGTTTCTAAAAGAGCTGCTAGAGAAGGAAGAAACCCTCAAACAGGTAAAACTATCAAAATTGCTGCTAAAAATGTAGTAAAATTCAAAGCTGGTGCTGAATTAGACGGAGCAGTTAATAAATAATATTTTTCTACTTTGAAAATATAAATCCTGGCTTTTAGCTGGGATTTTTTTTGATTTTAACTCTTTTTTTTAATAATTTTAAGAAAAAATCGTGCTTATGATATCAGTTTTACCAAAGAAAGGTCACTTGCTGATAGCAGAACCTTCAACACTTGGAGATACTTCTTTTAATCGTTCCGTGATACTTTTAGCAGAACATAATCAGGAAGGCTCAGTTGGTTTTATATTGAATAAACCTTTAAGTTATACTATAAATGATTTGGTTCCAGAAATAGAGGCAAAGTTTACTGTGTATAACGGAGGACCTGTAGAACAAGATAATCTGTATTTTATTCACAACGTTCCTGATATTGTTCCTAATAGTATAGAAATTGCATCGGGTATTTTTTGGGGTGGCGATTTTGAAACTGTAAAAAATTTGATTAATGAAGGGCAAATTTCAAAGCAAAACATCCGTTTCTTTTTAGGTTATAGCGGTTGGGAACCTAATCAGCTAGAAGAGGAATTAAAAGAAAATACTTGGATAGTTTCTGAAAACGATTTGAATGAGAAATTGCTTTCTAAATCGGTACAACACTTTTGGAAAGAAAAAATGAAAGAACAAGGAGGTGATTATGTCTTATTTTCTAATGCTCCTTCAGATCCAACACTTAATTAAATAAAGAATTATTAAGTACTTCAGTTAGTGCAGTTGCAGCTTCATTAGTATAACTTTTCTTTCTGTATTGTGTTACCGATTGAATTCCTTTAATAGTATTTGTTAAGAAGATTTCATCTGCTTTTTGAAGATCAAAAGGAGAAATTGATTTTTCTGTAATTTCAAAAGAAGAATTTTTCTTAATAAGCGATATAATTTGTTTTCTCATAATGCCATTTAAACAACCATCGCTTAAAGAAGGTGTTTGAATTTCACTTCCAAAACGAATAAATATATTTGATTGTAATGCTTCAATAACATTTTTTTCATCGTTTAAAAGCAAACAATTGTCATATCCGTTCTCATCGGCAAAAATGCTACCGGTAATTTGAATCATTTTATTGTTACTTTTTAAAGTAGAGAAAATTTGTTTGGTTATATGAGCATCTTTATAAAGTTCAATTTCATATTTTCCGCTATTTAATTCATATAAATGACTATCAAGCGATAAATAAGTAATTATAAAATCAATATCTTTAGATTTCGGTAAGTAAAAGCCATCACCTTTTCTATAAACAGAAAAGCGCACTCTGAAATTGGAATTTGTTTTATTAGTATTGGTTAATTTTAAAATTTGCTCCTCAAAATATTCAAGTGTAAAATTCATAGGAATTTCCATTCTGCAAATTCTCATTGCCGACATTAGTCTGAAATAATGATCTTCAGAAAAAAGAATTTTGTTTTGAGCAACTTTAATAGTTTCGAAAATAGCATCGCCAAATAGAAATCCACGATTATTTTCAATTAAAATAGTACTGTTTTCTTGAATATTTCCGTTAAAATTTACCATAAAAAAATCCCGATTTTTAAAATCGGGACAAATATAACCTTTATAATTGTAAATTTTTGTTTAAACAGAGCCTAAAACGTGTTTTAAGTCGGAAATTTGATTTTCCCATAATAGTTTAGATTCTTCAATTTCGTCTTCTTCAGCAAAATCGACTACCATTATTGAAACGTCTTTTGTTATTTCGTCTTCTAATATTTTTAATTCGAAAAAATATTCGGTATCTGTTCCATCTTCATCAAGCCATCTAAATTTTACACGTTCTCCTGTTCTTTTAGAAATTAATTTTGCTTTTTCTTCTGCACCATCCCAAATAAAAGTAAAGATTTCACCTCTTGAGTTAACATTATCAGCAAACCATTCAGACATACCCGAGGGAGTAGAAATATATTGATATAATAGAGAAGGAGAGGCGTGTATTGGGAATTCTAGTTCGTATTTTAATTTTACTTCCATGTAAATATATTTTTAAGAATGGAAATATATATAGAAAAATTCAAATAACAAAAAAGCTAGAAAAAAAAACTAAAATATTTTTATAAAAATTAATTTGGAGTCTATTAAAATAGTTTTATATTTGCACCCGCATTGAGAGATGCAAAACCAACAAATATCACGGCGAGGTAGCTCAGTTGGTTAGAGCGCAGGATTCATAACCCTGAGGTCACGGGTTCAACTCCCGTCTTCGCTACAAGGTTTAAAAAAATCGTAAAATTAGATTTTATGCGGGATTAGAGCAATTTAATCCCGCATTTTTTATGTCTAATTTATTGAAATATTTGTATATTGAACACGATTTTGAACACGATTTGAAAAATAAGAAAAGATTTTCAGAGCCTAAAATTTACGACGCCAATGGTGATTTATCTAAGCGTTGGTATGTCTATTTTTCTTTTAGAAAAATAGAAGATGGTCCGTTAGAAAGATTTCCAAATAACATTTATGCTCCACAAAATTTTGATAGAAAAGAAAGAATAGAGTGGTTAAAAACTATTCAACGTAATTTATCTGTACTTTTAAAAGATGGATTTAACCCTTACAATCCTGAAAATAAATTTGATTTTGATAACGAGCAAGAAGGGAAATCAATAAAAGAAGCTTTTGAATTTGCACTTAATATTAAGAAAAGTACATTGGCTGAAACCTCTTTTAAAGGATTAGAAGGTCGAATTTTGAGATTTGAAAAGTGGTTAGACGAAAATGGTTTTAAAAATAGATTAATTACATCAGTGAATAAAAAAGTAGTTACTACTTATCTTAATGAAGTATTAATTGCTACATCAGCAAAAAACAGAAATAATACAAGAGCAGACATTAGTACCATTTTTTCTACTCTAGAACAAAATGAAATTATTCCTTTAAATTTTGTTCAAAAAATTCCTATATTAATAAGCAAACCCGAAAAAAACAAATCATACTCAAGTACCGAAGAAACTAAAATATTCGACTATTTAGACAAAAACAACAAGTTACTTTCCTTGTACGTTAAATTCATTTCCTATAATTTTTTAAGACCAGTAGAAGTCAATCGCATCAAGATTGATGATATTGATTTAAATGACAAAATTTTAAAGATTAAAACAAAAACTGGATTTAAATTAAAACGAATCCCTCAGGTTCTTATTGATGAATTACCCGACTTATCAAACTATCCTAAGGATGCATTCTTATTTGGAAGAAAAGATTTTGGACAATATTGGGAAGCAAATGAAACGAGTAGAAGAAATGACTATTCTGATTCTTTTTTAGAAGTAAAAAAGAAATTTGGTTTAGGTAAAGATTATGGGCTTTATAGCTTTAGACATACTTTTATAACTAAACTCTACAATACTTTTATTAAAGAAATGACTCCAGAGGAAGCAGAATCTAATATTATGGCTATAACAGGTCATACTAGTAAGACTGCACTTAGAAAATATTTAAGAGAAATAAATGCGTATATTCCTGAAGATTATTCTAAGTATCTTTAATGTTTTTATTAAAAATTATTAAACTAATCGATTTTTTTTAATCATCTAATTTAGTCAAGTATAAATTCTTTTTAATAATAGAATATTTTTAAAAAAAGAGTCTAACAACTAAAGCTTAAAAGTTATAAATCATAATAAAAAAATCACTTAGTTACTCCTAACTTTATTTAACTAAAGTTTACTTATAAAAACAATCTTATAAAAATGATATTTTAGTTGTTAACTATTTTTAAATCCTCTGTCTAATTCACAAAATAAGATGTAGAGAAATCTTCATTACTTAAAACTTCAGAATTAGCTATTTTTGTTTATATAACTACTATTTTTTGTCAAATAATTTTATTCTTAATTACCCCTATTGTAACCCATTAATTTTAATTGACCAAAGAAATAAGTTTTAATAAGATATTTAGTTATATTTGATTAATTAAATTATTAATAATTGATTAGATTAAAAGTAAATGAAAAAAAATAATATTAATCTTTATCATAGTTCTCTTGGCAAAGTATTATCTTCTAGAAAAAGAAAAGTAGCTCTAAATAGTATAAAGAATTTATTAGATTACAAAGAATTATGTGATGTTAGTGATTCCTTAACTAAATCTATCCAACCTCTAAACTTTACCTTTTTTGGAAACCCTTTCCCAAAAACTTTGGAAGAGTTCGGAAAAGGTGAAATGTTATTTAAGCCATTATTACTTGAAAATGAATTTAAATGGACTTTTTTATCCTTTCGTAAATTCAGTAATGAAATTATTAATTTTTTAATTTTAAAATATAACTTTGAAAAGTTTTTTTTATTATTTGATTATAATAGTTCTGAAAAAATAATATATAAAAT
>JAIXHM010000064.1 GCA_030145825.1 Flavobacterium sp.
GCGGTGCTATTCCGGAAAATCTTCTTGAATCGGAATTATTTGGATATACAAAAGGTGCTTTTACTGGTGCAGACAAAGATAGAAATGGCTTTTTTCAAGCCGCAAATGGTGGTACAATTTTTTTAGATGAAATTGGAAATGCATCCTTGGAAGTTCAGGCAAAATTATTGCGTGTACTGCAAGAAAAGGAAGTGGTAAAAGTAGGTAGTCAAAAACCTGAGAAAATAGATTTAAGAGTAATTGCTGCAACCAATAGCAATATTAAAGAAATGATTACCAATAAATCATTTCGTGAAGATTTATACTACAGATTATCAGTAGTTGAAATTACACTACCTCCTTTACGAGAGAGAAAAGAAGATATTTCTATACTAATTGAAAGATTTCTGTTTAAATATGGAATTGAATATAAAGATCAAATTATAAAAATAACTCCAAACGCCATAAAAGCTTTAGAAAATTATTCTTGGCCAGGAAATATTAGAGAATTAGAAAATGTTATTCAGCGCGCTGTTATTATGTGTGATAAAATCGTTGATGTTGAACATTTACCAATCAATTTAAAGTATACTATTAATTTCCCTGAAGAAGAATTAGTTCCTCTAAAAATCATGGAAAAAAATTATATAAACAAAGTGCTTTCTGCAACTGGTAACAATAAAACCAAAGCTGCTAAAATTTTACAAATAGACAGAAAAACACTTCGAGATAAAATCTCAGACTCAAATAAAAACGAGTAATAATTCCTCAGTTGATTAATAAATAACCAGCTCATGTTTTTAATAAAAAAATATAAATAGCTGTTAATCATAAATTTAATCTTAATTCAACTTTACTGTTAAAAATTGGCATATCTATTGTCTTAGTTATTATTAAATAATAAATAGTAATATGACAAATAGTCTTTGCCTTAATTGTAGCAATTCTAAAACTTGTTCTTTAACAACTGATAAAGATAAAGTTTGGGATTGTAGTGAATATAAAACTCAAACAACAGCATAAATTATAAAAAAGAATGTTAACAGTAAAAAATGAACCCAAAAAAGGGATGATGGAAAATGTTATGGAGCAATTTAATAAAGCTGCAAACCATATTGAATTACATCCTAACATTAGAAAAATATTAAGTATAACTAATAACGAAATTGTAGTAAACTTTCCAGTAAAAATGGATGATGGTAGTGTCGAGGTATTTAGAGGCTATCGTGTACAACACAACAATGCATTAGGTCCTTACAAAGGTGGACTTAGATATCACCCAACAGTAGATATTGATGCTGCAAGAGCATTGGCAATGTGGATGACCTGGAAAACTTCATTAGCAGGATTGCCTTATGGCGGAGGAAAAGGAGGAATTCAAATCGATCCAAAAAAATATTCAACAAGTGAATTGGAACGCATTACTAGAAGATTTACTTATGCACTAGCCGATAATATTGGTCCAGAACATGATATTCCAGCTCCAGACGTAAATACAAATAGTCAAACTATGGCATGGATTGCCGACACTTACATGAGTACATGTCCTCCTGCAGAACGTTCAGCTAATCAACATGTTGTTACAGGAAAACCAACTGAAAGTGGTGGATTAGAAGGCAGAGACAGAGCGACAGGGTTTGGAGTGTACTTGACAATTAAATTTTGGGCTAATAAAAACAACATCGATTTAAAAGGTAAAAAATATATCGTTCAAGGATTTGGAAATGTAGGTTACTGGGTTTCTTATTTTTTAGAAAAAGAAGGCGCAATTTTAGTTGCTGTTCAAGATGCTTTTTCGAGTATTGAAAACCAAGAAGGAATAAATGTTGACAGTTTATTTAAGCATATTCAACAAACAGGAAGTGTTTCTCAATTTGAAAATACTACTGAAATAGAGAAAGATAATTTCTTTAAAACAGAATGTGATATTTGTATACCTGCTGCATTAGGAAATCAAATTACTGAAGAAAACGCCGGCGATATTAAAGCTAAATTAATTGCTGAAGGTGCAAATGGTCCTACAACAACTGAAGCCGAAAAAATTCTACTAGAGAACAACGTTACAATAATCCCTGATATTTTATGTAATTCGGGTGGTGTGATAGGTAGTTATTTTGAATGGTTACAAAACAGAAATGGTGAGTTGTGGCAACTTGATGAAGTAATGCTAAAATTAGAAAAGAAAATTAAAGAATCTTTTGAAAAGGTTTATGATTATTCGAAAAAAGAAAACATTGATTTTAGAACCGCCGCTTATTGTATCGCTATTAAGAGAATTGAAAAAGCCTACATTCAAAGAGGTATTTTCCCATAATTAATATATACTCATGAATTACGAAAATTTATTAATTGAAAAAAAAGAATATGCTTATTTAAAAAGAATCATTTCTGCTTCAGAATATTCTTCTGATACTGAATCAAAGAAATCACTAAAAAAATTAGGCGAAGAATTATCAAAATCAAAAGTTTTAGAAAATACAGAAATTCCTACAGATATCATTAGAATAAATAGTTTAGTCACGGTAAGCTCAGAAAAAGGATGGAGTAAAACTTTACAAATTGTTATTCCAAAAGAGAAAAATTTGATCGCCAATAAAATATCAATTTTAACACCAATGGGTTCAGCGCTTATTGGATATTCTAAAGGCGATGAAATTATTTGGGATTTACCAGGAGGAAAGCAAAATTTAAGAATTATTGATGTTGTTCAAGGTGAACAATTTGATGAAAACAACATTTAAAACATGAATAACAAAAATAATTTATATGCTAACGATATAGATTTAGACACGTATCATAAAATTAATTCTCTAGAATTAAACAGTTGGATGCACCAATTAAATTTTATAAAAATTGATTTAGAAAACTTAATTGAAATTTGCATGGTTCTAAATGAGAAAAATTTTATTGAAGAGTTGAAAACAAGAACTGTCGAGAATGATTATTTGTTAAATAAGCTTTTAAATTATTCTTCAAACAGAACAAACTTAATTGAATGTGAAGACATTCATTGTGATATAGCTTTTATAAGTGAACATAAAAACTTAAAAAAAATCTATATCAATCACCTAATAGAATATCAGAACTTAAAAAATGATATTCTTAAAAAGTCAATTTAAATAATCTTTCTTTAAATTGTGTTTAATTTCAAAAAAAAGCGACTCAAAATTGAGTCGCTTTTTTAATTTATTATGATGCTGATTTAAGTCTTTGTAAAAGGTTCTTATTTAAACTGTGTTCCGCAAATTCTTTAGTAACAACTAAATCTTTCTCTGATGAACTTGGTAATTCAAACATTACATCAGTTAAAATAGCCTCACAAAGTGAACGCAATCCTCTTGCTCCTAATTTGTATTCTAAAGCTTTATCTACAATAAATTGTAAAGCATCTTCCTCGATAGAAAAATCTACGTCGTCCATTTCAAAAAGCTTTTTATACTGCTTAATTAGAGCGTTTTTAGGCTCTGTTAAAATAGCTCTTAAGGTTTTTGAATCTAAAGGATCCATGTGTGTAAGAACTGGTAAACGCCCAATAATTTCAGGAATCAATCCAAATTCTTTTAAATCTTTAGGAATAACATATTGCAATAAATTATCTTTATCTATTACTTCATTATTTTTAGACGATCCGTAGCCTACAGCTTGACGGTTTAAACGTTTTGAAATAATACGCTCAATCCCATCAAAAGCACCACCAGCTATGAATAGAATATTTTGAGTATTTACTTCTACAAACTTTTGGTCTGGGTGTTTACGACCTCCTTTTGGTGGCACATTAACAACTGTTCCTTCTAATAATTTTAGCATGGCTTGTTGCACTCCTTCTCCAGAAACATCTCTAGTTATAGATGGATTATCGCTTTTGCGCGCAATTTTATCAATCTCGTCAATGAATACAATACCACGTTCTGCTTTTGCTACATCGTAATCAGCAGCTTGTAGCAAACGAGTTAAAATACTTTCTACATCTTCCCCAACATAACCTGCTTCAGTTAAAACAGTAGCATCTACAATAGCTAATGGAACATTTAACATTTTAGCAATTGTTTTCGCTACTAATGTTTTTCCCGTTCCTGTTTGCCCCACCATTATAATATTACTTTTCTCAATTTCGACTTCATCGTCTAATTGTTTTTGTAATAATCTCTTATAATGATTGTAAACTGCAACACTCATTACTTTTTTCGTTTGGTCTTGACCAATAATATATTGATCTAAAAACGATTTTATTTCCTTAGGTTTCATCAAAATCAAATCGGATAACATTTCGTTCTTTCCACTTTGTTTTAATTCCTCTAAGACAATTCCGTGTGCCTGTTCAATACAACGATCACAAATATGCGCATTGATACCTGCAATCAACAAATTAGTTTCTGGCTTTTTTCTACCACAAAACGAACATTCTAATACTTCTTTAGCCATTTTATAATAATAAATAGTGAAAAGTGAAAAGTGAAAAGTGAAAAACACAATTGCTAATCACTAATTACTTCTTACTAATCACTAAAATTTATCTCGTTAACACTTCATCAATCATTCCATATTCTTTAGCTTCACTAGCAATCATCCAGTAATCTCTATCACTATCATGGTGAACTTTTTCCATTGATTGTCCAGAATGTTTTGAAATGATTTCATATAACTCGTCTTTCAATTTCAAAATTTCACGTGCTGTAATTTCGATATCAGACGCTTGTCCTTGTGCTCCACCAAGTGGTTGGTGGATCATTACTCTTGAGTGAGGTAATGCACTTCTTTTACCTGCCGCTCCAGCACATAATAATACCGCACCCATTGAAGCTGCCATTCCTGTACAAATTGTAGCTACATCAGGTTTAATAAATTGCATCGTATCATATATACCTAAACCAGCATAAACACCACCTCCCGGAGAGTTTACATAAATTTGAATGTCTTTTGAAGCATCTAAACTTTCTAAAAACAATAATTGGGCCTGTACAATATTTGCAATTTGATCGTCAATTCCTGTTCCTAAAAAGATAATTCTATCCATCATTAAACGAGAAAAAACATCTAATTGTGTTACGTTTAATTGACGTTCTTCCATAATGTAAGGCGTCATACCAACTGGAGTAACACGACTTACAATTTTATCGTAATATAAACTATTTATTTTATGATGCTTAGTAGCATACTTTTCAAATTGCTTCGCCAATTCGAGCGTTGCTCTCGGGTCTTTACCAAAATTCATAGTATATTTTATTAAGGTTATAAACTAAAAACGCCAAACAAAGTTGTTTGACGTTCAAAGATAATTATTTTTTGTGAGAAATTATTCTCCGTACATTTCTTTAACGAACTCTTGATAATTTACTTTTTTAGCTTTACCAGAAATTTTTTCTTTGAATAAATTCAACATTTTTTCACTCATTACTTGTTCTGATAAACGTTTTACCTCATCTTGATTAGATAAAACTCTAGCAACAATTCCTTCAACTTCTTCGTCAGTAGGATTTAATTGACCAAATTGAGCCATTTGCTTTTTAATTAACTCAGCAGTGTGAGATTTTAAATCTTCAAACTGAATTTGTAAATCATTTTCAGCAATGATTTTATTTTCGATTAATTGGTAACGTAAACCTTTTTCTGATTTTTCGTACTCAACTTCAGCCTGTTCTGCAGATAATGGAGTTTCACCTACATTTTGAATCCATTTTTTTAAGAACTCAGCAGGTAAATCAAATTTTGTGTTTTCAATTAAACCTTCAATAACATCATTTAAGAATTTTTGATCAGCTTGTTGTGCAAATTGAGCTTCAGCATCTTCTTTAATTTTTGCTTTTAACTCTTCTACAGAAGAAACAACTCCTTCTCCGAACAATTTATCTAATAATTCTTGGTTGATCTCTGCTTTTTCAATTGCATTAATTTCTTCAATTTTGAAATCAACAGTAATATCTAAACCGTGAATACCATCGTGACCTACTTTTAAGTAGTCCATTAATTTATGGTCATCATCAAATAATCCTTTTGTACCTAAAGCAACAACATCACCAACTTTTTTACCTACAAATTGTTTAGCAGTTTTTTTATCGTTAAAGATATCTAACGTAATTGTTGTTGTATTGTTGATTCCGTTTTCTTCATTTGAGAAAGTCCCTAATATTGTTGTATCTTCAGTAACTTTATCTTGAGGAATCATTTTACCATATTGCTTTTGAATACGCTCAACTTGTTCGTCTAACATTTTATCATCAGCAACGATTTCAAATTTAGTTACTTTACTTTTTGCTAAATCAACACTAAATTCTGGAGCAAGACCTAATTCGAATTCAAAAGTAAAATCATCGCTATCCCAATTAAAATCTTCAGTAACTTTTGGAAGTGGATTACCTAAGATATCTAATTTTTCCTCTACTAAATAATCGTTTAAAGAAGTTTGTAATAATTTATTTACTTCTTCTGCTAAAATTGCTCTTCCGTATTGTTTTTGGATTAAGCTCATAGGAACTTGACCTTTTCTAAAACCTGGAATATTAGCATTTTTTCTATAATCTACTAATACTTTTTCTACTTTATCAGCATAATCTTCCTTTGAAATAGCTACTTTAACAATAGCGTTTAATGCATCAACTTGCTCTTTTGAAATGTTCATTATCTTTTAAATTTAATGTCCTAAAATTTGGGATGCAAAATTAGGCAATTTTTACAACCCAAACAAGTTTTTAATACATTGAATTTCATATTATTATATTAGCCCTGATTTAGACCTAAGTACAATTCCTTTTCTTATTATTTAACAGACGACTAATTATTTCTCATCTACAAGGATTTTATTCAACACAGATTGAAATACTGATAACACTATACTAAACAAAAAGGCTATCCAAAAACCATTTACATGAAAACCATCTACAAAATAATCCGCTAACATAATTATTACCGCATTAATCACTAGAAGAAACAAACCCAAAGTGAGAATAGTAGCTGGTATTGTAAATAAAACCAGAATTGGTTTTATAAACACATTTAGTAAGCCTAAAACTACAGCAACAATCAATGCTGTTGAAAAATTATCTACAGAGATTCCTGGAAAGAAATGCGCAATTACCACTATTAAAACTGTAGTAATTAAAAGTTTAATTAATAAATTCATTTTAGAATAGTTTTTAATTACATAAAGTTAACAAAAAAAGGCACCATCTGGTGCCTTTTTAAAAAATAAAATATTTCTTAGTTACTAGGAACAATATGAATTCCTGGATAATCATTTACATATTTTAAAGGAATATTAGCATGGTATTTTGCGTTAATTACATTGATAAATGCATTTGCAATAACCGCATATCCTCTAGCATTCGGATGCACACCATCTAAAGAAAATAATACTTGTCCTTCAGTTTGTACACCACTAAAATAATTAGCAGTATAAATTTGACCTGTTTCAATTTGTAATCCACTTACTAATTGATTCATTAATGCATTCATATCAGCAACCGCTAAATCATGCATTCCAGCTAATGCTACAATGGTATTATTGTAAGCTGCAGTAGCATTTGCTACCCTAGCCTTCTCAGTTGATGTCAACACCCATTTATTAGCCATAGGATAAGTAACACCATTTATATTAATTGCAGGTGAAGGTGCAGCAGCATTAGTAGTACCAATTACCGAAGATGCAGGCAAAACAATTAGATCTAGAGGTGTTGCTTGGCGAGATTTTCCATATACCATACCAAAAGCAGTCGCTGTAGGAGCTCCTAAAAGTGGAGTCAAAGCTCCCGTAATCTCAGCAGATCTATCAACAGCATCTGCATCATAAATTAAAATTGGATTCGCAGAAGTTGTAGATAACAAATTAAATCTATTAGGCTCACCGTAAGCTGTAAAAATATTATCAAGAGGACCATAAATTTGTGCATTTAACTGCGCAATATTGGCATCTCCACCTAAAGCAGTTGGCGATAATGGCGCATAAGGAACCGTTGTAAAATAAGGAATTGACGTCACACTTGGGATAGTTGCTACAACACCTTTTGCTCCATTAGCTGTTAATGTAGAAAGTATAGTTGAATAAGCATAAGCAAAAACATTTGCATTTGTGATATCATTTCCACCATAAGTTGTAGGATCTGTATTTCCTGTTGCATTATGATCAGCTGCTGGTGTCATACCATCTGCCTGCGCTCCACCATTTGTAGCATAAGAAAGTACATCATTTGCTCCAATCCAGTTCGTAAAGAAAGTAGGATTTAAAGACATAGCATCACCTAAAACTGTTGCTGAAGAGGTCGTTGCCGTTCTCACAAAATATGGATTTGCCTGACCTAAAGCAACTCCTGCAACATTACCATATCCTGGAGCAATTAAATGGAAAGATTTTGCCCCTGGAACACCAGCATTATTGTAAGCTGTTGTTTGTAAATCTGAAACTTCAATTGTTGGAGTTCCTGTAATATTCTCTGGACGACTTTCAGAAGCATCGATAACTAGTCTTGTAGTACCAATTTGCATACCTCCTAACATTAACCCACCAAGATTGTTCACATCATCTTCATAAGAAGGTTGCGTAAAAGCACCTCCACCAACTAATGAAAACTGTTGCGCTAACATATTAGGATAAGAATTCATTTGTCCTGATTTATAAACAGTACCGTCCATATAACCAGCAGTTAATGAATTACCAATTGATACATAAGTTGTGAAGTCTGCGTCTCCAGCAGAATAATTTGCATCTACCGAATTTTCAAATTCTGGCTCACAAGATGCAAACACAGCTGATAAAACAGCTAAATATATAAATTTATTATTTTTCATTTTTAAAGCCTTTATTTTATTAGAAACCATAAGTAATACCAATACCAGGAGAGAAAACTACTGATTTATACGTTCCACCAAAACTTGGATTTGCTTGTCCAGAAATAGGATCAGTTGAATGGTCATAAGAATTATCAATCTCATCAAAGTGAATATATAAGAATGATACATCAATTCCAAACTTATCGTTCAATTGATAAGTTAAACCACCTGTAAATGCATTTGAATCATTTCTTGGAGTTTCTGGAGCATAATAACCATCTTGAACTGGACTTTCATCAAAATAATAACCTGCTCTAAAAGTAAATTTATCATTTGCTTTGTATTGAGTACCAAATCTATAAGTTGAAGCGTCTTTGTAATTTCTTGGATTGATTGACTCTGTACCGTTGCTAAATTTTACATCCAATGCTTTGTATGTACTCCACATAGTGTGATTAATATCAAAAGCAACCATCCACTTATCAGTAATTTGTACTGATAAACCTGCGGTAAATTCTGCTGGTAATGGTAGATCTGCATCAAATTTTTGATCTTGAAATCTAGGATCGTTTGCTACGAAACCTGGAACATCATTAAAATCTGCATCTCCACCTCTAGCTTCCATAAGAATTTTTGAACGGTAGTTCATACCTAAACGGATTTTATCAGTAGGATTGAACATCATACCTAAATTATATCCCCAAGCTGTAATTCCTTTTGCATCAATTGTTACATCTGAAGGTTGACCATCATCAGAAAGCAATGGATTCATTGAAAGATTTCTATTAAAATTAACTGAACCTGAAGCGTAAATAACACCACCACCTAAACTAAAGTGCTCTCCCAATCTAACTGAAACTGATGGTTGAACAAAAATAGCTTGTAAATCGATGTTGTTAACTAAGTGAGCTCCTTCCCAATCTTGATCCCAATCAACTGCACTACCATATGGAGTATATACTGCTAAACCAGCAGTTAACCAATCGTTCAATTTATAAGTAGCATAAACACTAAATGGAGTTCCTACATTTTTACTTTCTGCAGTCCAATTATAAGTTGAGTTTTGAAATTTAACATTTGCAAATAAAGCATTAGCCCCAACTGATACATTAAATTTTTTATCTAGGTAAGCCATCCCTGCGGGATTAAAAAAAGCTACCTCAGCACTGTTAACCACAGCAACACCAGTATGCCCCATAGCTAATTGCTTTTGACCTTGCATAGCTACTCTATATCCGCCAGCAAACACAGAAGAACCTGCCAAAGCCATTAAAGTTAAAGAAAGTAATTTTCTCATAATAAATAAATGTTAGTTTATTTCTAAAATTAAAGTTAGTATTCCAAAATTATAACAAAATATGGAATTTGCAATTTTTTGAGCAAAAATATTATGCATTCATAATATTTTTTACTTTAATTTTTCAAAAACTCAACAACGTTTTCATAAAACGCTATAGGGTTTTCTGCATGTAGCCAATGTCCCGCATTGTCAATTGTTTTAATTATTGCTTGCGGAAAGAAATGAATTATCCCAATGAAATCTTCGTCTAAAATATAACTTGACTTTGAACCTCTAAGAAATAAAACAGGTTTATCAAATTCAGCATCTACATTTAAAGCCTTTCCTATTTCTTCTATTTTTTCATTAAAAACAGGCAAATTGAATCGAAAACCTAACTGACCTGGTTCAACCCAATACAGGCTTTTCAAAAGAAACTGACGCGTCCCTAAATCATGAATGTAATTCTTTAAAACATCTTCAACTTCTGATCGGGAAGGTTTTAATGTAAAATTAACTGCATTTAAACCAGCCAATATGGTTTGATGATGTGGCGCATAATACTTTGGACCAATATCTGCTATGATTAATTTTTGAACCAACGAAGGATTTTCACAAGCAACCTGCATCGCAACTTTTCCACCCATTGAATGTCCTAAAAGCATAATATCCTGCAAATTATTCACTTCACAATAATTCATCACATCTTGTGCCATTACTTCATAATTAAAATTATCGGAATGAAAACTTCTACCATGATTTCTTAAATCTAAAAGATGTACCTCATAACCTAACTCCGAAAACTGACTTCCTAATGTTTTCCAATTATCAGACATTCCTAAAAAACCATGAAGAATTAGAAACGGTTTGCCGCTACCTTCTATTTTTGAATACAACTGCTCCATTTACTTTAGTCTTTGCAAATACATATTAACTGTGTTTTCTAGACCTAAATACAAGGCTTCAGAAATCAATGCATGTCCTATTGATACTTCCAATAAACCTGGAATATTTTCTTTAAAAAACTTAATATTATCTAAGCTTAAATCGTGACCTGCATTTATACCTAAATCTAATTCATTCGCTTTAATAGCCGCTTTTACATAAGAATCAATTCCTTTTAAATTTCCAAGTCCAAATTCATGTGCAAAACTTTCAGTATAGAGTTCAATTCTATCTGTCCCAGTTTCTTTTGCCCCCTCAACCATTTCTAATATTGGATCCACAAAAATTGAAGTTCTAATATTATTTCTTTTAAACTCAGCTATTACCTCTTTTAAATATGCTTGATTTTTAATCGTATCCCAACCAGCATTTGAAGTTAAAGCGCCTATCGCATCAGGAACCAGCGTTACTTGTGTTGGTTTACATTCTAAAACCAGATCAATAAAATTATGTTGAGGATTTCCTTCTATGTTATATTCTGTATAAACTACTGCAGATAAATCTCGAGCATCTTGATAGCGTATATGTCTTTCATCTGGTCTTGGATGTACTGTTACACCTTGGGCTCCAAATTTTTGAACATCTTTTGCAACTTGAAGTAAATTAGGCACATCGCCTCCTCTTGAATTTCTTAAAGTAGCAATTTTATTAATATTTACAGATAATTTTGTCATAATTCATCTAAATTTCTTTACAAAAATACAAAGTAAAAATAGCTTTAATAGCGGATTTTTGATTATTTTGCATAAAATTACGGGCTATTGAAATGCATAATATAATTGACTACATAAATAAAGACATTAAACCTCTAGATATAGATAAAACTGTTTATGATGCTCAAGATTTCTTCTTGGATTTAAATTACAGTCACTTCCCTATTCTCGAAGACGGAGTATTTGTAGGCAGTATTAGCAAAGACAACACTGATATATTAGACGGAAATTCTAAATTATCGGACAACAAATACGAGTTTGATCGATTCTACGTAAGAGCAAATATGATTTGGCTGGACGTTTTAGAAGTTTTTGCTCAAAATGAAACGAATATTGTCCCAGTATTAGATAACAGCAACAACTATGTGGGCTATTATGAATTAGAAGATGTTATCCGTTTTTTACATGAAACACCTTTTTTAAGAGAAGAAGGAGGAATTATTGTAATTAAAAAAGAAACATCAAAATTTTCTATGAGTCAAATTGCACACATTGTTGAAAGCAACAACGCAAAACTTTTAGGTTTGTTTATATCCAAAATAGAAGGAGACTCAGTAGAAATTACGGTAAAAACTACTCAAAGTTCCTTAAATGATATTATTCAAACTTTTAGAAGATATGAATATGAAATAATTTCAGAACATCAAGAAGATAGTTCTTTGCAAAATTTAAAAGATCGATCGGATTATTTAGATAAATACTTAAATATTTAATTTTACGCTATGAAATTTGCCATTTACGGTCAATATTATCAAAACAACACTGATGAAATTGTAGAAAAAGTTCTTTCTTTTTTTCATAGACATAACATTGAAGTAATTATTGAAGAGCAATTTTTAAATTCTTTAAAATTACCAATAGCAAAAAAATGCCAAAGCTTTTCTAATCATAGTGAGTTAAATGAGAATATTTTTGCTCTAATAAGTATAGGCGGAGATGGAACTATTTTAAGAGCGGTAACTTATGTGCGTGATAAAAATATTCCTATAATAGGTATCAATGCTGGAAGATTAGGTTTTTTAGCAACGGTACAAATTGAAAATATTGAAAGCTCATTAGTAAAAGTATTAGCCAAAGATTACATCCTATCTAAAAGATCACTATTAAGCTTAAGTTGTACACCAAAAAATCCAGACCTAGTTGATTTAAACTTTGCTCTAAATGAAGTAACTGTATCTAGAAAGGATACTACATCGATGATTACTATTGAAACACATTTAGATGGTGAATATCTAAATTCCTATTGGGCTGACGGACTTATTATTTCAACTCCAACTGGATCAACAGGTTATTCTTTAAGTTGCGGTGGCCCCATTTTAACACCAGAAGTAAGTAGTTTGGTTATAACCCCAATCGCTCCGCATAATCTTAATGCAAGACCTTTAGTAATAAAAGACGACACAATAATTGATTTAAAAATATCAGGACGTGAAGACGAATATTTAGTATCACTTGATTCAAGAATTACATCTGTTACTAACGAAACTATATTACATATCGAAAAATCTCCTTTCGAAATCAATTTAATCGAATTTAAAGAAGAAAGTTTTTTGAAAACCATACGTAAAAAACTTTTATGGGGAGAAGACAGAAGAAATTAATAAATTAAATACCACAATCTCTTTTTCTACGTTTTAAAATAAAATTACCATAAAACATGGTAAAGAAATCTATATTGTTATATTTGCAAACTATTTTAAAAATGAGGTATTTATTCATTTACATA
>JAIXHM010000065.1 GCA_030145825.1 Flavobacterium sp.
CTACTCAATTAGCAAAATCGCTTTTAGCACTAGGAATAGATTCAGGAGATAGAGTAGGAATTTGGTCTCCTAATCGATTTGAATGGACATTATTACAATATGCAACAGCTCGAATTGGTGTTATTTTAGTTAATATTAATCCCGCTTACCGTTCCAATGAATTAATTTATGTTTTAAACCAATCTGGAACAAAGTTTTTAATTTCTGCTTTACAATTTAAAACGAGTGATTATAAAAAGATTGTCAAAAAATCGGAGAAATTTTGTAAGAAGTTAAAGCAAACCATGTATTTAGATCAAGATTGGGAACAATTAATGGCTTTATCTTCTTCAATTTCCGATGAAGCGCTTGAAGTTATAGAAGCTAAAGTACAGTTTGATGATCCAGTTAATATTCAATATACTTCTGGTACAACAGGTTTTCCAAAAGGTGTTACTTTATCGCATCATAATATTTTAAATAACGGTTATTTCATTGGTAAACGATTGAATTATACCGAAAAAGATAAGGTTTGTATTCCAGTGCCATTTTATCATTGTTTTGGAATGGTAATTGGAAATTTAGCTTGTACTACATCTGGAGCTACCATGGTTATTCCTGCTGAAAGTTTTGATCCTCAATTGACTTTAGAAGCTGTTGAAAAAGAACAATGTACTTCGCTTTATGGTGTACCAACCATGTTTATTGCCGAGTTGCAATTACCAAATTTTGATTCGTATAATTTAAAAAGTTTAAGAACCGGTGTAATGGCAGGTTCTCCTTGTCCAGTTGAAGTAATGAAACAAGTGCAATCTAAAATGTACATGAAAGAAGTTTCAATTTGTTATGGAATGACAGAAACCTCACCTGTTTCAACCCAAACGTTAATAGGTGCTCCATTAGAAAAACAAGTGAGTACTGTTGGTACCATTCAAGATCATTTAGAGATTAAAATTGTAAATCCTGATACTGGCGAAATTGTAGAACGAGGACTTCCAGGAGAATTATGCACGCGCGGTTACTCGGTGATGTTGAAATATTGGGAAAATCCAGAAGCAACACATCAAGTTCTTGACGATGCCGGTTGGATGCACAGTGGCGATTTAGCTGTAATGGACGAAGAAGGTTATATTAATATTGCTGGTCGTATAAAAGATGTAATCATTAGAGGTGGAGAAAATATTTCACCAAGAGAAATTGAAGAGTTTTTATATACGCACGATTTAATTGAAGATGTGCAAGTTATTGGTGTTCCAAGTGAAAAATTTGGCGAAGAAATAATGGCTTGGGTAAAATTAAAAGCAAATGCAGAACTTTCTCAAGAAGAATTACTTCAGTTTTGTAAAGATCAAATAGCACATTATAAAGTTCCAAAATTCTGGAAATTTGTAGATACTTTTCCAATGACTATTACTGGGAAAATTAGAAAAGTTGAAATGCGTGAAATTTCAATAAAAGAACTTGGTTTAGAAGATTTACTGAAGATTAAAACAAGTTAGGAATGAATCAGTATAACAGAAGTAATTTTCATAAAAACACATTTTGTGTGTTTAAACATCTTACTTTGGAAGAAGCTGCTGAAATTGAATTTGTTCATAAAAGTAAATCGGGAAGTGAGTATTTTTTTACAAATGAAGGAGTTTATAGAAAGTCGAATCATTGGGGAAGAGTTGCCAACTGTAGATGGAAATTAGTTTCAAGTTCTCAAGAAAAGATAAATAGTCATTTACCACAAATTGGTTATGCAAATTGGAATGAGTTTTTCAATAATGATGAAAGCAAACCTTTGTATTTTATTTACCAAGATGCAGCAAACAATTTCGATTTTTATCATAAAGAACATGCTTTTTTTGAAGATGAATTTGCGTTAAGAAATGCGAGCGAATGTTCTAAAATAATGAAAGAACTTAAAATGGTTCAACAAACCGATGATTGGTCGAAATATTTAGAAATTACTGATTTAGAAACAACTAGAAATTTGTTAATACAAGAATTGTTAACTTCAAATACTAATTTAGCTTCTTTAAAACGCAAATTATTACATAAATAAAAAAGCCACCTTTTTGGTGGCTTTTTTATTTATTATTTTGAAAAACTTATTTACTCATGTTTTTCATTTCTTTTTCTATCATGTCGTAGAATTGATCAATTTTTGGCATAATGATAATTCTAGTTCTTCTATTTTTAGCTCTGTTTGCAGGAGTATCATTTTCTACTAATGGAATATAGAAACTTCTACCAGCTGGAATTAATTGTTTAGGACTTACATTAAAATCTTTTTGTAAAACTCTCACAATAGAAGTTGATCTTTTAACAGATAAATCCCAGTTGTCTAATAATACCGCATTTTTAATAGGCACATTGTCTGTATGGCCTTCAACCATACATTCAAAATCTGGTTTACTGTTAATTACTTTTGCAACTTTACTTAAAACAGATTTTGCGTTGTCACTTACTTCATAACTTCCCGATTTGAATAATAAATTATCAGCAATCGAGATCATTACTACTCCTTTTTCAACATTAATATTGATATCTGGATCATCAATTCCCACTTCACGTTTTAAACTTGTAACTAATGCTAAAGTAACGCTGTCTTTTTTAGTTAAAGCATCTTGTAAGCGCGATATTTTTAAATCTTTTTCTTTTAAACTTTCTAATGATTTTTCAAGATTTTCAGCTCCTTTTTGAGTTAAAACAGTTAATTCTTTAGAACTGTTAATTAAGTCAGAGTTGTTTTTCTTTAAATAATCGATTTGATTTGCTAAAGCATCTTTCTCTGTTAAACAAGAATTCAATTTTACAGTAGCTGTGTTTAATAAATCTTGCGTTTCCTTTTGTTTGGCTTCTAAATCAGCAAACTTCTTTTTCGATACACAAGAAGTTAGAGTTAATACCAAAGCAAGCATTGGGACAATTACTCTTTTCATAAGTTTTTCTTTTTTAGTTTCTATATAATTCCAACGCAAAATTATTAACAATAGTGTTTAGTTTTATAAAATTGATAGCTAAACTATTGTTAAAATAATTCGGAAAAGTACTTTTTCTTCTTGATATAGTGTAAATAAACAATACTATTGACAGTATAGTATTTTTTTAAGCCTGTTTTAGGATTTCGCTTTTTTAAGTTCCTGTTTAAATTTAAGTAGAAATAAAAGTGAGATTTTAAAACGGCCCACAAGTGTAAAGGTTTACCTTCTAATAGAAATTTTATTCCGGCAATTCCGTCTAAACTTAATCGGATGAACAACGTAGAGAATAAATCTTTCTTTGGAAGATTTTTAGTGAGCATCCAAAGAGAATTTCTGAAATTTAAAAATGTTTTATACGGACTTCCAGTTTTTAAAGTGGCTCCGCCAACATGATAAACTGTAGAATTTCCGTTGTATTTTATTTGGTAGCCTAAGTTTTTTACACGCCAACATAAGTCAATTTCTTCTTGGTGTGCAAAAAAATCCTCATCGAAGCCATTAAGTTTTTTAAAAACTTCATTTCGAATAAAAAAGCAAGCGCCTGAAGCCCAAAAAATATCTTTAATGTCGTTGTATTGATAAGTATCTTTTTCTATAGATTCAAAAATTCGGCCTCTACAAAATGGAAAACCATACTTATCTATAAAGCCGCCTGCAGCTCCGGCATACTCAAATAAAGCTTTATTTTTATAATCTAAAATTTTAGGTTGAATAATAGCAGTATTTGCTTCATTATTAAATTGATCTAAAATCGGGTTTAGCCAACCTTCAGTTACTTCAATATCGCTATTTACTAAAGCTAACAAAGGTTCTTCAACATATTGTAAAGCTTCATTATATCCTTTCGCAAAACCAAAGTTGTTTGTATTTGAAATAATTTTTACTTCCGGAAATTCGGTTTGTAAAACTTCAATAGAATTATCAGTCGAAGCATTATCAGCTACATAAATAGTTGCATTCGTAGAATACTGAATAATTGTTGGTAAAAATTGATGCAACAATTCGGCACCATTCCAGTTTAGTATAACAATTGCTATTTTATTCAAAATCAAAGTCTATTATAAGTTCAAAAATACTAATTACTTTTAACTAATCACTATTTACTAAATTCTGGTAATTCTTTTAAAAAAACATATTGCTCATTTTCAAAATCCATCTGACAAAAATAGTGATTCAGTCCATTAGTAATCATTAAATTTTCTGCTTTTAAAACAAAATTATATTGAGCAATTTGATCAAAAGTTCCTTGTGTAATTTGTACTTCAGGAGCTTTGCATTCTACTAATAAAAAGAAACTTCCATCGGTATGAAATACTACAATATCATACCTTCTTTTCAATCCATTAACATTAACAAGTTTTTCAACATTTATAAGCGATTTGGGATATTTTAAATCTTCTATTAAATAATTTAGAACATGTTGGCGAACCCATTCTTCAGGGGTTAGCAACAAAAATTTTTTTCTGATAATATCAAATATGTAGGTTTTATTTTCACTATTTTTGAAGCGAAAGGAATAGTTGGAAAAATTGAGTTTTTGCATAGTTCAAAAATAAATAATTATAATGAACTGTCAACTGTCAACTGAATACTAAATTATGGACGAAGTCATTCAAATTACAAAAGATATTAAAGCGGGAAATATAAAGCCTATCTACTTTTTTATGGGTGAAGAACCTTATTACATTGATAAATTGACAGAATTTATTGAGGATAATATTCTTACCGAAGACGAAAAAGGTTTTAATCAAATGGTTTTGTATGGTCGAGATACTACAATTGAAGATATCGTTTCTAATGCAAAACGTTTCCCAATGATGGCAGAAAGACAAGTTGTTATTGTGAAAGAAGCACAAGAACTCGCAAAAACTATTGATAAATTAGAAGCCTACGCCGAAAATCCCCAGCCTTCAACGGTTTTAGTTTTTGCTTATAAGTACAAAACTCTAGATAAAAGAAAGAAGATAACGAAAGTTTTAGAAAAGAAAGGATTGGTTTTCGAAAGTAAAAAACTTTATGAGAATCAAGTTGGCGATTGGATAAAGAGAGTTTTAAGCGGTAAAGGTTATGCTATTGAACCAAAAGCTGCAGCCATGTTGGTTGAGTTTTTAGGAACCGATTTATCTAAAATTAGTAACGAATTAGATAAGCTAAAAATTATTTTGCCTAAAGGACATACAATTTCAGCTCAAGATGTAGAGGAAAATATTGGAATTAGTAAAGATTTTAATGTATTTGAATTAAGAAAAGCAATTGGTGAAGGAAACCAATTAAAAGCTTATAAAATTATTGAGTATTTTTCTCAAAATCCAAAAGACAATCCATTAGTACTTACAGTTGGACAAGTATTTTCTTTTTTCTCGCAATTGTTGCAATATCATGGTTTAAAAGATAAATCTAAAGGAAATGTTGCCAAGGTTTTAAAAGTAAATCCATTTTTTGTAGGTGATTACGAATTGGCAGCAAAAAGATATCCTATGAAAAAGGTGAGTGGCATTGTTTCTAAAATGAGAGATATTGATGTTAAAAGTAAAGGTGTTGGTGCGACCTCAACTACCGATTATGATTTAATGAAAGAAATGCTGATTTTTATTTTTAATTAAATTAGATGAGAAAATAAAAAATTAATTTGAAATGTCGATATTTGTGGTCCTCAAATTTTAAATAAATTATTATGGGAATGAATAAAAATACGGTACTGGCTTGGGCTACCTTTATAATGATATTGATGGGGTTATTATTAGTTTCATTAGCAATATTTAGATATGATGATGTTGCAGGATGGGGGTTTGGAGCAGTTGGAGTTGGTTTTTTTGCTAATGCTTGGGTTTTTAATGCTTTAAAAGGAAGAGTATAAATTTAGTGTTTATGGTTAAATGTTATTAGTTTAAAAATGCCATAAATTATAAACAAATAAAATAACAATAATAAAATGTCAGACGATAAGAAAGTAATTTTCTCCATGTCGAGAGTAAATAAAATTTACTCAAGTACAAATAAACAGGTTTTAAAGGATATTTATTTGAGTTTCTTTTATGGAGCAAAAATTGGTATTTTAGGTTTAAATGGTTCAGGTAAATCTTCTTTATTAAAGATTATAGCAGGAATTGATAAAAATTATCAAGGAGATGTTGTTTTTGCTCCAGGTTATACTGTAGGATATTTAGAACAAGAACCACAATTAGACGAAAATAAAACAGTTATTGAAATTGTTCGCGAAGGTGCGGCTGAAATTTATGCTTTATTAGATGAATTTAATAAAATAAATGACGATTTTGGTTTACCTGAAGTCTATGAAGATGCCGATAAGATGCAAAAACTTATGGATCGTCAAGCAGAACTTCAAGATAAAATTGATGCTGCTGGAGCTTGGGAAATCGATAATAAATTAGAAGTTGCAATGGATGCGCTTCGTACTCCAGAAGCTGATACTCCAATTAAAGTGCTTTCTGGAGGTGAAAAACGCCGTGTAGCACTTTGCCGTCTACTTTTACAACAACCCGATGTATTATTATTAGATGAGCCTACCAACCACTTAGACGCAGAATCGGTGCTTTGGCTAGAACAACATCTACAACAATATGCAGGAACTGTTATTGCAGTTACACACGACCGTTATTTCTTAGATAATGTTGCAGGTTGGATTTTAGAATTAGATAGAGGAGAAGGTATTCCGTGGAAAGGAAATTATTCGTCTTGGTTAGACCAAAAAGCAAAACGTTTAGAACAAGAGGAAAAAACAGCTTCTAAAAGAAGAAAAACATTAGAACGCGAGTTAGATTGGGTTCGTCAAGGTGCAAAAGGTCGTCAAACGAAGCAAAAAGCACGTTTACAAAATTATGATCGATTGTTAAATGAAGACCAAAAACAATTAGAAGAAAAATTAGAAATTTATATTCCTAATGGACCGCGTTTAGGTACAAATGTTATTGAAGCTAAACATGTTTCAAAAGCTTTTGGAGATAAATTATTATATGAAGATTTAAACTTTACCTTACCTCAAGCAGGAATTGTTGGTATTATTGGACCAAATGGTGCTGGTAAATCAACTATCTTTAGAATGATTATGGGTGAAGAACAACCAGATAGCGGAGAATTTACAATAGGCGATACGGTAAAAATTGCTTATGTAGATCAATCACATAAAGATATTGATTTAGAAAAGTCAATTTGGGAAAACTTCAGCGACGGACAAGAATTGGTTATGATGGGTGGTCGTCAAGTAAACTCAAGAGCATATCTTTCTCGTTTTAATTTTGGTGGAAGTGATCAAAACAAAAAAGTTTCTACATTATCTGGAGGTGAACGTAACCGTTTACACTTGGCAATGACATTAAAAGAAGAAGGAAACGTTTTACTTTTAGATGAGCCAACGAATGACTTGGATATCAATACGCTTCGTGCTTTAGAAGAAGGTTTAGAAAACTTTGCAGGTTGTGCGGTAATTATTTCTCACGACCGTTGGTTTTTAGATAGAGTTTGTACTCATATCTTGGCTTTTGAAGGTGATTCTCAGGTATATTTTTTCGAAGGAAGTTTCTCTGATTATGAAGAAAATAAGAAAAAGCGTCTTGGTAAAGAAGTAACGCCAACGAGAATTAAATACAAAAAATTAATTAGATAAATTATATGACTAAAAAAACTATTCTTTCGACTTTGTTGTTGGTAATATTAACAGCAATAACTTTTAACTCTTGTTCTAGTGATGATGGGGGTGACTCTTGCGGTAAAATAGAAAATATTGGGGTTAGTAGTATTGATGCAACCATGATAAGTTTTTATTTTGAAAGTGGTAATAATGCTAATTCTACTAAAATTGAATATGGATTAACTGGTTTTGTGAAAGGTACAGGAACTATCATGACTACATCAAATACTTATGTGACTATTGATAATTTAAATCCAAGTACAACTTATGATTTTTATTTTACAGGTATCTGTAGCTCTACTGAAGAAGCTAAAACTGTAAAAATGAGTAGCATTACGACAGGTCCAAGTAATTGTACAGGAACCGCTTTTGCATCATTTTATCAATCTAGTACTTCAAGTGTAAATATAGATTTAAGTTATAACGACAGTTCACCATCTTATTATGAAATTGAATATGGAACATCAGGTTTTAATTTAGGATCTGGTACAAGAGTGAATACAAGTACACAATTTAGCTCTTATTATATAACTATTAATAATATACAACCAAATACTACTTACGATTTTTATGTAAGAGCAGTTTGTAATTCTTCATTTCCTAATGATACTAGTAATTTTGTAAAATATACTTATACAACAATTGGAAGTTGTCCTGCTCCTCATAATTTGAGTAGTTATGTTATTTCGGGTTCTTGTAATGCAGGTTTAGGAGCTACTAGGGCTTTGAGTTGGAGTTATGATTATGGTACGCCAGCAAGTTACACAGTTTGTGTTGTAACACAAGGTGATCAACCTTCTGATACATCAAATGCATATACAACAACAAATAATGGAATTACTTTTAGTGGGATGTATTGTTTATGGACAGCATTTTATGTAAAGGCAAATTGTCAAAATGGAGAAAGTAGTAGTTGGGCAGGGCCATATTATTTTTAATAAATAATTTTAAAAATATTTTTTCAAAAAAACCTGACTTTTTTGTCAGGTTTTTTTTATTTTAGTAATTCATTAGTTAATTTTTTATCGTGAGACGACTTTTACAAATTTTAATTTTATTGCTTGCTCACTTTTGTATTTCTCAAAATAGTGGTAATCAAAATAAAATTGAAGATTTACTATCACGCTCTGGAAAACTTTTTCTAGAATTAAAAAATGACGAATCTATAGAAAATGCTAATCAAGCACTTCATTTAGCATTAGATAGTAAAGATTATGTAAACGCAGCAAGAGCTTATAATTTGATAGGTTTAAATTACAACGATTTTTATGATGTAAATAAAGCTGTTGAATATTATAAAAAAGGATTAACTCATGCCAATAAAACCAACAACGATACTATAAAATGTTGGTTAAACAATAATCTTGCAAACACTTACTCTTACCACCAAATAGATTTTAATGAAAGTATAAAATATTACAAAGAAGGAATTAAATATGCAGAAAAAATAAATGATGTAAGCGAAGTTACTTATTCAAAATTAAATTTAATTGCTGCATTATTTAGAGTGGCAAATTATGAAGAAGGTATCGTTTATTTACTTCAAGTTAAGAGTTATGTTGAAACAAATGATGATTTAGAATCTAAAATAACGTTTTATTCTTTATTAGCAGATTATTATAACAATTACAAAAACAATTTTGAAGAAGCCGATAATTACTATCAAAAAGCTTACATAATTTCAAATAATAATCAAGTAGAGTTTGTAAAATCTCATATTGTAGATTTATATAACGATATGGCTTCTTTTTATAAAAAGCATAACGATTATAAACGAGCATTCGATTTTTTAACAAAAAAAGATTCTTTAAAAAGTCAAATTTACAGTGATGAGCGTTTAAACAAAGTAGCCCAAAAAGAATCTGAAATTTCTAGTTTAGAGTCACAAAAAAAATTAGAACGTATTAAAGCCGAAAAATTACTTCAGGAAGTAAAACTAAAAACAAATAAAGTTATTGTTTCTTTATTTATTGTCGTTTTTTCATTTATGATGCTTTTTATTTTCTCATTGTACCGAAATAATAAATTAAGAGCTGAGAAAAATTTAGAACTTAAAGCTGCAAACGAAGAATTGTTTAAAGCAAAAGAACAAGCTGAGGAAGCTTCAAATATAAAATCACAATTTATTTCTACTATAAGTCATGAGTTAAGAACTCCTTTGTATGGTGTTATTGGTACTACTGATATAATTGAAGAAGAACATCCAGAACTTAAAAACAGTCCGCATTTAAAAGCACTCAAGTTTTCCGCAAATTATTTATTATCATTAGTAAATGATATTTTGAAAGTTTACAAAATTGAAGAAAACAAAGTTGTATTAGAAAATAAAGTTTTTTGTTTAGAAGACGTCGTAGAAAATATTAAAGAATCTCTAGAAACCATTGCACGTAGAAACAATAACAAAATTGAAATTAACATTGATAATAGAATTCCACAGTTTTTAATTGGAGACAAAATTAGACTTTCCCAAATTATTATAAATTTAATGAGTAATTCGCTTAAGTTTACTCAAAATGGCAGAGTAAATTTAAATGCTTTTTTAAACAATGTTATTGGTGAAGACTATTTTATAGAGTTTAAAGTTATCGATACTGGAATTGGAATTCCTAAAAAATACCAACAAGCTGTTTTCGAAAAATTTGTTCAAATAGAACGAAAAGAAGACGATTATCAAGGAACAGGCTTAGGATTAACTATCGTAAAGAAACTTATAAGTTTATTTAAAGGTTCTATTGATTTGCACAGTGAAGAGGGAAAAGGAACTACAATTACATTTATTATTCCATTTAAAAACGGAAATTCTAAAAATCAAGATTTTATTGAAAACGTTGAGGTAGATTTTACGCAATTTAAACCATACAATATTTTAGTAGTTGAAGATAACAAGATTAACCAAGTTGTAACAAAAAGATTATTAGAAAACCATAAGTTTATTTGTGACATTGTTGATGATGGTTTTGCTGCATTAAGTAAATTAGAATCAGAAAGTTATGATGCAATTTTAATGGATATTAATATGCCTAAAATTAATGGTTTTGAAACTTCCAAACTAATTAGAGCAAAAGGTATAACAACGCCAATTATTGCTGTTACAGCATTCGAAAAAGAAGAAATTATAGATAAAGCAAAAGATGCTCAAATAAATGATGTGGTGGTAAAACCATTTGAAGCTTCTAAATTATTTCAAATTATTCACGAGCTAATCACGAAACTAAATAATTCCTAATATCATACAAATTGAAAAAACTACAATAAGTAGTGCTACAATTTTGTGTAGAATGTCTATTGTTATTTTATTAACCAATTTATTTCCTAAAAAAGCTCCCGTAAAAGCAGCAACTGTTGCAATAGCAAGTATGTTTATGTTTATAGAAGAATGCGTAAAAATATTCGAATTACTATAAACACTTAACCGACTTATATCAATACAACAAGCAATAAAAATTCCGGATGCAATAAATTGTTCTTTAGTTATGGGTAATTTCATTAAAAAAGCAGAACGCAAAGCACCTTGATGACCTGATAATCCACCAAAAAAACCACTTAAAATTCCACCAATTGGCAACAATTTTTCATTGAATTTCATTCTTTTTAAACCTGGAATAATATCAAAAAGTGAAAAAAGAATTAGTAATGTACCAATTATTATTTTCATCCAATTGGTAGCAAATGTTTTTTCAAAAAAAACAAAATTAACTAGAGTAGGTAGTTCAGTTAAAAGATTTAAAACTTTGGCTCCAACAAAAGCAAAAACAGTTGCTGGTAATCCAAATAACAAAACTGTTTTCCAATGAATATTTTTTCCAACTAATGATAGTTTAAAAATATTATTCAAAAAATGAACAATTGCTGTTAAACTAATGGCTATTTCTATAGGAAAAAACAAAGCAAATGCAGGAAGTAAAAGGGTACCTAAACCAAAACCTGAAAAGAAAGTTAATCCAGATGCAAAGAAAGCAACTATAGCAATAACAATAATTTCCATTATATGTCTAAACTTTTACTTTTTATGTAATCTGTAATTAGATAGGCAATTAACTTACCTGTTAAATGACTATTGGTTTTATTATCGTCTAAATTTGGTGCAGCTTCACAAATATGCAAATAAGCGGCATTCTTATTTTTACCAAAAAAATGAATGTAATGTCGGGCTTGTTGAACGCTAAAACCTGTTAATGTCATGGCACTCGAATAAATTCCTGGAATTGCATCTAAATCCAACTCAATTCCAAAAGGATCAGTTTTTACAAATTGATAGGCATTATTAAGTTCAATATTAAAATCTTTTGTTTTGCGAACTTCAATTTCTTCATAACTTACATAGCGAACACGTTCTTGTAAAGTTTTAATAGTATTAAATACACTTTTTGAAACAAAATTTTCGTGTAAACCAAAAATGAAATAATTTTTCAAGAAACCTTCTTCAAATGCATAAGTAAATCCATTTCCAGAATGTCGACCTTCCATGATTCTAAAATCGGTATGGGCATCAAAATTAACAGCATTTACAGGTTTTCCTTTAGCCAAAGCTAATCCTTTAATATTTCCGTAAGCGTTATTATGTCCGCCACCAATAATAATCGGAAATTTTCCAGTACTAACAATTTGATGAATGATATGTGAAACTTCCTTATCTACTTTGGAAACTAAATCAAAAAGTTCTTTTTTGTCGTTTTTATTAGAAATACTTAAATGACTTGCTTTTTCCATTTCTTCCGCAACATCTAATTCGCCTAAAATAAGTAAATCATTACCTTTACAAAACTTATTATGTTGAATGTTTACAAGACTTTTTAAAGCACTTTCAAATGCGGTTGAAGCACCAGTTCTTCCATGATTTGCTTTAACTCCGATGTCTTCGGGAATTCCAAATAAGACAAATTTAGCCGAAGATTCTTTAATAAATTTCCAAATGTCAACGCCATCTGGGATTATTTCTACTTTTTCACCAAATTTTATTTCACCACTTCTATGATTTGTTAATTTAGCTAACTCATTAGCTGTAAGAAGTTTAATATTGTTCATTTTTTGTAGGTATTAGCTTTCCAAAAATAAGAATTAAACAATGAATTTATCTATATGTTGAAAAAATACTTTTTATATCGTATGTTTGTTAAAAACCAATTACACCCCAATTATGGAAAATAAACAAAACAATTCTGGATTAAAAGCAGCTGTGGTAGTATTAGCCTTATTATTTTTAGGAAGTTTAGGCTATATTTTCAAAATGAATTCAGACAACAAAAAACAAGTTACTGAATTAACTACAGAAAAAACGTCATTAGAAAATGAAATTAAAGCTAAAATTGCTGAATTAGAATCAATGTCTAATGAGAACAATGCTTTAAAAAGTGATATTGATGCACAGAAGGCTGAAATGGAAAAGCTTTTAGGTGAATTACAAAAAGCAAAAGATGATTCTGCATCTATGAGAAAATATCAAGGACTTTATGCAAAATTAAACAGAGAGTTTGAAAATTTAAAAGCTGAAAACGAATTATTAAAACAACAAAATGTTACTTTAAAATCTAATTTAGATAGTACAAATGTTGTTTTAGACGATGCGAAGCGTTTTAATGATACTTTAGTGATGCAAAACGACAACTTAACTAAAACTGTTGAAAAAGGTTCTAAATTATCAGTTTTAAACTTAAATGTTTTAGCAGTTAAAGAAAGAAGTTCTGGTAAACAAATTTAAACAAATAAAGCAAGTAGAGCGTATAGATTAAAAATTAGCTTTATAATTGCTGAAAAACAAATTGAAAAATCTGCTGATAGAAAATACTACGTT
>JAIXHM010000066.1 GCA_030145825.1 Flavobacterium sp.
CTAATTTTTTAATATCGTCATTATATAATCGTTCTACTCCACCCAACCATAAAGATAAATCTGGGTTTACTGGATTTTTCAATAAGACAATCTTATCAGTTCCTCTCAACGCATCTGCAACTTCTTGCACCGCAAATGGATTTACAGTTGTACGTGCTCCAATCCATAAAACGTCTATATCGTGTTCTAAAGCTAGTTGCACATGTGCAGCCGTAGCAACTTCTGTGGCCATTAGCAATCCTGTTTCTGCCTTAGCTTTTTGCAACCATTTTAAACCGATTGCTCCCACGCCTTCAAAACCTCCTGGTCGTGTTCTTGGCTTCCATATTCCTGCTCTGAAAATAGAAACATCTGAATCTTTTAATTCATGAGCTATTTTTAAAACTTGTTCTTCTGTTTCAGCACTACATGGACCAGCAATAACTAGTGGATGAGATAAATTAAAATCATCTAACCATTTGCGCATGTCTTTTCTATTCTCCATTTTATAAAAATATATTGTAAAATTACTATTAATTTTGATTTCCTGATTGATATTCTCCTAACACTTTAAAATCTAAGGTCATTATTTCTAACAGTGATTTCGCTTTTTCGTAGTGTTTTCTTTTTTCAAAAACCACATCTATAAAAAACGAATAACTAAAGGGTTTCTCTATAATTGGTAAGGATTGAATTTTTGTTAAATTCAGTTTGCAATTATTAATAACATTTAATACTGTAGCCAAATTTCCTGGGGTGTCATCTAGTTCAAATTTTAAAGAAGCCTTATTAATCTTATCTTCTACTTTTCTGTCTTTTTTTGCCTCTAAAATTACAAATCGAGTTTTATTACTTTTCACTGTATGAACACTAGGTTTTAAAATTTCTAACTTATACATTTTGGCTGCAATGTCTCCAGCCAAAGCACCAATTCCGTTTAATTGATTTTCTTGAATTTTTTTTGCAGCATTTGCTGTATCACTACTTTCCACTAATTTAATATTTGGGTATTGATCAAAAAAATCAGCACATTGTAAAAGCGCAATGGGGTGCGAATGAACTTCCTTTAAATCTTCAATTTTTTGGCCATTTAATGCTAATAAATTCATGTTGATATTCACATAGTGTTCGCCTGTAATAAACGTATTGTACTTGTCCATCAATGCATAATTTGGCAAAATGGTTCCTGCAATAGAATTTTCTAAAGCAATTATACCATGTGTTGCCATACCCGAACTTACTATTTCCATTACTTTTTTAAACGAATCACATTCTATAACCATATCTCCATTTTGAAAATACTCTGTTGCCACTTGGTGGTGAAATGATCCTTGAATCCCTTGAATTGCAATTTTACTTACCATATATTCAAAAAAAATCCCGAAGTTCTACTTCGGGATTGTTGTATATCTATTTAAATAAATTTTATTCTTTTATTTTTTTACATAACATAACAACAATCCCTTTTCTCTCCAGAAAAAGAAATAATATAAGTTGTTAAAATATGTTACGAAATTTTTCATCTGTTGTTTTCAGTTAAGCAAATATAGAAATTAAATTGAATTGCTAATCTAATTTTTAATAAATTTTAATAAGGTATCCACTCTATGTGGTTCTTCAAATGCACCTCCAAAATAATTGGTTACTGTAGCAGAAGTATCATCTTGAATTCCTCTTGAAGAAACACAAAGATGTTTTGCATCAATTATTACTGCTATATCTTCGGTTCCTAAAATAGATTTTAATTCGTTTGCAATTTGCATAGTTAAGCGCTCTTGAACTTGTGGTCGTTTTGCAAAATATTGTACAATTCTATTAATTTTTGATAATCCTATCACAGTGCCACTTGAAATATAAGCAACATGTACTTTACCATAAATGGGTACAAAATGATGTTCACAATTTGAATAAAACGTGATATCTTTTTCAACCAACATTTGATTGTATTGGTATTTATTCTCAAAAAGAGCAACCTTAGGTTTATTTTCTGGTTTTAAGCCCGAAAAAATTTCTTCTACATACATTTTAGCTACACGATCAGGTGTTCCTTTTAAGGAATCATCGGTTAAATCGAGGCCTAAAACTTCCATTATCTCTCTAAAGTGAAAAGAAATTTTTTGTTTCTTTTCTTCATCAGACATTAAAAAAGCATCATTTTTTAAAGGTGTTTCAACAGATGTGAACATGTGATTATCTCCAATTTCATCTACTGAAAATTGAACTAAATTTAAATTTTTGGTATTCGGATTCTTTGTCATAGCATTTGTTTTTTAATTTGTAAAAGATCAATAACTCAGAGAAATTAATCCGTTATCTTGAATGAATATTTGTCCTGTAATTCCTTTCGAATCATTTCCTAAGAGAAACTTAACAGTTTGTGCCACGTCTTCGGGTTGTAAAATTCTTTTTAAAGGATGTTTTGCTTCCATGTTTTCTACTATTTTTTCATTGCGTAAAATTCCAGAAGCTAATGGTGTGTTTACAATTGATGGCGCAATGGCATTTACTCTAATTTTTGGCGCTAATTCGGCTGCTAAACTTTTTGTAAAACCTTCAACCGCTCCTTTTGCAGCAGCAATACTAGCATGGAAAGGCATTCCTCGTTGAGCTGCTACAGAACTAAATAAAACCAAACTTGCGCTTTCAGAAGCTTTTATATTAGGTAAGTAATTTTGAATAACTTTTACTGCACCAAAAAAATTGACTTCCATATCATTTTTGTAATCTTCCGTTGTTAACCGATTAAAAGGTTTTAAATTAATAGTACCTGCTCCATAAACGATTCCGTCTAATTGAGGCAATTGCGGTAATTCATCTTGTAATACATTTAATGAAAAATGTTCGCCGTTGTAATCAAAATCGGGTTTTGTTTGCGAAATCATGTAGCAAAAGTCACCATTTGCTGAAAGTAGTTTTACTACTTCTTTTGTAATTCCTTTGCTTCCGCCAATTATTAAATATGTTTTCATCTTTTGCTTATTTTATTCCCTGTTATTTGTCTTTGTAAGGCACATTTGAATCGATTTATTTCTGGATTGCGTTTGTGTAAATGCTTTTGACTTACGCCAGAATTTACTCGTTTGCGCCAACGATTAAAAGACGACCGTTTTAATTCGGTACGCATTAATTTAATAACTTCTTTTTCGGGTAACCCAAACTGAAATTCGATAGCTTCAAAAGGCGTTCTATCTTCCCAAGCCATTTCAATAATTCGATCTATTTGCTCAATATTTAATTCCAAAATCTTAAAAATTTCTAGTTTCTAATAAATGGTTTGCTCGTTTTAAAGTTTTTGATAATTCGGTTTTATCCATTTTATTTAATAATGCATACATCATTTTCATTCTTCTATTCTCTTGTAACTTTTCTCTGTTTCTATCTAAAAAATTCCAGTATAAACTATTAAACGGACAACTATTTTCTTCATACTTCGTTTTTTTATCGTAACTACAATCCGAGCAATAATTACTCATTTTGTCGATATAATTTCCGGAAGATACATAAGGTTTAGTCGCTATTTTACCACCATCTGCAAACTGACTCATGCCACGCGTATTTGGCAATTGCACCCATTCTATTGCATCTGCATAAACACCTAAATACCATGCATCTACCTCGTCAGGATGGGTTTCCATTAACAACGCAAAATTCCCTAAAACCATTAACCGCTGAATATGATGTGCATACGCATTATCTAAAGAATTTTGCGCACAATTTGCTATACAATTCATTTTTGATTTTCCTTTCCAATAAACATCAGGCAATTTTCGATTGTGATTAAAAAAATTACCTTTTTTCATAGTATCAAAATGATTCCAATACATCATGCGAACATATTCGCGCCAACCTATGATTTGACGAATAAATCCCTCTACTTGTGCTAATTCAATTACACCTTGGTTTTCATGAAAATAAGCTTCGGTTTTTTCTACAATTTCTTTCGGACTTATCATTTTTACATTCAAAGCAAATGATAAATTCGAATGAAAAAGCATTACTTCTTCCGTATGCATAGCGTCTTGATACGTCCCAAAATGGGGCAACAGATACTTTAAAAAATAATCGAACTGCGCTAATGCTTGTTCTCTTGAATTTGGAAATTGAGAAATCTTAGTTTTTTGACCGAAGGTTTCAATTTTTGCTACTTCTAAATCGGCAATAATTTCATCAACTGAATTGTCAAAGGTTAAGACTTTTGGAACTTTAAATTCTTCTTTCCATTTGTTACGATTTTCAGCATCATAATTCCATTTTCCACCTAAAGGTTTTTCATTTTCAAGTAAAACATGATTTTTCTTCCTTACATGACGATAAAAATTTTCCAGTAATTCGTATTTCTTTTCTTTCCCAAATTCCGCTAATTCTTGTAACGAACAATAAAAATGTTCACTATCAAAAGCTTTTACAGCAATAGAACTTTTCTTTTTTAGTTCTTTGAATTCATCATACAATCTTTTTTCATCTGGAAATTGATAATGAACTTCTTCAATGTTGTATTTATCAATTAAAAACAAAATATTTTCAGTAAAACGCTGTTTGTTTTCTTTATCGGTGAGTTTATAATAAACTGTATTTAGTTTTTGAGTTTGTAACCAATGGTGAAAATTTCGCATCGCATCGAAAAACGCCACGACTTTTTTATAATGATGCATTACATAATCGGTTTCCGAACGCAATTCCATCATTGCATATAGATAATTTTCTTGATTTTTTTCTTTAAACCAAGAATGATTCGGGTTGAGTTGGTCGCCTAAAATAATTCGTAAAATCATACTTCTACTTTATTTTTAGTTAACCATAAATTGCGAAAAACATGAAAACTATCGTAATTTTTAGCTTGTAAATCGATATTGAATTTTCGATCACGAGGATCGTTCCCTACACCTGCTAAATAATTCCAATTGCCATAATTAGAATGCACATCGTAGTCAATCAACATAGCTTCAAAGTAACTCGCGCCTATACGCCAATCTTGTTCCTTTTCTTTCGCAAAATAGCTTGCCACATTTTGTCGGCCACGATTACTCATCCACCCCGTTAATTTCAATTCAAGCATATTGGCGTTTATGAAATCATATTCTGTTTTACCTTCAATCCAATTTTGAATTATCGTTGGGTTTTGTTTCCAATGATACTTTCTATCTAAAATCCCACTTTGGTAAAACAATGCATCGCCAAATTTTAAACTTACACATTTGAAAAAATCGCGCCACAATAATTCAAACAAAACCCAATAGGTTGATTCGTTTGCTATAACTTCTTGTTCAAATTTTCTGATTTCCTGATAAATTATTCTTGGTGAAAGAGATCCATTTGCCAACCAAGCAGAAAATTTTGTACTATAATTTACACCAACAAGTTCGTTGCGTGTTTCTTTATACGTTTTTATTTGTTGAAATTCCCAAATGTAATTTTTCAAATGTTTTAAAGCCGCATTTTCTCCTCCCTCAAAAGGAAATGCAGAACGATGATCTATTAATATAGATTCATAACCTAAATCTTCTAGTGTTGGTATTTCTTTTGAAAAAGATAACTCGACAATAGTAAACTTTTCCTTTGGAAATTCAACACAATTTTTAACATCCCAATTTTCTTCCACTTTTTTTCGATAAGCTGTGAAAACATTTGGTAAATCTTGTATTGAAAAAGTTAAATCATTGGGTTCGATTAAAAATTGATCGTAAAATGTATTCCAATTAACATTTGGAAATGTTGCTTTTATTTCATTTTCTATGGTACGTTCTTCAGAAGTCCATTCGTTTTGAGAAATAATTGTATCGAATGGGAATTGATTGTAAATATCTTGAAAGGCTTCTGATGCTGTTTTTTGAAAAATATATAATTGAATACCGAATTTGGAAAGATTTTGTTGTAACACATGTAGTGTTTCTAATAAAAATTTTGCGCGAAAAGCTTCCATTTTCTTCCAACCATAACGCGTTGGTTGTAACCAATTCGGTTCAATGCAATACACCGCAATTACTTCATCCTCTGGAGCAATATATTTCCAATAAGAAGCATCGTGTGTTCGAAGATTATTTCGAAACCAAAGTATTTTTTTATTTCTTTTTTCTACATGCATCACTACAATATTTGACTTCCTCCCAATTCTTTGCCCATTTTTTTCGCCATGAAAAAGGTCGCTCACAAACTAAACAAACCTTAGTGGGCAAATAGGATTTATTGCCTTTATGAAAGGTATCTTTCAAAATCGTTCACTTTTATTTTTGCTTTTATATCGAACATTAAGTTGTACAAACCAAAAAATGTTCGGTTTACATATATAAAGTGTTTCGAACCTCTACTTCCGTTCATTTTTCGAAGTGTTTTATCATTTGAAAACTTCTCACTTAATGCAGCGATTTGAGCAAAAAATGTTGGGTTTGAAAAATCAAATTCATCCGCTTGGACAGGTTGTGTAAAAACCGATAATAATTCGTGAAACATTTTAGAGAAAAACTCTTTCTCTTTAACTGAATCGGTTTCTTTTAAAATTTCTAATTCGTATAATTTTCTTTCAAAATAAGCTTTATCCGCAAGTGCTTCTGGAGTTGCTACTTCAAAATAGGGTTTGTAAAACGAATCTGGAATTTCTTTCATACAACCAAAATCAATCGCGATTAAATTAGCATCTTCATCAACTAAAAAATTACCAGGATGTGGATCGGCATGAAATTTTTTCAATTTATGAATTTGGAACATGTAAAAATTCCATAACGTTTGTCCGATTTTATCTCTTTTTTCTTGTGAAGTTTCCTTTTCACAAAACTCAGAAAGATGCACACCTTTCATCCAATCCATGGTAATAATTCTTTCGCAAGAATATTCAGGATAGTATTGTGGAAACTTTAAATTTTCAATAACAGCACAATCTTTTCTAGTTTGTTCACTTTGCGAAAGCTCTAATTGATAATCAGTTTCTTCCGTTAGTTTATCTTCCACTTCTTGAAAATACTCATCAGAAGTTCCTTGTAAATTGAACATTCGAATCGCTACTGGTTTTACTAAAGCAATATCCGTTTTAATACTGTCTCGAACACCAGGATATTGAATTTTAACTGCTAACTTTTTTCCGTCTTTTTCCGCTTGGTGTACTTGACCAATACTTGCTGCATTGATAGAATCGGGAGAAAAAGAATCGAATAAATCCTCTGGATATTGCTTGAAATAATTTTTAAATGTTTTACGAACCAATGGTGCTGATAAAGGAGGCACCGAAAATTGCGATAATGAAAATTTTTCTACATACGATTTGGGCAAAAGGTTTTTTTCCATGCTGAGCATTTGAGCAACTTTCAGTGCACTTCCTTTGAGTTCTTTTAATCCATCGTAAATATCCGTTGCGTTTTCTTCGTGCAATTTATCTTTGGTTAACGAAGGATTTATGACTTTTTCGCCATAATATTTTAAGTAATTTCCACCAACTTTTGCTCCTGTTGTAACCAATTTGGCAACACGCTCTATTTTGTTTGTTGGAATAGAATCAATTTTTTTCATTTCTTACTAATTACATATTCATTTTCTCTTTCCAAAGAAATTTTCCAAAGTCTAAAACGCTTTCAAAAGGCACATTGTATAAAACGTCAAAACTTGCTTTAACTGACTTTTCAATAAAAACATCGGTTTTTTCGAAATTTGGAGAAGTATCATCTAACCAATATTTTAGAATCGATAAAAACTGTGCCCAAGCACCTTCAACCAAAACTTTGCTTTGCACTTTATTGAACCTTTCAATATCTGATTTAATTGGATTCTCTAAAATCGCTTTCACAAATTCCAAATAAGAAGTTCTAAGTGATTTTAGTTTAGATAACGATTTTAATTTATTCTTTTCTTGAACCAATAGATAATTTACAAAACTTCTATTTGCTGTTGCTACTTCAAAAAAAGTAAAATAAAAAACCGACAATTTCTGTTTTGAATCATAAGCTTCATAATCGTCTGATTTTTGAATCATTGATAAAGTGTAATTGAACATTTGCTTGAAAAAATCTTGTTCAATTTGTTCAAAAGACGCAAAAAATTGATAAAATTCAGCTTCTTCAAAACCATTACTTTTTGCAAATTCATAAACTGAATTTGGCATTTTTCCATTTGTAAGAACAAATTCAATGTAATTATCTGAAATTGTTTCGGATGTTATTTTTTTCTTTTTAGTTGCCATAATCAAATTTTTTTGTTTAACAAATTTACTATTTTTATTAAACAAAATAGATTTTTTAACATACTTTAATATTATTTATATGTAAGTTATTTTTTTACATTTGCTAAAAAGTAATCAATATGTCGATAGTAGTTGAAAACATCTCTAAATTTTATGGTGACCAAAAAGCCCTAGATTCGATTTCATTTACAATAAAAAAAGGTGAAATTGTTGGATTTTTGGGTCCAAATGGCGCTGGAAAATCTACTTTAATGAAAATTTTAACTACTTATCTTTCAGCTGACGAAGGAAAAGCTGAGGTAAATGGTTTTGATGTTTTGACACAGTCAAAAGATGTTCAAAAATCCGTTGGCTATTTACCTGAGCATAATCCATTATATTTAGATTTATACATTAGAGAATACTTAGCTTTTAATGCAGATGTCTATAAAGTTTCTAAATCAAGAATTGATGAAGTAATTAAATTAACAGGATTAACACCTGAAAGTCATAAAAAAATAGGTCAACTTTCGAAAGGATATCGTCAGCGTGTAGGCTTAGCTTGCGCTTTATTACACGATCCTGAAGTTTTAATTTTAGATGAACCCACTACTGGATTAGATCCAAATCAATTGGTTGAAATCAGAGAATTAATTAAAAATGTTGGGAAAAATAAAACGGTTTTTCTTTCGACACATATTATGCAAGAAGTTGAAGCTATTTGTGATAGAGTCATTATAATCAATAAAGGAGAATTGGTAGAAGATAAATCGCTTCAATCTTTAACAAAAAATGAAATTGAACATCAAATTATTGAAGTTGAATTTGACATTGTAATTGATGAAGTTCTAATTGAATTTGAAAATCTTGTAAACAAACAAACCAAGGATAAAATTAGCTGGGAATTAACTTTTGAATCTACAGATGATATGAGACCTCAAGTGTTTGATTTTGCCCAAGCTAACAATTTAAGAATTTTACAAATGTCTAAAAAGTCCAAAAAACTTGAGGATATTTTTAGAGAAAAAACCAAAAAAAAATGAGTGTTTAAAAACACTCATTTTCTTAATCATTAGTCGCTAAATACCTATTTTGTAGTTTGTCTAATTCATCATAAACCTGAGCTAAAGCATAGTCAGATAATTGCGCATCGATAACTTGATTATAAATAAAGTCACTTTCTTTAAAACCATAATCTGTTATTGCCTTTTTGATATACTTTACAGCTACATCTTTTTTACCTAAATAAAAATTACAATTTGCAATTTCTACATATACATCTTTCAAATTCTCATCTTTGGCCAACTTTACGTACTTCTCAAAAGTTTTTATAGCCTCAGTATAATCTTTTTTTGCTTTTAAAGTTCTAGCTTCTGATAAAATTGAATCTAGTTCCCCAGCGAAAGTAATATTCACTAAAAACAAAATGACAAAAGTGTAAAATATTTTCTTCATAACATCTGGGTTTTAAGTATTCCTAAATTACGACAATTTTATGTAACTAAAAAATATTTTTTCAAAAAAAATCACATCACGCAATTAATCACATAATATTTTAACAAAAACATTAAACATTTATCATTTCAAATGAATTTTTAAGCTAAAAAAATGAGATATTAAATACATTTTTAACACAAACCTTAAATTATTTTAAAAAATACATTTAATCTGATTTTAATGTAAGTTGTCGATATTTTGACAAACTTAATACAGTTAAATTAACAGAATGTTATTGAAACATAAAAAAAACCTCTTGATGAAGGTTTTTAATTAAAAAATTTCTTTCGCAATCGCCTTTACATTTTCTGCTTTTCCCATAGAATAATAATGTAAAACTGGAATTCCAGCAGCAATTAACTCTTTACTTTGTTGCGTACACCACTCAATACCAATTTGTTTCACAGCTTCGTTATCTTTTGCTTTTACCACTTCCATAATTAAATCATCTGGTAATTCTAAACTGAATCGATGTGGAATTAAATTCAATTGTTTTTTGGTTGCAATAGGTTTCAATCCTGGAATAATTGGAACCGTAATTCCAGCCGCTCTGCATTTGGCAACAAAATCGAAGAACTTTTTATTATCAAAAAACATTTGGGTAATGATATAATCTGCTCCATTTTTGATTTTTTGCTTTACGAAATGAATATCGCTATCTAAACTTGGTGCTTCCATATGTTTTTCGGGATAACCCGCAACTCCAATGCAAAAATCGGTTTTTGTGGAATTTTGCAAATCTTCGTCCAAATAAATTCCTTTGTTCAGATTACTGATTTGCGTTACTAATTCCGAAGCATAAGCGTGACCTTCTTTTTCAGGTTTGAAGTAAATTTCGCTTTTAACTGCATCACCACGAAGCGCTACGACATTGTCAATTCCTAAGAAATCTAAATCAATTAATAAATTCTCTGTATCTTCTTTGGTAAATCCACCACATAAAATATGCGGAATAGCATCCACTTCATACTTATTCTGAATTCCAGCACAAATCCCAACCGTTCCCGGACGCTTTTTTACTACTTTTTTCTGAAGTAAGCCATTTTCTAGCTCTTTGAATTCATATTCCTCACGATGATAAGTCACGTCAATAAACGGCGGATTGAATTCCATCAATGGATCAATACTGTCAAAAATAGATTGAATGTTTTGTCCTTTTAAGGGTGGTAAAATTTCGAAGGAGAACAAAGGTTTTCCGTTGGCATTTTGTATATGTTCAGTTACTTTCATGTTTTATGTTTGTGGTTAATTGTTTATTGTTTGTGGTTTCCTAATTTGAACCATAAACAGCAAACTATAAACTTCTTTAATCTGCTAAATTGGGTGATAGCCATTTTTCGGCTTGTTCAATGCTAATATTTCTTCTTTTGGCGTAATCTTCCAATTGGTCTTTTTTAATTTTTCCTAAACCAAAATATTTACTTTCTGGATTCGCAAAATAATAACCCGAAACCGAAGCTGCTGGCCACATTGCCATACTTTCGGTTAACTTCACTCCTATTTCTTGTTCTACATTTAATAATTTCCAAATCGTTGGTTTTTCTAAATGGTCGGGACAAGCGGGATATCCGGGAGCAGGACGAATTCCTTTATACTTTTCTTTAATTAATTCCTCATTTGACAACACCTCATCGGAAGCGTAACCCCAAATTTCTTTTCGTACTTTCAAATGCAAATATTCTGCGAAAGCTTCTGCTAATCTATCTCCTAAAGCTTTAACTAAAATCGAATTGTAATCATCTAATTGCTTTTCGAATTCCGAAGCTTTTTCATCTACTCCAAAACCAGTTGTGACACAGAAACATCCAATATAATCTTGTTTTCCAATTTCCTTTGGAGCAATAAAATCAGCTAATGCGATATTTGGAGCTCCAACAGTTTTTTGAGATTGTTGTCTTAAAGTCAAAAACTTCTCGACTCCGCTCGAAGTGACAAGTTCAATATCATCATGATTTATTGTATTCGCTGGAAAAATTCCTAAAATCCCTTTTGCTGTGAACCATTTTTCTGAAACAATTTGAGAAAGCATTTTTTGGGCATCTTTATATAAATCAGAAGCTTGTTCGCCTACAATTTCATCAGTCAAAATCGCTGGAAACTTTCCATACAATTCCCATGATTGAAAAAATGGTGTCCAATCGATAAAATCTACTAGTTCGGATAGTTCTACTTCAATAGTTTTAGTTCCAATGAAATTTGGTTTTACAGGTTCGAAAGTATTCCAGTCGATTTTGAATTTATTTTTACGAGCTTCTTCAATAGATAGGAAGTTTTTCTCTTTGCTTCTATTCAAATATCCTTCTCTTAACTTATCATATTCTTCGCGAAGCGAATGTGCATAAGTTACTTTCGTTTCCGATTGTAATAAATGGGTTGCAACGGTTACTGCACGAGAAGCATCATTCACATGCACAACTGTAGATTGGTATTCTGGAGCAATTTTCACAGCCGTATGCGCACGAGAAGTTGTTGCACCACCAATCATGATTGGAATTTTGATATTCAATTTATCCATTTCTTTGGCCAAATACACCATTTCATCCAAAGAAGGTGTAATCAAACCACTCAAACCGATAATATCCACATTTTCCTTAACCGCAGTTTCAATGATTTTTTCTGGCGGAACCATAACTCCTAAATCGATGATTTCGAAATTATTACACGCTAAAACTACTGATACAATATTTTTCCCAATATCATGCACATCACCTTTTACGGTTGCCATCAGAATCTTACCAGCCCCCCCCGCCCCCGAAGGGGGAGCTACTGAAATTGCGGATAATTCTTTTCGGATATTTTCTATCGTTTGAAATAAATCATTTAATACTTCATGATTTTTAAACCTAATTATTTTAAATCCTTTCAATTCAAGCCATTCACTTCTCTGTTTATCATGTTCGATTTGTTCTTTTAAATTATGAATTGATCCATCAACTTCAATAACTAGTTTTTTTTCCAAACAAACAAAGTCCACAATATATTCACCAATAATATGTTGTCTCCTAAATTTATAACCATCCAATCCTTTATTCGATAAAACATTCCAAAGCAATTTTTCTGCCTCAGTTGGTTTATTTCTCATTTCTTTTGCTTTCTCTTTTAAAGCTTTATATAGTATAGGACTTGCCGTATTCCACGATTGCTTTTCAGCTCCCCCTTCGGGGGTTGGGGGGCTAACATAAGGAAGCAAATAAGCCACTGCTTTTTTCATCACACGAGCGGATTTTACTACTTGAGGCAAGAACATTTTTCCACTTCCGAATAAATCACCCACCACATTCATTCCGTTCATAAGGTGATTTTCGATAACTTCAATTGGTTTTTCAACTAACTGACGCGCTTCCTCAACATCAATTTCGATAAATTCATCAATTCCTTTTACTAATGAATGTGTTAAGCGCTCTTGCACCGAACCATTTCGCCATTGCTTACGCCTGTTCGCTTCGCTCGAGCCAGCAATAGCTTTTTCATTGGTTTTTACATCGCCTTTAAAGCTTTCTGCTAAATCCAATAATCGTTCCGTTGCATCTTCTCTTCTATTTAACAAAACATCTTCAACATGT
>JAIXHM010000067.1 GCA_030145825.1 Flavobacterium sp.
TCTTTCCCACTAATCTATAATTTCCTTTTTGATTTTTATAAGTAAACTATTTTGTTAAAACTCCTCCTTCTGGTGTAAATTGAGAATACATATGCCACTAGTTATAGATAGTAGAATTCCTTACCAACTCAAATTCATTATTCGATAATTGCTTAACAGAAGTTTTCCATTTAACTGGATCAAGAATTTGAGCATGTATTACTAACGATAAAAGTAATGAGGCAAAAAGGAATATTTTTTTCATTTGTTTAATCTTCTAATTGTATTTTTATAATGTTGTGTGTTGTTTCTGTTGCTATAAATCGTTCATCGGCTCTTTTTCCTATAACCCAAACAATTTCATTATTGGAACATAAAAGCCATTGATTTTCTTTGTCGAAAAGTGAGTATTTTTCATCTTTATAAAACTTGCTCAGTTTTTTCTTTCCTTGCATTCCACATGGATAAAAAACATCTCCTTCCTTCCATTTTCTAATTTCTAAAGGAAAGTTTAGCTTATCTTCATCCACAAAAATAACATGCTTAGTTGGATTAGAAATGTTATCTACTTTACTTTTTGTTATTTTTAAGGGAACTTTAAGAGAATTTTCGTCTTTTTTGAATTCAAAACTACCTTGTTGAGTATCAATATTGAATAGTAAAAGTGTTTTTCTGTCTTTTAGAAGCGTATAATTTTCTGAAAAAACTTGTTTTCCAGAATGAGCATGTACCAAATTATAAATATCATTCCAAGCCGAAAACCCGTAAGGTTTTAACCAATGATACAAATAGGTTTTCCAATTTTGAAGTTCAAACAATTTTCCAATTGAAATCACTTTTTTGTTTTCATCTTCTTGGACAACATCATTATATTTCAAATTGACTTCATCTTCAATTAAAGCTTGGCTTTCATTTAAAAATTCTTGCGTTTTTTGAAAGTTCTCTAAAAATGTTGGGTGTAATTCTTTTAGAATCGGAACAATTTGGTGACGGATTTTATTTCGTAAATATTTATCGGAAGCGTTGCTACTATCTTCTTTCCAAAACAATTCATTTTCTTCAGCGTAAGCTAAAATTTCGTCACGAGAAAATGGCAATAACGGACGAATAATGTAATCGTTTTGTGCAGGAATTCCTGTCAACCCTTCTAAACCCGTTCCGCGACTTAAATTGATTAAAAATGTCTCCAAATTATCATCGGCGTGATGTGCCGTTAGTAAATATTGAAAATTATTTTGATTTAGCTTTTCTTGAAACCAATTGTAACGCAACTCTCTCGCTGCTAATTGGGTAGAAAGTTTCTGTTCTTCAGCATATTCATTAGTATCAAAATAACGAAGAATGTAATGAATTTGGTTTGCTTTACAAAAATCTCTCAAAAACTGGGTTTCGGCTTCGCTTTCAGTTCCTCTTAATTGAAAATTACAATGAAGAATGGAAAAATTATAATTTGACTTTAGAAATAAATCAACCAAAACCATACTATCAATTCCGCCACTAACTGCAATAAAAAATCTACTTTCTTTTAAGAAAGGAAATTGCATTTGAATATGGTTTTGGAATTGGTTTAACAAACTATTTATGTTATTTTTTACACCCCTAAAGTCCCCTCAAGGGGACAATTTTGAAAACAAAGATAATTTAAATATTTTTCAAGTCTAAAAATCTAATTTCTAACTTCTAATTTCTGAATTTAAAACCTCAAACATTGCTTTGGCTTTTACTAAACATTCTTCATATTCATTTTCAGGAATTGATTTTGAAGTAATAGCACTTCCCACAGAAAAAGACAAATATTTATTTTCAGTATTATATAAAATACTACGTATTACAACATTAAAATCGAAATCACCAGTTGGAGTAAAATAGCCAACAGCTCCACTATACAAACCTCTTTTAGTTTCTTCCAATTCTTCAATGATTTTCATAGCTGAAATTTTCGGTGCGCCTGTCATGCTTCCCATAGGGAAAGTAGAACGTATAACTTCAATAGGTGAAATAGAATTTTCAATATTTGAAGTGATGGTAGAAATCATTTGATGCACTTGTTTAAATGTATATACCTTACACAATTCTTCTACTTCAACACTTCCTTTTGTAGCGGTATGCGATAAATCGTTTCTAACCAAATCGACAATCATAATGTTTTCAGAACGTTCTTTTTCGTTTTGTTCCAAATTGGTTTTTAACTCAATATCTTCTTCATAATTGGCTCCACGCCTTGTGGTTCCTTTTATAGGTTGAGAAATAACTTTGTTTCCTTCTTTTCTTAAATAGCGTTCTGGTGAAGCCGAAAGTAAATAGTGTTTGTTGTTTTTAAAATAAACTGCAAATGGCGGTTCAGAAATATTGTTTAACTTTTGATAAATTTCTAAAGGATTAATCTTTACTTCATCAGCATAAAATTCCATACAAAAGTTAGCTTCGTAGATATCGCCACGATGAATGTAATCCAACATTTTTTGGACTTTTTCTAAATACTTTTCTTTAGAAATTTGTTGGTGAATAGTTATAGTTGACTTTTGACTTTTGACTTTTGACTTTTGACTTACTATTTCATTAAAATCATATTCGATTTCGTCGTCAACAAAATGTAAATATTGAATTTCTAATACATTTTCTTTAAATAGAAACAACTTTTTAGGTTGGAAGAAAAACAAATCCGGAAAATGTAAACCATCAAAATTATTAGATTGTAATTTTTCAATATCATTCTTTAAATCATATGATAAATAGCCAAACAACCAATCTTTAGTAACCGATTGATATTGATATAAATCATCAAAAGCATTTTGATAATCTGTTTGAATGGATGTAAAAGCTTCTACTGCAAGCACACAATCATAACTTGAATAGTGCTGTTCGTAATTATTTGAATCTAAAACAACCACTTCTCTAAATTGGTTCGCCCAATGAAGTAGTTTTGTTTTAAAATCGTTAGTATTTTGTATGTGTTTTACAACTGATGTTCTCACAAATCGCATTTAAAAATTCAAAAATACAATAAAAAAAGTCCGCATATAGCGGACTTCTCATATATAATGTTTTTTTTAAACGTGTAATGCTCTATTGTCTGTAGCCGCTAATGCTGCTTCTTTAATAGCTTCAGCAAATGTTGGATGCGCGTGCGACATTCTTGAAATATCTTCTGCACTTGCTCTAAATTCCATAGCCGTAACTGCTTCTGCAATTAAATCGGCGCAACGAGCACCAATCATGTGAACTCCTAACACTTCGTCTGTTTTAGAATCCGCTAAAATTTTTACAAATCCGTCGATATCGCCACCAGCTCTAGCTCTTCCTAAAGCTTTGAAAGGGAAACTTCCTGATTTATAAGCTACACCATCTGCTTTTAATTGCTCCTCTGTTTTACCTACAGCTGCAACTTCTGGCCAAGTATAAACTACACCCGGAATTAAGTTATAATCGATATGCGGTTTTTGACCTGCTAAGTATTCAGCAACTAAAACTCCTTCTTCTTCTGCTTTATGCGCTAACATTGCTCCGCGAATTACGTCTCCGATTGCATAAACATTTGAAGCCGTTGTTTGTAAATGATCGTTAACTACAACTTGACCTCTTTCGTTTATTTGAACTCCTGCTTTTTCAGCATTTAATCCATCGGTGTAAGGACGACGTCCAACAGCAACTAAACAGTAATCTCCTTCTAATGCAATTTCATTACCTTTTGCGTCATCAGCTTTTACAGTAACAGCGTTTCCGTTTCTAGTTACTTCTTTTACTTTATGCGAAGTATAGAATTTCATTCCTTGTTTTTTCAATACTTTAGTCAATTCTTTTGATAAAGCACCGTCCATACCAGGAATAATTCTGTCCATATATTCTACAACAGAAACTTGAGCTCCCAAACGTAAATACACTTGACCTAACTCAATTCCTATAACTCCTCCACCAATGATTACTAAGTGCTTTGGAACTTCTGGTAATTTTAAAGCTTCAGTAGAAGTAATAATTCTTTCTTTATCAATTGAAATAAATGGTAATGATGAAGGTTTTGAACCTGTAGCAACGATAATATATTTTGATTCAATTACTTCAGAACTTCCGTCATTTTTAGTAACTTTTACAGAAGTTGCACTTTCGAAAGAACCTACTCCTTCGAAAACAGTAACTTTATTTTTATCCATTAAATATTTTACACCACCTGAAGTTTGGTCTACAACCGCTTGTTTTCTGTCAATCATTTTTTGAAGATTCACTTTCACATCTCCAGAAACTTCAATTCCGTGATTTGCAAAGTGTTGTAACTCTTCATAATGATGAGAAGAAGCTAACATTGCTTTTGAAGGAATACACCCAACATTTAAACATGTACCTCCAAGAGTTGAATATTTTTCAATAATAGCTGTTTTGAAACCTAATTGAGCACAACGAATTGCTGAAACATATCCGCCTGGCCCAGAACCAATAATGGTTACATCAAATTGACTCATTTTGACTTTATTTTTTAGTAGTTACTTTTATTTTTAATTGAATACAAAAGTACAATTTTTAAAAGAATTAAAGATTGGCTTTTATTTAAATTTAATGTTATTTACCAAGATTGTAAATTTCTTGTATAGATTTTAATTTTTCTTCATAATTAAACTTTAAATCTATCAATTTTCCCGTTTTTATATCGAAAACCCAACCATGAATTGTAGGAGTTTTGTCAGCATTGTAGTGCTTTTGAAAAATAGCTGTTTTAATTACATTAATACATTGTTCTTCAACATTTAATTCTACCAAACGATTGTAACGAGCATCCTCATCTTCAATTGCGTTAAGTTCTTTACTGTGTAAGCGAAAAACATCTCTAATATTTCTTAACCAAGGATTTAAAATTCCTAAATCTTGAGCTTGCATAGCCGCTTTTACACCACCGCAAAAATAGTGACCGCAAACTACGACATGTTTTACATTTAAATGTCCAATAGCATATTCAATTACTGAAGCTGAATTATTGTCATTATTAGGAACTAAATTTGCAATATTACGGTGTACAAACATTTCGCCTGGCTTCATTCCTGTCATATCTTCAGCTGTAACACGACTGTCGCTACAACCTATATATAAAACTTCAGGAGATTGACCTGTGGCTAAATGTTGAAAAAAATCAGCATCTGTGGCTTTTTGTCTTTCAATCCATGCTTTATTTTTTTCGAATACTTCTTGATATAAATTCATGCTTTTATATTTTTAAATAATTATTTCTTATGTTAACTTGAATGCAGTTGAATACTTTACTTCTCCAATCATAAAAGTACTATGAGTGCTTCCAATATCTTTAATTGTGGTTAATTTGGTAACCATAAATTCGCGGTACTCTTCCATATCTTGAACAAAAATTTTCAAAATATAATCATAATCACCACTCACGTGATAGCATTCTAAAACCTCATCTAATTTTAAAATGGCTTTTTCAAAATGCTTTATTAAGTCTATATTATGTTGGGCTAATTTAACATGACAAAAAACAACAAAATTTTTCTGTATCTTTGACTTGTCAATTATCGCTACATATTTATTGATAATGCCTTCACGTTCTAATTTCTTTATTCTTTCATAAACCGCAGTAACCGAAAGATTTAATTTATCTGACAATTCTTTAGTTGTTTTTTTAGTATCGGCTTGAAGTAATTCAAGTAGTCTTTTATCTATAACATCTAACTTCATTTTGAAATAAATTTTATTACAAGCACAAATTTACAAATTAAAAAGAATATAATTCTATTTATAAGTATTTTTTTAGTTTTAAAAACTATATTTAATTAAATCAATTGAAAAATTAATTACATTTTTTAAAATTTGCTTTATAATTCAACAAACTAATTACTTATGAATCAATTCAATCCAGCTGATAAAATCCAAGATTTACAATACTTTGGTGAATTTGGTGGCGTTAATCCATCAATTTCAGATAGTTCTACTTATACATTCCTTTCTGCAAAAACAATGTTTGATACATTTGAAGGAAATGCAGAAGGGTGCTATTTATATTCACGTCATTCTTCTCCATCAAATCTATATTTGGGTCAAGCATTAGCAGCAATGGAAGGAACCGAAGCTGCAAATGTTGCTGCATCTGGAATGGGAGCCATTACACCTGTAATTATGCAATTATGTGGCGCTGGCGACCATGTGGTTTCAAGTAGAACAATTTATGGCGGAACTTATGCTTTCTTAAAAAACTTTGCTCCAAAATTTAACATTCAAACAACTTTTGTTGATATTACTAAATTAGACGTTGTAGAAGCTGCAATTACTCCAAATACTAAAGTTTTATATTGCGAAACTGTGAGTAATCCATTATTAGAAGTTGCCGACATTGAAAGTTTGGCTAAAATTGCTAAAAAACATAACTTAAAACTTGTTGTTGACAATACGTTTTCTCCTCTTTCGGTAGCTCCTGGAAAACTAGGTGCAGATGTTATTATTCACAGTTTAACAAAGTTTATTAATGGTAGTAGTGATACTGTAGGTGGTGTTGTTTGTGGAACTCAACAGTTTATTGATGATTTACGTAATGTAAATGATGGAGCAAGCATGCTTTTAGGACCTACAATGGACAGTTTAAGAGCGGCGAGTATTTTAAAAAACTTGCGCACACTACATATTAGAATAAAACAACATAGTTTTAATGCTAATTATTTAGCAGAAAAATTTGAAAAAGATGGATTAAAAGTGGTTTATCCAGGATTAGAAAGTCATCCTAGTAATAAAATTTATTCTTCAATGATTAATAAAGAATATGGTTTTGGAGGAATGATGACAATTGATGTTGGTTCACTAGATAAAGCAAACGCTTTAATGGAATTAATGCAAGAGAGAAATTTAGGTTACTTGGCTGTAAGTTTAGGTTTCTATAAAACATTATTTAGTGCTCCAGGAACTTCAACATCATCAGAAATCCCAATGGAAGAACAAATTGAAATGGGATTAACCGATGGTTTAATTCGCCTGTCGATAGGTTTAGATAATGATATTGAAAGAACCTATCAAATGATGAAACAATGCATGCAAGAATTAAACATTCTTTAGAAAATATAATTTAAATTTCAATAAACCGATTCAACTAAAGTTGAATCGGTTTATTTTTTTGAAAAAATAACAAATTGTTTATTCTTTGTCAAATTACTATATTGCGATAAATTTAAAAACTAAATATGACAACAAAAATTCACAGAAATAAAGAATTAAATATTTTCGAAGCCTTAATACCAGTATTTGCACTAATTGGAATGCTTGCATTCAATGTTTTTGTTTTTGGAGATGAAGCCTTGGGCGGAAGTAATCAATTTGTTTTGTTACTTGGAGCTGCAGTTGCCGCTATAGTTGGTTTTTTTAATAAAGTATCATACAAAAAAATGCTCGATGAAGTAGCGGAAAACATTAAGTCTACTGCGGGAGCTATTTTAATATTATTAATGGTAGGTTCCTTAGCAGGAACTTGGTTAGTGAGTGGAATTATTCCTTCTATGATTTATTATGGATTACAAATTTTAAGTCCTGCTATATTTTTACCTGCAACTTTAATCATCTGTTCAGTAATTTCAATAGCAACAGGTAGCTCATGGACAACATCTGCCACTGTTGGTATTGCTTTAATCGGAATTGGTGGTGACTTAGGTTTTGATTTATGTATGGTTGCTGGAGCTGTTATTTCTGTAGCTTATTTTGGGGATAAATTATCACCAATGTCAGATACTACAAACCTTGCTCCTGCAATGGCGGGAACCGATTTATTTACACACATTAAGTACATGACATTAACTACTATTCCTACCTATGTGATAACATTAATCATTTTTATTGTTTTAGGTTTAACAGTTGAAACTCATGGTACCGCAAACACTGCCGCTTTATTAGAAGACATACAAAAAGCTTTCAATATTTCACCATGGCTATTTTTAGTACCTGTAATAGTAATTGGTTTAATTGTTAAAAAAACAGAACCATTAATTGCGCTATTAGTTGGAACGCTACTAGGAGCTATTTTTGCTTTAATATTTCAACCAGAAATTATTTTAATGTTATCTGGAGCTAAAGAGCTAAATTTTATTACAGGCTATAAAGGTGTAATGAATGCTATTACTATCGAATCAGTAATCCCTACCGAAAATGAAACTTTAAAAGATTTATTTAAATCTGGTGGTATGCAAAAAATGCTGGGAACTATTTGGTTAATTCTTTGTGCTATGGTTTTTGGAGGAATTATGGATGCTATAGGTGCTTTAGCACGAATAAGCCAAACACTATTAAGATTAGCACATTCTACTTTAGGATTATTTGCTTCTACTGTAGGAAGCTGTTTAGCTTTAAATATTACAGCTTCAGATCAATATTTAGCAATTGTTGTTCCTGGAAAAATGTTTGCAAAAGCTTATAAAGATAGAGGACTTGCTCCTGAAAATTTAAGTAGAACACTAGAAGATTCAGGAACGGTAACTTCGGTATTAATTCCTTGGAATACATGTGGAGCTTATCAATCGGGTGCTTTAGGCGTAAATACTTTCGATTATTTACCCTATGCCTTCTTCAATTATTTAAGTCCAATTATGACCTTAATTTATGCTGCATTTAACATTAAAATACGCCAAATTATTAACAATGTTAACGAATAGATAAATCTTATAGAGAGATAAAAATAAACCATAACTCAACTATAGTTATGGTTTTTTTATTTGTAATTTTGCACCTGTTAAAACACAATAAAAAATTAAAATTTAAAATCATGGCATTAGTAGGAAAAAAATTCCCGAACATTACAGTTGACGCTATCTCTGAAATGGGAGATAATTTAAGAATCAACGTTTTAGAAGAAGCAGTAAATAACAAGAAAAAAGTATTATTATTTTGGTATCCAAAAGACTTCACTTTTGTTTGTCCAACAGAATTACATGCTTTTCAAGCTGCTTTAGGTGAATTTGAAAAAAGAAACACAACAGTAATTGGAGCTTCTTGTGATACAAACGAAGTTCACTTTGCTTGGTTAAATACTGCAAAAGATAATGGTGGTATTGAAGGTGTAACTTATCCTTTATTAGCTGATACAACAAGAAACTTATCTGCTGCTTTAGATATTTTAGATGCTGAGTGGGTTTTTGATGAAAACTTAGGAGAAGAAATTCTTGAAGGTTCTAACGTTACTTTCCGTGCAACTTACTTAATTGACGAAGAAGGTAAAATCTTCCACGAAAGTGTAAACGATATGCCATTAGGAAGAAACGTAAACGAGTATTTAAGATTAATTGATGCTTATACTCACGTTCAAACAAAAGGTGAAGTTTGTCCAGCTAACTGGGAAGAAGGTAAAGATGCGATGAATGCAGATAGAAATAGTACTGCAGCTTATTTAGCTTCTCACTAAAATAAAATGTCAATTTTCAATGTGTCGATAAGACAATTATTGGCACATTGATTTATTGTCTAATTAAAATTTCAAAATTATGTTTCAAGAAATAGAACAAGATAATTTACAAGAAATTGTAAACTCTAATGATACTGTATTGGTTCAATTTTCGGCATCATGGTGTGGAAACTGCCGCATTATGAAACCAAAATTTAAAAAATTAGCTTCTGAACACGAAAATGTTCCTTTTTTAGTTGTTGATGCTGAAAAATTTCCAGAATCTAGAAAATTAGCTAAAGTTGATAATTTACCTACTTTCGCTGCTTTTAAAAACGGTGAATTGGTTAATCAAACACAGACTAATAAATTAGAAGTTTTAACTGAATTAGTAAACGAAGTAATTTAATTAATGGTTTTTTGTTCATAGTTTATGGTTATTTAAAAATTTATTTTGACCATGAACTACTAACAGCAAACTATAAACTTTAAAAACATGAAATTACCTGTAATAAAACAATTGACTCAGTTTATTGAAGAAAACGATCAGGATTATTTAGTGGAAGCTATTGAAGTATTAGAAAATCTTACTGAAGTTCCTTCTTTAAAAGACGAAGAGCTTGATGTTATTGGAGAATTAATCTCTAATATGTATGGTGCTTTAGAAGTCAACAAAATGATTCAAGAAGGCAAAGACAAGAAAACCGCTTTAAACGATTTTATGAAGCGTGTCTTAGGCTCAATCGATAAAGAATAAAAAATGCTCTCAAATTTAGAGAGCATTTTTTTATTTAAAATATTTTTTTCGCAACCAAAAGGCTACATTGACTAGAGTAATTAACGCAGGAACTTCAACCAAAGGACCAATTACACCTGCAAAAGCTTGTCCACTATTAATACCAAATACACCTATAGACACAGCAATGGCTAGCTCAAAATTATTACCAGAAGCTGTAAAAGACAAAGCAACAGCGTCTTTATAATTGGCGCCAATTTTCTTCGCTACAAAAAACATCAAGAAAAACATAATTCCGAAGAAGATAACCAAAGGTAAAGCCACTCGTAAAACATCCGTTGGTAACTGAACAATCATTTCTCCTTTTAAGCTAAACATCACCACAATCGTAAATAATAATGCAATTAACGTTATAGGTGAAATAAAAGGAATAAACTTTTGGTTGAACCATTTTTCACCTTTAATTTTTTGCAACATATAACGACTTAAAACAGCTAGAACAAAAGGAATTCCTAAATAAATCCCAACGGTTTTTGCAATTTCGGCAACAGTTATGTTAAGTGCTAATCCTTTTATTCCAAATAAAGGCAACATAACATCTAAATAGAAATACGCATACAAACTAAAAAAGAATACTTGCAATAAACTATTAATACCAATTAAACCCGCAGTTAATTCTCGATTACCTTCAGCTAATTCGTTCCAAACAATAACCATGGCAATGCAAGGTGCAATTCCAATGATAATTAAGCCTGTCATGTATTCTGGTAAATCGCTCAAGAAAAACATAGACAATAAAAACATCAAAAATGGCCCCACAATCCAAGTAATAAATAATGAAGCCAATAAGAGTTTTGGTTTTTGAAACATTTGTGGAATCTTGGTAAAATCAATTTTAGTAAATGGCGGATACATCATTAAAATCAAACCAATGGCCAAAGGAATATTGGTTGTTCCTGACGAAAACGAATTGATGAAATTTGCCGAATTTGGTATTAAATAACCAATCGCAACTCCAAATAGCATTGCTAAAATGATCCAAACGGTTAAAAATCGGTCTAAAAATTGAAGTCTCTTTTTCATTATTTTTTAATTTGAGAAAACACATAAAACATTTCGCTAGCAATTTCTAAGCTTCTTTCTTCGTATTTGGCGTTCATTAAATCTGTTCCATCAAAAGCTTTTGGATCATCATAACGAATGGGAATTCGAGCTTCTGCACCAAAGATAAAAGGACAACCTTCATCTGCCGAAGAACACGTCATAATAGCTGCAAAACCATTTTTCGGATTGAAATTCGCATCATATTTTTTAGAAAAACAGATTAAAGCGGGTTCATTTTCAGCGAATTTAATTGCGTAAACAGGATTGCTTTCATTTGATAATTTCAAAATAGTAAAACCTTGATTCGATAAAGTTTCTTCTACTTTAGCAAACATCGCTGTTACTTCTGTTCCACCAGAATAGCAAAAAACATTGGATACTCCAAAATGAAAAGCCATTGTTTGTGCCCAAATTTGACCTAAATGACTTCTACGGGAATTGTGCGTGCAAATGAAATTTAATCGGATTTCTTCTTTTGAATGAACTTTACTTTGAATATAAGATACCAAAGAATTTAAAACTTCTTTACGTTCTTCAGAAACTGATAAATTAGCCAAACTCGCTATTGTTTGCTTCAAATTAGAATACATATTATCTTTTAATATAGTGAGCGAAAATAAAATTTTGAATAGTATCAAATGGAGTTTCGTGATCTTCAGTAAAACAATTCTCTAATTCGAAATCTTCCTCAAAAACACCTTCAAGCTTTTCAACGGAATATTGTGTAATATCTAAACCACTACACTTTTTCGGTCCATCTTCAGAAAAAGTTCCTAAAATAAAATGTCCTTTTGAATGCAATGCACTTAAAACATTAGATTTATATTTTAAGACATCATTTTCGTTGGTAATAAAATGAAATGAAGCTCTATCGTGCCAAAGATCAAACTCTTGTTCAGCAATAAAATCTAGACTATCCGACACAATAAAAGTTACATTTTTTGCTCTTTCAGCTAATCGCTTTTTAGCCCTTTCAATTGCATTTTCAGAGATATCCAATAAGTACAAATTCGTATAACCTAAGTCTAACAAATTATCAATTAAATAACTGTCACCTCCACCAATATCAATAATTTTTGCATCTTTTGGTAAATGACATGATTGAATTAATTGTAATGAAGTTTCAGGCTTTTGTTGATACCAACTTACTTCATTTTCCGCTTTTGTGGTAAAAACAGTTTCCCAATGTTGTTTTTTTTCTGACATAATAATATTTTAACCGCAAAGAGCGCAAGGATTTACGCTAAGTTCGCTAAGTTTTTTTTTAACTTTTAGCTGATGCTTTTTTTTATTTTTTTGTGTAACTCTGTGTAAAATTTCGAGGAGCTTTGTGTTACACCATTAACAACAACCTGAATCTGGTGTACAACAAGAAGTTTGTTTTGGTTTCCACTCTCCTATTTTTACTTTAGGTTTCTCTGTTGGAATTCCGCATTTGTCTTTTGCTAAACAATCGGTTAATTTTGATTTTAACAGAAAGTCTTTGCCATCAAAATCCAAATCAAATTTACCAATTGTATCAGCCATTTGATATTCTACTTCGATTTCTAAATCAGGAATACCTAATTTACTTTCTGAAAGTTCGATAATGTGAATTAACTTTTCAGGATGTAAACGATGATCATAATCATTTGCTTCCCAAAGTTGAAAATTCACAACTTCTTCATTACGAACAGTTCCACCACAATCGATAAAATGTTTCGTTATATTACCAACTTCTGTAACATGAAAATGACTTTGAACTAATACTCCATTTGGTAATTTAAAAGCTATTGTTTCTAAATTACGTAAAGCT
>JAIXHM010000068.1 GCA_030145825.1 Flavobacterium sp.
AAAGATATTATAGCACAAGCTCATTCTGGAACTGGAAAGACAGGAGCTTTTTCTATAGCATCATTAGAATTATGTAATGATAAAAATATTACACAAATATTAGTATTATCTCCAACAAGAGAATTATGTTTACAAATCACTAACGAAATTAAGCTTTATTCAAAATATATCAAAGGCTTAAATACGGTTGCCGTTTATGGTGGTGCAAACATTAATGAACAGGCAAAAGAGGTAAAACGTGGAGCACAAATTATTGTAGCAACTCCAGGTCGTATGCAAGATATGATTAACCGAGGAATGGTTAATATTAAAAACATAGATTACTGTGTTTTAGACGAAGCGGATGAGATGTTAAACATGGGGTTTTATGATGACATTTGCTCAATTTTAGCTGACACTCCAGATGAAAAATCTACATGGTTATTCTCTGCAACTATGCCGCAAGAAGTGGCTAGAATTGCTAAAGAATTTATGCACAAACCTTTAGAAATAACAGTTGGTCACAAAAATTCAGGAAACGTAAATGTTTCACATGAATTCTATGTTGTTAATGGACGTGATAGATATTCTGCTTTAAAACGCCTAGCAGATGCTAATCCTGCAATTTTTTCTGTAGTTTTCTGTAGAACAAAGCGTGATACTCAAGCCGTTGCAGACAAGTTAATTGAAGATGGTTATAATGCTGCTGCTTTACACGGCGATTTATCTCAAACACAAAGAGATAGTGTAATGAAATCGTTCCGTCAACGTCAAATTCAAATGTTAGTAGCAACAGATGTAGCTGCTCGTGGAATTGATGTAGACGATATTACACACGTGATTAATTACCAATTACCTGACGAAATTGAAACCTATACACACCGCTCTGGTCGAACAGGTCGTGCAGGAAAATCTGGAACTTCTTTAGTAATTATTACTAAAAGTGAGATTCGTAAAATTCATCAAATTGAGAAAATCATTAAAACTAAATTTGAAGAAAAACCAATTCCTTCAGGAATCGAAATTTGCGAAATTCAATTATTCCATTTAGCAAACAAAATTAAAGATGTTGAAATCGATCATGAAATCGACGCTTATTTACCTGCAATTGAAGAAGTATTAAAAGATATTCCAAAAGAGGAGTTAATTAAGAAAATGGTTTCTGTTGAGTTTAACCGCTTCTTATCTTACTATAAAAATTCTAGGGATTTAACAGCTATTAGCTCAGGAAATAACAAAGGTGAAATTCCAACAGAAGGTTCAGTTCGTTATTTTATCAATATTGGAACTAGAGATAATTTCGATTGGATGTCGTTAAAAGATTTCTTACGTGATACTTTAGAAGTTGGTAGAGACGATATCTTTAAAGTAGATGTAAAAGAAGGTTTCTCTTTCTTTAATACAGATGCCGAATTAGCAGAAAAAGTAATGAGCACTTTTGAAGAAATTCGTATTGAAGGCAGAAAAATTAATGTCGAGATTTCTAAAAATGATGGTTCAAGAAACTCTGGAAGAAGAGATCACGGCGGAAGAAGTGGAGGAAAAAGAGATGGTGGTCGCGACGGTGGAAGGAGAAATGAAACTTCAGGAAAAAGAAATGAAGGCGGAGATAAAAGACGTAGCGATAGAAACGAAAGAAACGAAAGAGGTGGCGACAGAAGACGTGATAGCAAACCTTCAGGAGAAAGGTCTGGAAGAAGAAGCAATTCTTCATCAGACAGTTCAAAAGGTTTCTTCGATAAAGCGAAACGTTCTAGAAGAAGTTAACTTCTTTAGTTAATTTTCTGATAAAAAACATAGAAACTATAAAATATCTCGGTTTGATTTGTATTTTTGAATCAATATTGCCCATATGAGATATTTTATAGTTTTTTTATTTCTACTAATTACAACAATTGGTTTTGCTCAAAACGATACTATTGCGGTAACCATACAAGGTACAGTAATTAGTGCCGAAACTCGTTTACCTATGAACAACGTTCACGTAATTAATACGACAAGAATAAAAGGAGTAATTACGGATGGAAATGGTTTGTTTGAATTAACAGCTAAAGTAAACGACACCATTTTATTTTCTTATTTAGGATATGAAACTATTAAAGTAAGGGTAACTAATGACTGGATAAAAAATAAAACAGCAAAAGTAGCCTTAACTGAAAAAGCATACGCATTGGAAGAAGTTGTTATGGCACGCTATAATTTAACTGGTTATATTGAAGTTGATACTGAACTTATTCCTGTGGATGAAAACAATTATCGTTACAGCATTTCTGGTTTAAATGCAGGTTATGAAGTTGGTGATAAATCACCTAGTGCTGTTGGTAAGGTTTTGCAATCTATTTTTAATCCGGCAGATTTCTTGTATAATGTTTTTGGCAAACGACCAAAACAAATGAAAAAGCTCAAGGAAATGAAGAAAGACGATACCATTCGAGAATTGTTAGCAACAAAATATGACCGAATTGTTTTAGCTTCGATGTTAGAAATTGACAAAGATGATATTCCTTTAATTCTACAAAACTGTAATTATTCTGAGCAATTTATAAAAACAGCTAATGATTTACAGATTTTAGATGCTATTAGCGGTTGTTATGAAGAATACAAAGTATTGAAAAAGAATAAATAGTTTAAGCAAAAAGAGATAAGTAAAAATAAATTCTTGAAAAGTATTTTTACTTTTTCGCTTTCTATTTCTCATTTTCGTAAAACTTCTTCTCAATAAAATCTATATCTTTTATCGATTTACGCGTCCAATCGAGTTGTTTTTCAAAGAACTCTTCATCGGTTAATTGCCAATTAATATTGGAACGACGCAATCTTGCCGTAATATCTTGAATAATTATAGCAGCAGAAACAGAAATATTTAAACTCTCGGTAAAACCCACCATGGGAATTTTCAAATAACCATCAGCTTGTTGCATTACTTCTTCCGAAAGACCTAATTTTTCGGTTCCAAAAAAAATAGCTGAAGGCTTAGAAATATCAAAATCTTGCAAGTAACAAGAATCATCATGTGGAGTTGTTGCTATAATCTGGTAGCCTTTTCCTTTTAAATCATCAATACAATTTTGAATTGTCGAGAAACGACGAACATCGACCCATTTTTCTGCTCCTAAAGCAATTTCTTTATCAATTCGCTTTCCAAAACGTTGTTCAATTACATTGAGTTCTTGTATACCAAAAACTTCACAACTACGCATTACCGCACTTGTATTATGCAATTGATAAACATCTTCCATAGCTATGGTAAAATGCTTCGTCCTATTTTGTAAAACTCGTTTAAATCCTTCTTTTCTGTTCTCCGTTATAAATTCTTCTAAATAGGCAAGTAATTCTTTACGATCTTTCATAGACCAAAAATAAAAAACCTATTTTAAAATTAAAAACTATACGTTAATTTCAATTTAGCAAAAAATGGAGTTCCAGGAGTAAAATGAATTTCTTCTACACTTTCCGTTTCATTTTGTAATCGAGATTCGGTAAGAAATTGCGTTTCATTCCATTCAGTATCAAATAAATTTTGAATATTTAAACTTAATTGCAAAGTTTTGGTAAAATCATAACTTAAATTAAAATCGGTTACAAAATAACCTTCCGCAATTATCGAATTATCTTCATTTGCTGGTCGGTCTCCCAAATAACGATATTGTATACTACCCGAGAAACGTTTGTAATTTCTAACACTAATTCCGCCAACAGAAGTCCATTTTGGAGCTAAAGGAATATAATTTTGTCCTGAAGGTTCATCAACACTTCTTGCTAAAGAATAATTAGAATCGAAATCAAAGAATAAAAAATCGTTTAATTGATAGCGCAAACCTAAATCTACACCATATCTTTTTGATTTACCTGAAGGTTCCACTATTCCAGCATCTCCAACATAAACAAATTCTTGTTCAGAAAACAATGTCCATAATGCCGAATTGATGATTAAGCTTTGTGTTGGTTTCAAAATTACACCTAAATCAGCTCCATAAGCATTTGGTAACACATCTTTATTTTGTTGTAAAACTACGCGAGTATCATTTGAATGAAAGCCTACACCTGTTTTAAGAAAATAAACCACTTTGTTACTTTGTGCATAACTAAAATTCAGCTTAGGAAGTAATTTAGCTTTATTATTAGAAAGCGTTTTATAATTAGGATTTAATTTGTCTTGATAATTGAATTTAAAGTATTCTAGTCGTAATGCTGGATTTATCGTAAACTTATTAAACTTAAAATCGGCATTAAAATAGCCAAACAAATTTGATTCTTCAATATCACCAAGTTGTCGATATTCTAAAACTTCATTTCGGTTTAGAGTATGAGATAATTCTATGTCTTTATTAGAATTTATTTTAGCACCAATTCCTGCTTGCCAATTTAAATTAAAGCTTTCATAATTTTGATTTTTTCTATATTCCGAATTAAAACCATACAACGTACGATTCTCTTTTTGCTTAATTTGGTCTCCATTAATTGGATCTTCTAAAAAAAACGTAAAATTTGAAAATAAGGTAAAATCGTATTTCGAAATATAACCATTTGATTTTATTGAACTATTCTCGTCTAATTTTTTATCTATACTAAATGAAAAGTTTGAACGCGACGTAAATCCGCCTTCAGTATCATCTACAGCACCAAAACGACTTATAGTTCCATTATTTACTAAACGCATAGGAATTTGTCCAGACGCATCCCATTTACTGTTAAAATGAGAAGCCACTAAACTTAATTTTATACTATTGTCTATAATAGTCGTAAATTTTCCGAACAAATTGAAACGATTAAAATTTTGAGGCGATTCAAAAGGTCCATCAGTTAAAATATATTCGGTAGCTATGTAAGCATTAGATTTAGAATTTTTCCCTAATAAATCGAATAATCCAACTGTTCGAAGAGTATTAAATTGACCTACTTCTACACTCAACTTACTAGTATCTAATTTATCTTTAGAGGAAAAATCTACATAAGCAGCTGTTGCAAAATTTCCTTTAGAAGCATAATACGGACCTTTACCAAAGTTGATTTTATCAATAGTTTCTGGAATAATAAAATGCAAATCGGCATAACCTTGACCATGTGAATGAGAAGGCATATTTACAGGAATTCCATCTGATGTAATGGCTACATCTGTTCCGTGATCAATATCGAAACCTCGTAAAAAAAGTTGTTCAGCCTTTCCTCCACCTGCATGCTGTCCAATAAATAATCCTGGAACTTTACGTAAAATTTCCTGAGATGAATTTACAGGATTTGTCGTTAAATCTATTTTTGTAATACTCGAATTTATATCGATATTAGGACTTAAAACTACTTCTGAAAGTCGAAAAACATCTTCTTCTAAAACAATTTGAAGTTTATTAGAAATTGAGCTTACTATATAGTTACTACTTTTGTAGCCTAATTTTGAAACTTTTAAAGTATCGTTAATTGCTGTATTTATTAATGTAAAACTTCCAAATTCATTACTGTGTGCATGTGCAGAAGATGAAACATTATAAACATTAGCATCTACTATAGGAGTTCCGAAAGCATCATAAATTGTGCCTTGTATCTCTTGAGACTTTACCAGAAAAGAGATTAACGAAAATGAAACTAATAATAGGAATCTCATATTTTTTCTTTTAGATATTCTTTATTTGATTTTCTAAATTTGGACCAAGCTCGTAAAGACTTTCTAAAAGTTCAGATTTGTTTGAATTTTCTTTTGTAAGCTTATTATTTGCTTTCAAAATTAATTCATTATGTAATAATATTGTTGGTTCGTGAGATTTATTAATAGTATAATTCATCGCAATTTCATATGCCTGCTGATAATTTCCCATGTTATAATGAGTCCATGCTAATAAATCATAAGATTCTGGCGTAGGTCTATTATCTATTTCTTTTTTTGCTATTTGTAGTGCAATATCTTTTTTATCGCTACTTTCTGCAAATAATAAAGCATTGTATTTATTATACATATCTCCATAATTATTTTGTTCTAAAACGTTAGAATACATTTTTAAAGCTTTTTCTTTTGCAGGAATATTGTCTTGATATTCATAAATATCTGCCTTTAAAAGGTACAAATCTGGTACAAGATGTTTTGATTCTATAAAGTCAATTATTTTAGAAGATTTTGTAACACTTCTATCATTAGAAAAAGCAATCCAAGCAATTCCTTTTAATGCATACATATTATTATTATCTAATTCCAAAGTTTTTAAATAATACTGATACGATTCTTCTATTCTACCTGCATGTCCATAAAAATCAGCAATATTAGAATATATCCATTCCTTTTGTTGGTTGTTTTTGGATTGATTTGCTAAAACCATAGCCTTTTCCATAACTCTAATAGCATCGTCTAGATTTCCTTTATAATCATTCCATTTCGCTAAACGAATTAGATAATCAAAATCATCATAATCCTGAATTATAGTCAATTTTTTCTTTGCTTCATCATAACTACCTAATTCCATGTAAACATCAAATAGCATTTTTTCTGTATTCAATTTATTCTCACCTAAATACAATGCACTTTCAAGATGTAGCAAAGCATCTTTAAATCGATGTTGCGAAATATAATTTTTAGCAATTGATCTATGAATAGAAGCACTTTTACCATTGACTCTACTATTACAATCAAGCAAAAGATTTTCAGCAGTATATAAATTATTTACATTGCCTGTTATGTCAAACAATTGAGAATTCAAAGAAGCAAGCTTTATTAAATAAGTGTACTGATTAGGAGAATAACTGTATTTCTTTTCCCAAAAATCAATTTCGGTTTTAATATTTTCTAACTTTAAGTTTTCATTTAAAGTGAGATATTTTTCATAATCATTAAAGTTAACCACTCGTTTTTTATTAGTTGAATTAAAATTAGAGTTAATAAAAAAACAAAGTAATAACACTACTAATCCAGAAATTACAGCATATGTTTTCATAATAAAATTGTTTAGGTGAATTATTTAAAATAAAGAGCATTTGTAACAATGCTCTTTATTTATTTGGGTTAAAGCAGTAAAAATTCTACCAAGGTGATGCTAAATAAGGAAATGATGTTAAAAACGCTTTATCATTTGCACTTACATTATCCGAAGTTAGCCCTGCATTTGCAGTACCATCTGGACCACCAAAAATTAATAATAATTCTACATCTATAACATCATCAGCAAGAGCTCTACCTGTTAATACATTTGTTCCATCAAAGAAAGTAGTAGTTCCTGTTGTTGATACACCTAATACATCTGTTGCTAAAACAGTTGTAAAAGTAGCCGCATCTAATCCCAAAGCATTAGTTGTATAACCCGGATTTAAAGCCATTAATTGAGTTTGGAAAGCCGATTGATACATGGCTCCCATATTTGAAGGAGTTGTTGTATTAAAAGCATCTTTATTGCCAGAACTCACAAATACAGTATTAATTGCTGGTCTACCCATTTGGTCTTGCTGCATATAGGTTCCTGAAAAGTCAGGTTCATTATCCATCATATTATTTGAATCGTCATCACTACAACTAACTCCTAAAATAGCTATAAGAAAAGTTGCAACTAAAGTTTTATATTGAATTGTCTTCATAATATTTAATTTAAAAATGTTTAATTATTTTCTTTTTGTTTCTACCCAAGTATTTAATGTTCCCGAACCACCAAGCATCGCTTTTGGAACTTCAACTACTACTGACATTACATTTGTTCCTGCAAACGTATCTGTCCCCGGATTGTTAAAACTAGAAGCATTACCTGCTATGATTTGAGAATATTGACCAAAGTCAAAGAAAAATGGATCGTCTCGTGGACCAGCAAAAAGACTTGCTCCAGATGAAGATGAAATTTGAGCCGATTGCCCATATTGAGTAATTGCAACATTTCCTAATGGAGCACTCGTTTTTACGGTACTTGAAGTTCCTGCTGTACTAGGTGAAACTGGTCCGAAAAAGTACATTTTACCATTTCTTGGAATTGCTTGAATAACTAAATCTTCAATATTATCTCCATTGTTGTCAATGTTAAATTCTACCATAACATTTTCATCAAATGAAGTGGCTGCAGTTGCGGTAGGTGACAATAATCCTTTAACATTTGCTACAAATACTAAATTATTTGTATTTGCTCCTTGAAAAGAGTAAAAATCTGTAATATCAGATGTTCCTCCTTGTACTGCTGGTGCATCAATGTGATCGGCTGCTACCAAAACTAAGGCTGTTATTCCTAAGAATGACAATCCTAATAGTAATTTTGATTTTTTCATTTTAAGATAGTTTTAAATTTGTTATAATATCATTTACGAGGCAAAATGAAATTTGGATTTAAAAAAGTGAAAAAAAATTTTTCTTTTAAACTTAAATACTAACTTTACAATATATGGAACAAGAAAAATTAATTGCATCGTTATTAAATAAAGACAATGAATCTTTTACATTATTGTATGATAATTATTCGAAAAGTCTTTATGGCGTCATTTTTAATCTAGTTAAGAATAAAGAAGAAGCTGAAGACATACTACAAGAAGTATTTGTGAAAATTTGGAGCAATATTGATACGTACAACGAATCTAAAGGGCGATTGTACACATGGATGCTCAATATTACAAGAAATACCACCATTGATAAATTACGTTCTAAAGGATTTAACAATAGTCAAAAAAACCTTTCTATCGATAATTTCGTATATATGTTTGAGGATCATTCTTCTAAATTAGTGAATCGTTTGGATGTATTGGGTATTAAAAAGTTTATTGAAAAACTGAAACCAAAATGTATTCAATTAATAGAATTACTTTTTTTTCAAGAATATACACAACAAGAGGTTTCTGATGAACTAGAAATTCCATTAGGAACAGTAAAAACTCAAAGTAGAAATTGTATAAATGAACTAAGAACAATGGTAAATGAATAATGATGAATAGTAAAGAATATATAGAATCAGGTATTTTAGAACTTTATGTTTTTGGAAAACTATCTGAAAAAGAAAATCAGGAAGTGCTAGAAATGTCTACAAAACATCCCGAAATTAAAAATGAAATTTTAGCTATAGAAGATGCTGTTATTAATCTATCTAAAAGTGTTGCACCATATTTATCAGCTTCAAATTATAGTAAAATTAGAGAAAAAATATTAGGCAATCGAAATGTAGTTTCAATTGCAAAAAAATCAAATTGGACAAATTACATCGGATGGTCGGCTGCCGCAGTATTAGCTATTGGATTTGGTTACCAAATGTATCAAAATTCACTTTCTACTTCTACAATTGATAGTCTAAATTCTCAAAAATCAGAAATGCAAAAATCGATTGTTAATTTAGAACTTGACAAACAAGAAAAAGAAACAATTTTAGCTTTCATTCGTGATAACAATACCCAACAAGTGGCATTAGGTGGACAAGAAATTGCACCCGAATCTTTTGCAAAAGCATATTACAACAAAGAAACAAACGAAGTTTATATTGATGCATCGGGATTACCTAACCCACCCGAAGGCAAAGTTTACCAAGTTTGGGGCTTAAAATTAAATCCGCTTACTCCTAATAGTATTGGTCTATTAGATAATTTTAACGACAATAATACTAAATTATTTAAAGTCGATAAAGCAAATGGTGCTGAAGCATTTGGAATTACCCTAGAACCAGCTGGAGGTAGTGAATCTCCAACATTAAGCCAATTGTATACTTTAGGTAAAGTTTAAAAAGCAATAATAAAAAAACCACCTTGATTCAATCTCGGTGGTTTTCCTACTAAAAAAAAACTAACACTAAAATTTATTTAATTTTATATTCTTCTTCTTTTGTTTGTATAGGATTTAATCTGTTAGGACCAATTGGGAATCTTACCCCTACATGTTTAGAATCTATTGTTCCATCAGTATTAATAGTATCTTTTCTATTAGCTACAATATTCCATGAAAAAGAGACATTAGAATTTCCATTTTGCAATTCTTTTACCATAAAACCTTTATCCGTTTTTTCTGTAACATAAACTCCTTTACAATCTCCTTCAAGTTGAATAAAAACTTTCATTGGATACTCTTCTGACACATAAATATTTTGAGATAAAATAGGATCTAATTCTACATAAGCAACACCATTTACTAATTTTCCAGTTCCAAAATCTTCAAATAAAATCTCAGGAGTCTCGGTTGCATGTAAAATTCTATTATTTCCCTCTTTATCTTTTACCATAGTTGAAACACTTCCGCCACCTAAAACTTTATAAGAAGTATTATTATTTCGAGCACCCACAAAAACATAATCAGAAGTAGAAGTATTCGCATCAAAATAACCACCATAGGTAACATCTCTTCTAGCAGCAGCACCTGTAAAATAATTAAAATCTTTACCAGCTATCCTTGCTAAAGGACCATTATTAGTGGATAAATTATCGTCCTGATCATACTCAAAATATGCCGAATAATAATCATTATTTCCTGTTTTACCCACACCTCTAACATGCAAACCAGTTGTACCTTGACCCGAAACTCCCACAGATTCACCTGGTAGTTCTGTAAAAGTGGTTCTACCTGCAACACCTAAAACTCCCATAACCGTATTTGTAGCGTTTGAGGCTAAGTTGGCACTAATACCAATTACACCTCTACCTCCATCAGGATCTAAATTTCCTCCATCAATTACAAATTGTGTATTGTCTGCATTTAATGCTCTTATTGTTCTTGGTGAGTTTTGGCTATTAGCAAAAATTCCTATTTGCGTTCCTGAAGGAATAACAGTTGTTAAAGTATTAGCAATAGGATTTGTAGTATTTCCTATAATAACTTCACCAGTACTTTTAGTAGTTACTCGCAATTGATTATTGGTCTTGATTTGCAAATCTCTAGCATCAGTTGTTCCTAAAAAATTAGTCCCGGGTGTAGTTCCTGAATTACCAAATAATGACCAATAATCTAAATTTGGTGTTCCTGCATTGGAACGTAATGATATCCATTCTGTTCCAGACCAATAATAAAAGCCAGGCGATACTGCTGTTGCTCCAGCTCCGTTGGTTGAAGTGTTGTAAACTAATACTCCCGTAGCTATTGGAGCAGGACCTACTGGTGCTTGAACTAATGTTGAAGTTAAGGCAACTCTCGGAATTAATAATCCTCTATTTGAACTTTCAATTTGAAGTTCGACTCCATTTTGAATATTAGTTGTTCCAATACCAACTTGGGCATAAAAACTCATAAAATAAAATGTGGTTAATAAAACAAATAATTTCTTTTTCATAAAGTGTACTTTTAGTTATTTTTATACCATATACGTAAATAAGTAAAAGCTGGTTTTAAAAAATGAAGAAAAAATTAGTTGTCTTAAGTGGCGCTGGAATTAGTGCCGAAAGTGGTATTAAAACATTTCGTGATGCCAATGGTTTATGGGAAGGTCATGATGTTATGGAAGTTGCTTCGCCTCAAGGTTGGTATAAAAATCCTGAATTAGTTTTAGACTTTTACAACCAACGTAGAAGACAACTCAAAGAAGTACTACCTAATGCAGCGCATACTATTTTAGGCGAATTAGAAGAGCATTTTAATGTTCATATCATAACCCAAAAAAGTGGACGATTTGCACGAGCGAGGTGGAAGTACAAAAATTATTCATTTACATGGCGAATTGCGAAAAGTTCGCGGTGAATATTCGGAAGACGAATTAATTCATTGGGAAGATGATGTAGAATTGGGACATAAAAACCATTTAGGCGAACAATTACGTCCGGCAATTGTTTGGTTTGGCGAAGCAGTTCCCGAAATTGAACGTTCTATTCCTGTTGTAGAACAAGCTGATATTTTAGTCGTGATTGGAACTTCATTACAAGTTTATCCAGCAGCGGGATTACTACATTATGCAAAACCACATATTCCAGTGTATTATATCGATCCAAAACCAGCAACTATTTACGATTTACCAAATCCACTTGAAGTAATCTCACTTTCTGCTACTAAAGGAATGGAGAAGCTTCGCGATTTGTTGATTCGTTGATTTGTTTATTTGTCATGCTGAGCTTGTCGAAGCATCTTTATGAGATTTTTATTTTACCACAAATTCCATTTGTTCCTCTTAATATCAAATGTTCAAAATGACAATAAATTGAGTGTAAAAACAAAAAACTAATCACTAATTACTGATAACTAATCACTAATTACTAAATTTGCACTTTCTTAAAAACAACACAACAAAAATGCAACAACTTACAGAACTTAATGCTATTTCGCCAGTTGATGGTCGTTATCGTAGTAAAACTCAAAATTTAGCACCTTATTTTTCAGAAGAAGCTTTAATTAAGTATCGTGTTTTAGTAGAAGTAGAATACTTTATTGCACTTTGCGAAGCTGGAGTTCCTCAATTATCAGGTGTAGACAAAAACCTTTTTCCGGAATTACGTAAAATGTATGAGCAATTTTCAACGGAAGATGCGCTTTGGATAAAAGAAACAGAGAAAACTACAAATCACGATGTAAAAGCCGTTGAATATTTCATTAAAAGTAAGTTCGATGCTTTAAATTTAGAACAATATAAAGAGTTTATCCATTTTGGGTTAACTTCTCAAGATATTAACAATACAGCTATTCCGCTTTCTACAAAAGAAGCTTTTGAAAACGTTTATATGCCAAGTTTAATTTCGGTGATTCAAAAGTTAAAAGATTTATCGATTGAGTGGAAAGATGTTCCAATGTTAGCAAGAACTCACGGACAACCGGCTTCTCCTACTCGCTTAGGAAAAGAAATTTTGGTTTTCGTAGAACGTTTAGAAGAACAAATGCGTTTATTATTCAACGTGCCATTTGCGGCTAAATTTGGTGGTGCAACTGGAAATTACAACGCACACAAAATTGCGTATCCTAATACCGATTGGAAAGCGTTTGGAACTAAATTCGTAGAAGAAAGTTTAGGCTGACACCCTTCTTTTCCTACGACACAAATGGAACATTACGACCATTTTGCTGCGTTGTTCGATGCTCTAT
>JAIXHM010000069.1 GCA_030145825.1 Flavobacterium sp.
CTCCCATCCAACCCGTTGAAAAAGGAATTAATGACAAACAGACCAAGAGAAACAAATTTGCCCACAGAATTTTTCCGCTTACTTTTTGTATCGCATGACATAGATGATGATGATTATTCCAATAAATACCTACATAAATAAAACTTAAAATGTAAGATATAAATTTTGGAAGTAAAGTTTTTAACACTTCAAAATCGGCTCCTTCAGGAACTTTTATTTCTAAAACCATTATAGTTATAACAATCGCTAATACGCCATCGCTAAAAGCTTCTAATCTGTTGGTTGTCATTATTGAACTTGTTGCTTAAAATGAGTAATTTTATCGTTTAATTCTTTTAACAAATCGGGGTTAACTACACCATTTTCTAAATCAAAATTTTCATAGAATTTAGGTAATGAAAAGCTCTCAACAATTTTTGCTCCCCAATCTGGAAAGTTTTTTTGAGCTAAAGCCATAGAATTTCCACCACCAAATCCTCCCGGAGATGTACTCATTAAAAGCATTTGTTTGTCTTGGAACACTTTTACATTGATTCTCGAACACCAATCAAAAATGTTTTTAAACGCCACTGTAAAATTTCTATTGTGTTCTGCCATTGAGCAAATAATAACATCGCTGGCTTCAATTTCTGCTAAAAATTGATGTGCTTGCTCAGGAAATCCTTTTTTTTCTTTGTCAACAGAGAAAATAGGCATTTCAAAATCATTTAAATCCAATAGATTGATTTCATCTTCTGGGAACGATTTTAAAACAAATTTTACTAATTCACGATTTATTGATGTGGAAGAACTACTTCCTGCAAAAGCTAGTATTTTCATATATAATTTTATTTTTTACTAAATGGATTTATAGGTAACGAAACATATTCTTCTTCATCTCCTAGAACAAGAGGAAAAGCTTCGTGATTTTGGTTTTGCCAATTTTCTTTCGCTTTTTCAATGACATTTTTATCTGAATTTACAAAGTTCCAATAGATGAAATGTTCTTCGTCAAAAGGTGTTCCTCCAAAAAGGTAAACTGTTGTGTTTTTACTCATGCTAAATTGACAAAGCTTTGAATTTTTAGCAATCAATAATTGCTTGGTTCCATATTCATTATTTTCAATTGAAACTGTTCCTTCCATAACATACATGGCTACTTCACCATACAAATGTTCGCCAATATTTAATGTAACACTTTCTTCGCTTTTTATTTCCAAGAAATATAATTCGGAATGTACATTGACCGGAGATTTTTTACCAAAAGCATTTCCTGCAATCAGCTTAAAATGAGTCGTTCCATTTTGCCAAACTGGAATTTCACTAGCTTCTACATGTTGAAACGTAGGTTTGCTTTGTTCCAAATGTTTCGGTAAAGCCACCCAAATTTGTAGCCCATGAAGTTTTTTATCGGTTTGTCGTAAATACTCTGGAGTTCGTTCCGAATGTACTACGCCTTTTCCGGCAGTCATCCAATTTACAGCTCCCGGAGTAATTTCAACTGCACTTCCTAAACTATCGCGATGAAATATAGAACCTTCTAATAAAAAAGTCAATGTAGAAAGTCCAATGTGTGGATGTGGAGCCACATCTAAATTTTGATAATCTTTCAAATCGGCTGGTCCCATGTGGTCAATAAAAACAAACGGACCTACGTTTCTTTTTTCACGAAAAGGCAGTAATCTTCCAACAAGAAAGTTTCCGATATCAGCTGCTTTTTCTTCTAAAATTAATCCAATATTTGACATTTCTAGTTGTATTTAAAGTTGGTCATAACCATTAAAGTGTTCATCAACAATTGTTTTCCATTCCGGATGTTTTTTGATATAAGCAAACACAAACGGACAATAAGGTAATACTTTTTTACCAGATTCTTTAATGTAAACTAATGTTTTTTCGACCAAAGCTGATGCAGCGCCAGTTCCAGAAAGTTCAGCAGGAGATTCAGTATGAATCAAAGCAATATGATTTTCAGTTTCTTTATAATCAATAAAAGCAATGAAATTGTTTACTTCTAGTTCAAAGCGTTTCTGGTCTTGGTTTTTATGAAGAATAATGTTTTCAAATTCAGGTTTCATAGTTTTGTCATTTTAAATGGTTCGATTAATCTTCTAGAAAGCCAAATTTTCCTTGGTTAAAGTCGTTAAACGCTTGAATTATTTCTTCACGAGTGTTCATTACAAAAGGACCATGAGCAGCAATTGGTTCATTTAAGGGTTCTCCACTTAATACTAAAACAATTGCTTCTTCAGTTGCTTCAATTGTAAAAAATTCGCCTTCATTTTCAAATAATACAAAATGATCAGTTGAAACATTATTATCATTAACCTTTACATTTCCTTCAATAACTATTAAACAAGTATTATAATGAGCAGGAAAATTGAATACTGCTTTTCCTCCTTTATGCAATTTAGCATTCATCATATTTACAGGACTAAAAGTAGTAGCCGGACCTTTGGTGCCATCATATTCTCCAGCAATAATTTCAATATGGCCATTTTCCCCCAAATTAACTTTTATCATTTGGTCATTTTTAATAGCCTGATATTTTGGAGGACTCATTTTATCTTTTGCAGGTAAGTTTACCCATAATTGTACCATTTGAAAAATGCCACCTTCTTTTGCCCATTCGGTTTCGTGGAATTCTTTGTGTAAAACGCCGCTAGCAGCAGTCATCCACTGTACATCGCCTTGACCTATAATTCCGCCGCCACCAGCACTGTCATGATGCTCTACTTTACCTTGATAAGCTATAGTAACTGTTTCAAAACCACGATGCGGATGTATGCCAACACCTCTTGGAATTTCGGTAGGAGAAAAAAAGTGTTTTGAGTTATAATCTAGCATAATAAAAGGATCCATTCGTTCCATATCTAAGTGATATGCGCTTGGAATGAAATTGTGTACTCTAAATCCGTCGCCCACAAAATGAGGAGCAGGTGGAGCCAATACTAACTCTATATTTTTTGTTTTCATAGTTTAATACTTTACTGTTTATTACAAATTTACCACTTGTTTTATCGATTAGAGTTAATCTAGGACAAGAAATAAAATCGATTATAGATTTATAATAATTCCTTTAAGTTAATAAATTTTATTGTAAATTTACACACCAAACACAACGCTTTACTTTATGAGTCAAAAAATACTACTTTCTGCAAAAGAAGTAAACATTATACTACATCGTTTGGCTTGTCAATTAATTGAAAATCATTTAGATTTTTCTGAAACTATTTTAATTGGAATTCAACCAAGAGGAAGTTTTCTAGCGAAAAGATTGGCAACAATTCTTGAAAACGATTATAAAATTTCAAATTTAAAACTCGGTTTTTTAGATATTACTTTTTTTAGAGACGATTTTAGAAGAAGTGATAAACCATTTGAAGCCAATAAAACTGAAATTGATTTTATTGTAGAAGATAAAAAAGTGGTTTTTATTGATGATGTTTTATACACTGGAAGAAGTATTCGTTCGGCATTAACGGCAATACAATCTTTTGGAAGACCATCTGAAATTGAACTTTTAACTTTAATTGACAGAAGATTTAGTAGACATTTACCTATTCAACCTGATTATAGAGGTAGACAAGTAGATGCCATTAATAATGAGAAAGTAGTAGTAAAATGGCTCGAAAATGATGGAGAAGATGCTGTTTTACTAATAGAAAAATAATACGCAACAACACACAACTAAAATAAATGAAAGAGTTATCTGTAAATCATCTAATAGGAATTAAACATATTAACAAAGAAGATATTGATTTAATTTTTGAAACAGCAGATCATTTTAAAGAAGTTATTAATAGACCCATTAAAAAAGTTCCTTCATTAAGAGATATTACAATTGCCAACATTTTTTTTGAAAACAGTACAAGAACAAAACTTTCTTTTGAATTGGCTCAAAAAAGATTATCGGCTGATGTAATTAGCTTTTCTGCAGCACAATCTTCCGTAAAAAAAGGAGAAACACTTATTGATACTGTAAATAACATTTTATCTATGAAAGTAGATATGGTGGTTATGCGTCATAGTTCGCCTGGAGCAGCACATTTTTTATCTCAAAATGTAAATGCAAGAATTGTTAACGCTGGAGACGGAGCACACGAACATCCAACCCAAGCTTTATTAGATAGTTTTACAATTCGCGAGAAATTAGGAGATGTCGCAGGAAAGAAAATTGTTATTGTTGGCGATATTTTGCACTCAAGAGTAGCGTTATCAAATATTTTTGCCTTACAAATGCAAGGTGCTGAAGTAAGAGTATGTGGGCCAAAAACTTTAATTCCTAAATATATAGAATCGTTAGGTGTAAAAGTGGAACCAAATTTAAGAAAAGCATTAGAATGGGCAGATGTTGCTAACATGTTACGCGTACAAAATGAACGCTTAGATGTTAATTATTTTCCATCAACAAGAGAATATACGCAGCAATATGGTGTAACAAAAGAATTATTAAATTCCCTTGATAAAGAGGTTATAATTATGCATCCAGGACCTATAAATAGAGGTGTAGAAATTACTTCAGATGTTGCCGATTCACAACAATCAGTTATTTTAAATCAAGTTGAAAACGGAGTTGCAATTAGAATGGCAGTAATTTATTTATTGGCTAGTAAAATTCAGCGATAGTTAGTATATTAGCATTGCTAAAACATAACAATAATGAAAGTAGAGAAGAAAGGTCATACTACAATTATTAAAGAAACTAAAGGAGATTTCAATTTATTTTTGAATACTATTTCGAATGAAATTAAAAACTTTAGTGACCAAAATTTAATTTTTGATGTTACACATGATAAAAATGTTTCATTAAACGATTTACTTAATTTTAAACCACTTTCTAAAAGTCATAAAAAAGGAAAAAAATCATTTGTTATTGTAGCAAACGATATAGATTTTAATGATGTTCCACAAGATTTAAGTATTGTACCTTCAGTTTTAGAAGCACAAGATATTATTGAAATGGAAGAAATTGAACGCGATTTAGGATTTTAATAATTAAAAATTGATAATTAAATATTGATAATTCTGATAATTGTTAATTATTCATTATCAACTATCAATTGAAATGAAACTTACTATTTTAGGCTGTTATGCAGCAACCCCAAGAACTATAACAAATCCTACTGCTCAAGTACTTGAAATTAAAAACCATATGTTTTTAATTGATTGTGGAGAAGGAACTCAAGTACAATTAAGAAAACATAAAATTAAGTTTTCTAAAATAAATCATATTTTTATTTCTCATTTACACGGAGATCATTTTTACGGTTTAGTTGGTTTAATCTCAACTTTTATGCTTTTAAATCGAGAAAACGATTTACATGTTTACGGGCCAAAAGGTATAAAAGAAATTATCTTACTTCAACTTAGAGCTTCGGGATCATTTACAGGATATAATTTATATTTTCACGAACTTACCTCAGAGGAAAGTGAAATTGTTTTTGAAGATGAAAAAGTTGTGGTTAAAACGATTCCGTTAAAACACAGAATTTATGCAAATGGTTATTTGTTTCAAGAGAAGAATATTAAAAGAAAATTAAATCTTGAAGCTATTGAAAAATACGCTATTGATACATGTTATTTTCAAAAACTAGTTTATGGTAGTGATATGAAGTTAGAAGATGGAACTATAATTTCAAATAACGAACTTACTTTTGATCCAGTACCAGAAAAATCGTATGCATTTTGTAGTGATACGGTTTATAATGAAGCGATGATTCCTGATATTCAAGATACAGATGTTTTGTATCATGAAACTACTTTTTTAGAAAGTGAATCTCATTTAGCAGAGAAAACGATGCATGCTACTGCCATACAAGCTGCAAAAATTGCTAAATTAGCTAATGTCAAAACTTTAATTTTAGGACATTATTCTACTCGTTATGGTAGTATTGAACCTTTTAAAAGTGAGGCAGAAACTATATTTAATAATGTAATTTTAGGCGATGATGGAAAAACAATCGAACTCTGAGACTTATTTAACTAGAATTTTAAAGTTTATTTTTAATCTTTTTACAAAGAAGAAAAATAAATAATATACAACGCTTTAATGATATACTTTAATAATTATGAGCGATTTAAGTAATTATAGAAAATCCTATGAGAAATCGGAACTTCTTGAGAATAATATTCCTGAAGATCCTATAAACTTATTCAACAGATGGTTTCATGAAGTTGAAGATTTTGGTGGAGTAGATGAAGTCAACGCCATGACAGTTTCTACACAAGGTTTAGATGGATTTCCCAAAAGTAGAGTAGTGCTACTAAAAAAATATAATGAAGAAGGCTTCATCTTTTATACTAATTACGAATCTGAAAAAGGAAAAGCTATTTTAAATAATCCTAATATTTGTTTGTCATTTTTTTGGCATTCTATGGAACGACAAGTAATTATAAAAGGGATTGCAGAAAAGACTGCTCAAAATATTTCTGATAATTATTTTGCTTCAAGACCAAAAGGAAGCCAATTAGGAGCATTAGTTTCTGCCCAAAGTGAAATTATTCCGAATAGAGAATATTTGGAAACCAAATTAAAAGTTCTAGAAGCCGAATTTGAGGGAAAAGAAGTGCCTAGACCTGATTTTTGGGGAGGCTTTTTAGTGAGACCAATTGAAGTTGAATTTTGGCAGGGTCGCCCTAATCGTCTTCATGATCGTATTCGCTATAAATTATCAGAAAATTTTGACTGGAAAATAGATAGATTATCTCCTTGATAGTCAATTGCTTAATTAAATGTTAAAAAATAGTGCGTTTTGTCGAAAAAATTTGCAGATAATCGATAATGACGTACATTTGTCTTGAAAATCAGTCATTTAATCGATTTGATTGATTTTTAAGACAACTATAAAAATAACATTTAATTGAGATTGATTATGAAGAAAAATGTTTTAGTCCTTTTTGCCCTACTATTCACAAGTTTAACATTTATTTCTTGTTCTTCTGACTCTTCAGAAGCGACAACTTCAAACAGTACTACTACTGAAACTGCAAAAAACTATAATCATACACAAACTGAAGTACAGTTATTAGACCTAATTAATGATTATAGAGTTGGTAAAGGTTTAAATCCTTTACAAATTATTGAGCATATTTCTTATAAATCTTCTGAACACAATGTTTACATGATTGAAACTAATTCAGTTAATCATGATGGTTTTGATGAAAGAAAAACAAATTTGCAAAATGTTTTAGGGGCTTATAAAGTTGGAGAAAATGTTGCCTACGGATTTTCAACACCACAAGCTGCATTAACTGCGTGGATTAACAGTGATGGTCACAGAGCAAATTTAGAAGGAAATTATTCACACTTCGGACTTTCAATAAGTCAGGATGCGAATGGTAGATTCTACTATACAAATATGTTCATTAAAAAATAAGTAAAAGAATACTTTTAAAGTATTAAAGATAGTTATTTCGACAACTAGAGGTTTACCCACAATTGATTAGGAAAGAGGTTAAGAGAGCTTTCTAATTATTTTGTTTAAACTAAAAAGTGAGTTTAATTTGAGAGTTATAATTCTGCATGGTGAATTAAAAAAATAAACCTCTAAACATTTTTAGAGGTTTACCCAATGAACTAGTTGAAAGAGGTTAAGAGAGAAGAAAAACTAATTCATTTTCAATACAATAAATTCACTACGACGGTTCTTTTGGTGTTCCTCTTCTGAGCAAGGAACACCGTCAGAACAGTTATTCACTAATTCCGTTTCACCAAATCCTTTCGCTGTTAATCTTTCTCTCTCAATTCCATTTTTAACCATAAACTCAAGAGTAGATTTTGCTCTTCTATCTGATAACAATTCGTTATACTTGTGAGTTTGTCTACTATCAGTATGCGATCTAATTGCAACCTGCATATTGGGATATTGTTTCATTACTTCAACAATTTTTTGAAGATCTTTAGCGGCATCTGGTCGAATATTCCATTTATCTAAATCAAAATAAATTATACTAATATCAAATATTTTAGCTAAATCAGTTCCTTCCTCAATTGGGAATTTATTTCTTTTTATAGCAATATTTAATTCAGTTTCTCCATTTTCTTTGTTAGTTGTAACTTGTTGTTCAGTAGTATCATAATCTTCTTTAGAAACTCTTACAATGTATTTTGTGTTACAATCAACATTAAATGAATATTTAGCTTCCTCATTTGAAAATGTTTCAGAAATTTTATTCATATTTTCATCAAATAATTCCACTTTAGAATTTGATAGCAATTCTTTTGTATCAACATCTGTAATGGTTCCATGAAGACGTTGCATACAAATTGTGAACGCATAAATATCATCAAATCCTTTTCCGCCATCTCTATTTGAAGAAAAATAGCCAACGTTGTCCTTATTAACGATTAAACCAAAATCATCCATTGGACTATTAATTGGTCGAGCTAAATTAACAGGCTTTTCAAACGAATTATTCACAAGTTTAGATTCAAAAATATCTAAACCACCTAATCCTAATTGTCCGTCTGAAGCAAAATATAAGGTTTTGTTATCAGGAGAAATAAAAGGAAAAGTTTCTCTACCTTCTGTATTTATTGAATTTCCTAAATTTTCAGGAGTTCCAACTGAACCACTATTAACACTAACTTTATAAATATCTGAGTTTCCAAATCCTCCTGGCATATCGGAAGCAAAATAAAGTGTTCTTTCATCATCACTTAACGATGGATGTGCACAACTATATTGATCGCTGTTGAATGGAAGTTCTTTTATATTATCCCATTTTCCTTCAATTAATTCGGCTTTATAAATTTTAATAAGAGTACTTTTATCATCATCTTTTCCTTTTTTACCATCATTAAAATTATTTCGTGTAAAATACATTGTTTTACCATCTTTTGTAAAAACAGGAGTTGATTCGTTGAATTTTGTATTTACTTCTTCCGAGAAATTTTTAGCTTCAGAGAAATTTTTACTGTCCTGCATTTCTGCAACATACAAATCTCTATTGTTTTGATTTGTCCATCTATTTACTTTAGATGATACTGCTCCAGTTTCTCGCGAAGAAGAAAAAACTAATGATTTTCCAAAAAACGCTGGCCCAAAATCTGAATATTCCGAATTTAAATTGATTTCATCAACAGTATATTTTCCAGAAAGTGCCTCTATGTTTTTTAGGTAATCTTTATTTTTAGAATATTTTTCACCTCTAGAATCATTTGTTAATTCATAAAATTTAGACATGTATTTATCAGCTTCATCATATTTTCCTTGAGATTTTAAAGTTTGAGAATATCTAAAGTAATATTCCGGTTCCACTTCTTCATTTAAGTCAAATAAATCTTTGTACCATTTTGAAGCCTTATCAATTTCGCCATTAAAATAATATGCATTTCCAAGTCTTTTGAAAAGTTCAGCCGATTTATAACCTTTTTCGGCTACTTTTTCATAAATTTCGATTGCATCTACATAAGAATATTTTTCATATTTTCTGTTTGCCGACGCTAATTGAGCAGATTGTGAAAAACCTACACAATAAAATAGTAAGAATAGTATTGAATATATTGTTTTCATAATCTTTGTTTTAGAAGAATCTTGGATCTGCGACTCTGTTGTTACTAAATATTTCAAATCGTAAAAAGAATTCGTGTGAACCCGAGTTATAATTTCTCAGTTTTGTAGTTTCCATATCGTAACCATATCCTGCAAAAAGAGTAGGAGTAATTTGGAAACCAACTAATCCGCTTACAGCAGCATCCCATCTATAAGCTGCACCAATTGTAAATTTTTCATGAATTAAAAAATTAGCAGTTACATCAGCTTGTAACGGTGCTCCATCTACAGCTTTAGCTAATAATGCAGGCTTAAATTTTATACTTGGACTAAGATCAAATACATGTCCAGCAATTAAATAAAAGTGCATTTTTTCTTTGGTTACAGTCACATCATTGTCATTATAACGATTGGTTTCAAAGAAATTAGGCGATGATAATCCTACATAAGTTTTATCTGAAAATAAGTATAAACCAGCTCCAACATTTGGAGAAAATTTAGTGTCTAAATTTTGAAACTTTGGATCTGTTTGATCTTGAGGATTTAATTTATTAACATCTAAATTAAATAAATTTGCCGTTCCTTTTAATCCAACAGAAAGTTTATAATTTTCAGAAATTTGAATAAAATATGCTAAATCAGCTGAAATAGCATTTTCATCAACCGGACCAATTCTATCATTTACAAATGAAAGTCCAACTCCAAAATTTGAATCTCCAATTGGTGTATGCGCAGAAACATTATTAGTAACTGGAGCACCGTCTAATCCTACCCATTGCGTTCTATGTAATAAGAACATTGTTAATGATTCTCTCGAACCAGCATAAGCAGGATTTATATTTACAGTATTGTACATATATTGTGTGTACTGAGAATCTTGTTGAGCAAAGCACAATAACTGAGTAAAAACTGTAATAATTAATATATATATTGTTTTCATGATCAATGTTTTTAATTAATTTTTCTTACTTCATCAAGTTATTTATTAAGATATAAATATCCTGATTTATCGTGTGTTTTGCCCTCTTCATCTTTGTAATTCAAGATATAGAAGTATGTTCCATCTGGTAAAAGTTCATTTTTATTTAAAGTAGTTCTGCCCTCAGAATATCCTTTAAATGAATGAATTAAATTATCATAACCTTTTGTTTCATAAACTAATATTCCCCATCTGTTATAAATTTCAACAGTATTATTTGGGTAGCATTCAATTCCATCAATTACAAACATATCGTTAGAACCATCATTGTTTGGAGAAACTGCATTATAAATTACAATGTCACAAGCAGGTAAAACAACGCAATCGTCGTTTACATTTAAATATATTTCAAATTTTGAAGGACATGTATTGTTCTCAAGTGTAACTATGTATTGAATTGTATAATAGCCAGTTGCAACTCCATTTGGATCAAACATATTTCCATTTAGTCCACCAGAGTTTGTAACTTCAATCCATTCTCCATTTGTAGGTAACGATCCGTCTAAAATAGTAAATAAATTTATTGGTTCCTCATCTGTACAAATCGAATAAGGAATAGCATTGAAAGGTTGGTCAACATTTACATGAATAGTTTGATTAAATGTAGCAACATTTCCACAGTTATCACTTACTAACCATTCTCTCTCAATATAATATTCATAAATACTGATTGTAGTTGTATTTTCATTATAATCTACACTTGCAATACCAGAACAATTATCACTAAACTCTAATTGAGGTACATCTGGAATTTCAGTACAACTTACTTCAATTTGTTCGTCATAAGGAGTATCTAAAACTGGTGCAGTATTATCGTATACATTTATTGTTTGTGTATATGTGATGAAGTTACCACAATCATCTGTTGCAGTCCAAGTTCTTAAAATAATGTATTCGCCGGCACAAGCACTTTCATCTGTTATATTTTCATCTTCTACTAACACTGTAGTAATAGATGAACAATTATCTGATGCTGTTAATTCTTCTGGCGAAGGAATGTTATCACAAGATACTGAAATATCAGAAGGTAAATTTGAAGTAAATTCTGGATTAGTAGTATCTTGAATAGTAAAAGTTGCCGAAGAAGTCGAACTGTTACCACAATCATCTGTTGCAGTGAAAGTTACACTTACCGTACCCGTAGCGCCACAATCATCAGAAAGACTAGAATAGTTGTTAGACCAAGTCACTGAAGAACAAGCATCAGAAGAAGAAGCTCCACCGTTTGAAGCTAACCAAGCTTGTAAATCAGCAGTGTTTCCATTACCATCACATTCCACAGTTAAATCTGAAGCAGCGATAGCAATAGTTGGTGCAGTTGTATCTTGAATAGTAAAAGTAGCCGAAGAAGTGGAACTGTTACCACAATCATCAGTAGCAGTAAAATTTACAGTAACCGAACCAGTCGCACCACAATCATCAGACAAAGCAGAATAATCATTCGACCAAGTCACTGAAGAACAGTTATCTGAAGCCGAAGCTCCACCATTAGAAGAAAGCCAAGCTTGTAAATCGGCGGTGTTTCCATTACCGTCACATTCCACTGTTAAATCGGAAGCGACAATATCAATAGTTGGTGCAGTAGTATCTTGAATAGTGAAAGTAGCCGAAGAGCTTGAACTATTACCACAATCATCTGTAGCGGTGAAAGTTACACTTACCGAACCCGTAGCGCCACAATCATCAGAAAGACTAGAATAGTTGTTAGACCAAGTCACATTTGAACAAGCATCTGAAGAAGAAGCACCACCATTTGAAGCTAACCAAGCTTGTAAATCGGCGGTGTTTCCATTACCGTCACATTCAACCGTTAAATCTGAAGCGACAATAGCAATAGTTGGCGCAGTTGTATCTTGAATAGTAAAAGTAGCCGAAGAAGTCGAACTGTTACCACAATCATCGGTTGCAGTAAAGGTTACACTTACCGAACCTGTAGCGCCACAATCATCAGAAAGACTAGCGTAGTTGTTAGACCAAGTTACCGACGAACAAGCATCAGAAGAAGAAGCGCCTC
>JAIXHM010000070.1 GCA_030145825.1 Flavobacterium sp.
AGGTTTTACTGGCTCAACTAATGATTGGAAATTGGTTTATAAAGAAGAGTTTATTTCACAAAGCGAAGCTATTTTAAGAGAAAAACAAATCAAAAATTGGAAAAGTAAATCTAAAATTCAAGAATTAATTCAACAAAATAATATTTAGCTCAGTTGGTTCAGAGCATCCCGATAAATCGGGAGGGTCAGGGGTTCGAATCCCTTATTGCCCACAAGATTTAAAAGCAACACATTTGTGTTGCTTTTTTTATTTACCAAAATAAAATTTATATGCCATACTTTGTATACATCCTTCATAGTCTAACTAAAGACAAATTTTATATTGGTTATACAGCAAATCTTCCAGAAAGAATAATTCGTCATAATCAAAAAAGTAAAGGTTTTACTGGCTCAACTAATGATTGGAAATTGGTTTATAAAGAAGAGTTTATTTCACAAAGCGAAGCTATTTTAAGAGAAAAACAAATCAAAAATTGGAAAAGTAAATCTAAAATTCAAGAATTAGTTCAACAAAATAATATTTAGCTCAGTTGGTTCAAAGCATCCCGATTAATCGGGAGGGTCAGGGGTTCGAATCCCTTATTGCCCACAAAATTTAAAAACGTTCAAGTTAACTTGAACGTTTTTTTATATAAAATATTTACTATAAATTATATTTTTCTTAAATAACTACATAAAAAAAGCTCCAAAAATTGGAGCTTTTTTTAATATCATTTTTACACTATTTTATAATCTCAATTTTTTGAGTTTGTTCTAAATTTACACTGTCATAAAAACCTTGTTCACTCATCCATTCATCACTGTAAATTTTACTCATATAACGAGATCCATGATCTGGAAATATAATTACTACATTACTATCAGCGGTAAATTCCCCTTCTTCAGCATACTGTTTTGTAGCTTGAAAAGCTGCACCCGAAGTGTAACCTACAAATAATCCTTCAGTTTTAGCTATTTCTCTTGCAGTATGCGCACTATCTTCGTCAGTTACTTTAATAAATTTATCAATAAGATCAAAATCAGTTGCAGTTGGAATTAAGTTTTTTCCTAAACCTTCAATTCTATAGGGGAAAATTTCATTACTATCAAACTCTTTTGTTTCGTGGTATTTCTTTAAAACAGAACCAAAAGCATCAACACCTAAAACCTTGATATTAGGATTCATTTCTTTTAAAAACTTTGCAGTTCCAGAAATTGTTCCTCCAGTTCCACTACAAGCAATTAAGTGTGTAATTTTCCCGTTTGTTTGTTCCCAAATTTCAGGACCAGTAGATCTATAATGTGCCTCAATATTTAACTCATTAAAATATTGATTAATATATACAGAACCTTTAGTTTCTTCGTGAAGTCTTTTAGCTACATTGTAGTATGAACGTTCGTCATCAGCCGAAACGTGAGCAGGGCAAACATAAACTTTTGCTCCCATTGCTCTTAACATATCTATTTTATCTTTTGAAGATTTTGAACTAACCGCTAAAATACAATCGTAACCTTTAATTATGCTTACCATTGCAAGGCTAAAACCAGTATTACCTGAAGTCGTTTCGATAATTGTATCACCTGGTTTTAAAATTCCTCTTCTTTCGGCTTCTTCAATAATATATAAAGCTATTCTATCTTTAGTAGAATGTCCTGGATTAAAAGCTTCAACTTTAGCATAAAAATTACCTTCCATTTTTTCGGTGATTTTAGATAATTTTAAAATTGGAGTATTACCAATTAATTCCAGTACATTGTTATAGGCTTTTATTTCTTCTTTCATAAAATCTATATTAATTTGCGAAGTGTTTAAACTATTTTTTCAAACACCAAAACCTTGCAAATTTAACAAAAAAAGTTAAACTATTCCTTAATTTTTTCTAAATCTAATAAAAAGGCAAATTCTTTCGCAACTTCTTTTAATGCTTCAAATCTACCCGATGCTCCACCATGCCCTGCATCCATATTAGTATCAAGGAATAACAGATTATTATCAGTTTTTAATTCCCTTAATTTAGCAACCCATTTTGCAGGTTCCCAATATTGAACTTGTGAATCATGTAGCCCTGTTGAAACATACATATTTGGATAATTTTGTGATTTTACATTGTCATATGGCGAATATGAAAGCATATAATCATAATATTCTTTTTCATTTGGATTTCCCCATTCATCATATTCTCCAGTTGTTAATGGAATAGAATCATCTAACATTGTAGTTACAACATCTACAAAGGGAACTTGAGCAATAACACCATTATAAATTTCAGGATTCATATTAACAATTGCTCCCATTAATAATCCTCCAGCTGAACCTCCTTCTGCATATAAGTGTTCTTTTGATGTATAGCCCTCATTTATCAAAAACTTCGAACAGTCAATAAAATCGGTAAAAGTGTTAATCTTTTTCAAAAGTTTTCCATCTTCATACCATTGGCGTCCAAGATCTTCTCCTCCTCTAATATGTGCAATAGCAAAAATAAATCCTCTATCTAGTAAACTTAAACGAGTAGTTGAAAACCAAGGATCCATAGACGAACCATAAGAACCATAAGCGTATTGTAACAATGGATTATTTCCATCTAACTTAATTCCTTTTTTGTAAACCATGGAAATTGGAACTTTAGTTCCATCACCTGCTGTTGCCCAAACTCGCTTTTCTTCGTAATTGTCTTTATTAAATTTACCACCTAAAACTTCTTGTTCTTTTAAAACCGTTTTAGCTTTAGTCTTCATATTAAAATCGATAACAGAAGATGGTGTTTTTAACGATTGATAACCAAAACGAAGAATATCTGTATCAAAATCAGGATTTGTAGTAGTGTAAGCAGTATAAGTTTCACTTTCAAAAGGCAAATAATAAGCTTCTCCTCCATTCCACGGACGAATTTGAATTTTATTTAATCCGTTTGAACGCTCTTCAACAACCAAATAATCTTTAAAAATATCAATTCCTTCTAATAAAACATCTCCTCTGTGCGGAATTAAATCTGTCCAATTTTCAGATGAAGTTTTAGCTTCAGGAGTCTTCATCAATTTGAAATTAGTCGCCTTATCTTTATTGGTTAACACATAAAAACTATCACCATAATGAGAAATCGAATATTCTAAACCTCTTTCTCTTTTTGAAAAAACTCTAAAGTTTCCAGTAGGATTATTGGCCTCTAAAATTTGATATTCAGAAGTTAATGTACTCGTCGAACCAATAACTAAATATTTTTTCGATTTAACTTTGTAAACGAAAGTATAAAATGTGTCATCCTTTTCATGAAAAACTAAGGCATCATTATTCACTTCAGTATTTAATTCGTGACGATAAATTTTATCTGAACGTAAAGTTTGAGGATCTTTTTTAGTGTAAAAGAAAGTTTTATTATCACTTGCCCAAGCTGTTCCTCCTGTTGTGTTTTCAATTTTTTCAGGAAGTATTTCTCCTGTTTCTAAATTTTTAATTTGAATAGTATATTGGCGTCTCGAAATAGTATCTACACCAAAGGTTACCCATTTATTATCTTCACTTACTGAAACCCCATTTAAATTAAAATATGAATGCCCTTTTGCCATTTCATTACAATCAAACATTATTTCTTCAGCCGCATCTAAACTTCCTTTTTTTCTTGAATAAATAGGATAATCTTTTCCTTTTTCATAGCGCGTTATGTAATAATAACCATTATAAAAATAAGGAACAGACTCATCATCTTCTTTAATTCTTGACTTCATTTCTTCAAATAAATCTTTTTGAAGCTGCTCTGTGTGTGCTGTCATTTTCTTGTAATAGTCATTTTCAGCATTCAAATAAGCAATTACATCTGGATTTTCTCTATCATTTAACCAATAGTAATCGTCATTTCTAACATGTCCGTGCTTTTCTAATGCATGCGGAATCTTATTAGCTATTGGCGGTTGAATTGTATCTTTCATATTCTCTTCTTTATCTTTACAAGCGGTCGCAAAAATAAGAGAAATTGCCATTAAAGAAGTTATTTTTTTCATGAAGTTGAATTTTGTTTCATTTGCTAATTTACTAATTTTGTAACTTAAATTTAAAATTTAACATTATGTTTGGAGACTTAATGGGTATGATGGGAAAAATCAAAGAAACCCAGGAAAAAGTTGAAGCTACTAAGAAACGATTAGATACGGTTTTAATTGATGAAAAAAGTAGTGATGGTTTATTAGAAGTAACGTTAACCGCTAACCGAAAAATTAAAAATATTTCTATTTCCGAAGACTTATTACAAGATAAGGAAATGCTTGAAGATTATTTGGTTAATACATTAAACAAAGCAATTGAAAGAGCTACAAATGTAAATGAAACTGAATTAGCAGCAGTTGCAAAAGAAGGCATGCCAAATATTCCAGGAATGGATTTATTCAAATAAAAAAAGAGGTTTTAAAAACCTCTTTTTTATTACATCTTTTCTAAAACTTCTAAAACATAATCATGCATTACTTGTCGGTAATCCATATGTGTTACTATTCTTAGTTTACCTTGTCCCATAGAACTAATTAAAATTCCTTTTTGTTTTAATTTTTCTATAAAAGACTTATCATCAATTGTGGGTTGCAATTTAAAAATTACAATATTTGTTTCTATAGGATCTACTTCTTTAACCCAATCTTTTCTAATTAACACAGAACCTAATTCTTTTGCTTTTTGGTGGTCTTTCTCTAATCGTTCCACATTATTTTGCATAGCATATAATCCTGCTGCAGCTAAATAACCAGCCTGACGCATATTTCCTCCAAACAACTTACGAACACGCATTGCTTTTTTCATATCCTCGGCACTTCCCACTAAAACTGAGCCTACTGGAGCGCCTAAACCTTTAGACAAACAAACAGAAATGGTATCAAACAATTCTCCAAATTGTTTTGGTTGCTGATTTTTAGCTACCATAGCATTCCATAAACGGGCACCGTCTAAATGATATTTTAACCCGTTTTGGTTACAAACTTCTTTAATAGCTCTTAATTCTTCCAATTCATAACAAGCTCCGCCTCCTTTATTCGTTGTATTTTCAAGGCTAACTAATCTAGTAATTGGTGCATGATAAAACTCTGGATCATTTATAAATTGAGATACTTGATTGGCAGTAATTTTCCCTCTATTCCCATCAACTAAATGACACGATACACCACTATTTGCTGCTACTCCACCTCCTTCATATAAAAAAATGTGCGACCATTTATCACAAATTACTTCATCTCCTGGTTTTGTATGCAAACGAATGGCTGTTTGGTTGGCCATAGTACCACTCGGAAAAAATAAAGCCGCTTCTTTTCCAAATAACTCAGCAGTAAAACGTTCTAATTCATTAACTGTTGGGTCTTGTTTAAAAACATCGTCACCTACTTTTGCCTGAAACATTACTTCCAGCATTTCTGGAGTTGGCTTGGTTACTGTATCACTTATTAAATTTATTTCCATATCTTAAATAGAAGTCTTACTTTTGGCTATAATTATTTAGGAGCTATTTCCCGCTATTCGCTTTATCTTTTTTGTTTAAATTCATAAAAACAAAAAAGGATATCGCTACTATCAGGGCTAGTTTATTAAAACAAAACTACAACAATTATGGTAAATACAGAGCAAGTAAAGGACATTATTGATCGCCTTGGTGCGTTAAGGAGGTATCTTTGACATCGATAAGAAATTAATCGAAATCACAAACGAAGAAGAAAAGACTTTAGCTCCTGGCTTTTGGGACAAACCTAAAGAAGCCGAAAAGTTAGTTCGTGAAATCCGTTCAAAAAAGAAATGGGTTGAAGATTACACTAAAGGAGTTGATATGGCAGACGAACTTCAAATTATGTTAGATTTCCTTAAAGAAGGAGAAATTTCAGAAGAAGAAGTCGACGAGTTGTATTACAAAACAATTGCTCATATTGAAGATATTGAATTCCGTAATATGCTTTCTGACGAGGCCGATAGCATGAGTGCTGTTTTGCAAATTACTGCTGGTGCTGGTGGAACTGAAAGCTGTGATTGGGCTTCTATGTTAATGCGTATGTATTTAATGTGGGGAGAAAAGCATGGATACAAAATCAAAGAATTAAACTTTCAAGAAGGTGATGTTGCTGGTGTTAAAACGGTGACTTTAGAATTTGAAGGCGATTTTGCTTTTGGTTACTTAAAAGGAGAAAACGGAGTGCATCGTTTGGTGCGTATCTCACCTTTTGACAGTAATGCAAAGCGTCATACTTCTTTCGTATCAGTTTATGTTTATCCTTTGGTTGACGATACAATCGAAATTGTGGTAAATCCTTCAGATATTGAGATTACAACAGCTCGTTCAAGTGGTGCTGGAGGACAAAATGTAAATAAGGTGGAAACTAAAGTTCAATTGGTTCACAAACCTACAGGCATTCAAATTCAATGTTCAGAAACGCGTTCACAACATGATAACCGCGAAAGAGCAATGCAAATGTTAAAGTCGCAATTATATGAAATTGAGATGAAAAAACGTTTGGAAGAAAGAGCTGATATTGAAGCCGGAAAAATGAAAATTGAATGGGGTTCGCAAATTCGTAATTATGTCATGCATCCTTATAAATTGGTAAAAGATGTTCGTTCAGGTTATGAAAGTAGCGATGTTGATGCCGTAATGAATGGTGAAATTGACGAATTCTTAAAGGCCTATCTCATGATGATGGGACAAAAAGAAGAAGAATAAAACTTGAACTTTAAAAACCGTATTTTAATACGGTTTTTTTATTTGCTTTTATCTATATCGATTTCGTATTTTAGCACTCCAATAAAAATAACCAAAACAACATGGACTTAAATTTCAATAAAAACGAAGATCACAATAAATTATTAGTTTCCGATTTACGTAGCCGATTTGCAAAAGTAAAATTGGGTGGCGGACAAAAACGTATCGATAAACTTCACGAAGAAGGAAAAATGACAGCGCGTGAAAGAATCGATTACTTATTAGACAATAATTCTAAAAATATTGAAATAGGTGCATTTGTTGGAGACGGTATGTATGAAGAACATGGTGGTTGTCCTTCTGGTGGTGTTGTGGTTAAAATGGGTTACATTCAAGGAAAGCAATGTATTGTTGTGGCAAATGATGCTACAGTTAAAGCTGGAGCTTGGTTTCCTATTACTGGTAAAAAGAATTTACGCGCCCAAGAAATTGCCATTGAAAATAGATTACCAATTATATATTTAGTCGATTCTGCAGGTGTGTATTTGCCTTTGCAAGATGAAATTTTCCCTGATAAAGAACATTTTGGGCGCATTTTCCGTAACAATGCGATTATGAGCAGTATGGGAATTACTCAAATTGCTGCCGTTATGGGAAGTTGTGTTGCTGGTGGAGCTTATTTACCTATTATGAGCGATGAAGCTTTAATTGTAGATAAAACTGGAAGTATTTTCCTCGCTGGAAGTTATTTAGTAAAAGCTGCCATTGGTGAAAGTATTGATAACGAAACACTTGGTGGTGCAACAACACATTGCGAAATTTCAGGTGTAACCGATTTTAAAGCAAAAGATGATAAAGACGCTTTAGACAGAATCAAATCGGTTGTTGGAAAGATAGGCGATTATGAAAAAGCGGGTTTCAACAGAGTTAAAGCTGAAAAACCAACATTGGAACCAAAAGATATTTATGGAATTTTACCAAAATCTCGCTCCGATCAATATGATATGATGGAAATCATCAAACGATTGGTTGACAATTCTGAATTTGACGAATACAAAGCGGGGTACGGACAAACCATCATTACAGGTTATGCGCGTATTGATGGTTGGGCTGTGGGAATTGTGGCGAACCAAAGAAAAATTGTAAAAACAACTGGTGCCAAAACCAAACCAAGTGAAATGCAATTTGGTGGCGTAATTTACTCGGATTCAGCGGATAAAGCGACTCGTTTTATTGCCAATTGCAACCAAAAGAAAATTCCTTTAGTGTTCTTACAAGATGTAACGGGTTTCATGGTTGGAAGTAAGTCAGAACATGGCGGAATAATTAAAGACGGTGCTAAAATGGTGAACGCAGTTTCTAATTCAGTGGTACCTAAATTCACGGTTGTTGTTGGAAACTCATATGGAGCCGGAAATTATGCAATGTGTGGAAAAGCCTACGATCCTAGATTAATATTCGCTTGGCCAAGTGCTGAATTAGCGGTTATGGGTGGCGCTCAAGCTGCCAAAGTATTGTTGCAAATTGAAGCCGCTTCGTTGAAAAAATCGGGAGAAGAATTAACACCAGAAAAAGAAGCTGAATTATTCAATAAAATTAAAGCGCGCTACGATAACCAAATTTCGCCTTATTATGCTGCAGCAAGATTATGGACAGATGCAATAATTGATCCACTAGAAACCCGTACATGGATTTCCATGGGAATTGAAGCTGCCAACCACGCTCCTATTGAAAAACCATTTAATTTGGGAGTAATTCAAGTGTAACTTTTTATAACGAAATATAATATTGTCATTCCGAATGAAATGAGGAATCTCATAAAGATTCTTTTCTGTTTTTGGAATGACAATTTCATTTTTGTACTATACATTTGCTAAATGTTATCAAAATTCCAACATTTCAAAACCAATATTTCAGGTATTTCATTACCTGAAAAATTCACCTTTCCTTTTTACTACGAACCGCATCCATTAAGTGAGATTGCTTCAAAAGAATTACAAGAATATTTAGAAACACAAACCGATTTTGAACATAATTTTGGTTTACAAGAAAATCAGAAAGGCTTTGTAATTGGAAAAATGTTTGGGGTATTAGTTTGCCAGGACGAAAATGAAAATTTAGGCTATTTATGGGGCGTTTCTGGAAAATTAGCCGATAGTAATCTTCACGATAAATTTGTTCCACCTGTTTTTGATATGTTAACCCAAGATAGTTTTTTTAAACAAGAAGAAGCTATTTTGAATCAATACAACCGAAAAATTGAAAAACTAGAGCAAAGCGAAGAGTTGGCAACTGCCAAAAAAATACTGAAACAAACTGAACTAGAAGCTAAAACTGATATTCAACGCCAAAAACAACGCATAAAAGATTTAAAAAAGGAACGTGATGCAAAGCGTAGCTCTTTTAAAATTTTATCTCCAAAAGATATTGAGCAATTAGAATTTGAACTTTCTGAAGAAAGTAAAAAAGAAAGTATTTTACTCAAGAAAATGACAAAATATTGGAACTATAAAGTAGAAAGTCAAAAGTTAAAAGTCAAAAGTATACTTTCAGAAATTGATATTCTGAAACTTGAAAGAGCTAACAAATCTTCAGAATTACAACAACGCTTATTTGCTGAATACGCTTTTCTAAACCAAGAACAAAAATTAAAAAGTGTTGGCGAAATCTTCGATAACAATCCGCCAGCGGGAGCCGGTGAGTGTGCTGCGCCTAAGTTACTGCATTATGCTTTTCAAAACAACTTAAAACCTATTGCTTTAGCCGAATTTTGGTGGGGACAATCGCCTAAATCAGAAGTACGTAAACACAAACAATTCTATCCTGCTTGCAGAAGTAAATGCGAACCTATTTTGGCACACATGCTAAACGGAATTGAAATGGACGAAAATCCATTACTAGAAAATCCAGCTGAAGGAAAAGAAATCGAAATTGTTTTTGAAGATGAATATTTAGCGGTTATTAATAAACCTGCTGAATTTCTTTCTGTTCCAGGGAAAAATATTCAAGATTCTGTTTATGAGCGTGTAAAAAAACGTTATCCTAATGCAACGGGACCGTTAATTGTGCATCGTTTAGATATGTCAACTTCTGGTTTGTTGTTAATTGCAAAATCAGAAGAAATTTATAAAAAACTACAATCTCAATTCATTAAACGAACAGTTAAAAAGCGTTATGTGGCGCTGCTTGATGGCATTGTAAAACAACCCGAAGGACGTATCAATTTGCCTTTACGCGTAGATTTAGACAATCGTCCGAATCAATTGGTTTGTTACGAATATGGAAAACCAGCCGAAACGCATTTTAAAGTCATAGAAATTAAAAACAAAAAAACGCGCATTCACTTCTTCCCTATTTCGGGACGAACACATCAATTGCGTGTACACGCTTCGCATAGTTTAGGATTAAATTGTCCCATTGTTGGAGATGATTTATATGGAAAAAAAGCCGATAGATTACATCTTCATGCGGAAGAAATTACGTTTGTACATCCTATTTCTAAAGAAATTTTAACTATTTTTAAAGAAGCTGAGTTTTAACTTTTTATTTAAAAGTTTCATAGGTTTTAATTTGTTATTTTTGTTTTATTACATTTCGTTTAGTTGAAAATATCTCATAATATTTATAAAAATGACAAAAATATTTTATTTACTATTTTTTGTTTTCTCATTTAGCAGTTGCTCTTCTCAAAAAGAGAATGTAAATGAAAATTGGGGAGGAGGGATAGATTGTAATTATCCTAGTATATCTCAAAATTTAAAAGGACCTATAAAGAGAATAATACAGTATAAAGTAATTAACAGAACAGGGAGACCTGAAGAACGAAAGTATAAAGCCTTTTTTTCATGGGGGGTACACGATCATGGATATATTTTAGCTCAAGGGGTTCTTCAATATGATAGAAAAGGCTTAATACCAGGAAGTTATAAAATGTATGGTAATGGTGAAAATGATATGGAACATGATTCCTTGGTGCCAAAATTTTTAAAAAGTATAGACACTACGGTTTCTCCATTTCCAAATAATTGGCTTAGAGATACCATAGATATACAAGAGAAATATAACTATAAACCCAAATACAGTTATAAACATTACAAGGATGGGGACTTATATAAATTGCAATTAAATAGTTACCAAATTTATGAATGGGAGGAATTTGATCGTACCGATTTTAATGAGTATGTGAATTGGTACATAATAGATGGTAAGGGAAGAATAAAAGAACATAGGAATTATATGTGTGATTCTATATATAGGCAAAAATGGAAAAAGTTTCCTTTACAACAAGAGAAAACTAAGTATAAAGATTTAAAAGAAGAAGACTGGAAAGAAACAACTTTTTATAAATATGATAATAAAGATCGTATCATAGAATTAACCTATGCTATGGCTGAGCAAAGTTTAAGATCCCAATCATTTGATTTTGTGCTTTTGGGTATTTCTAGAGAGCCTAAGGTTAATTTTAAGTACAACGATAATAATAGAGTAACTGAAGAAATAGTAAGTTGTATAGACCCAGAAGATGAAACTAAAAGAATTGCAGTACAAACAAAGAAGTTTACCTATCACCCTACTAAAGGGTATTTAGAAAAGCAAGAAATTTTTATTGACAATAGATTTAAAGATGAATTGTATCGACGTTTTTTAAACGATACAACAATAATAACTTACAACGAGCACGAAGATATAACGAGTAAAAAATATAAACACCCTCTGTTAGGACCTCCAGAAGAGAGAAGTTTAGTTAATGGTAATAATGATAAATATTATAAGTATGAGTATGACAAGTATGGTAATTGGACAATATGCTATATGTACTTAACTACTGATATAGAAACACCAACAATAATCGCAACAAGAATTTTTGAATATTATAAAGATTAATTGTAACGTATTTTTACAATTGACAACTAATATTTGAATTCATTTTTCGTCAGTTTGAGTGATTTTCAGAATGAAAATTGTATCGAAAACAAGAAAATTAATTCTCGATACATTTTTTGTAAACAAAAAACACTCGACACAAGCAAAGCGACTGAACGAAGTTAATTGACGGTTCAAAACTTTAATAAAAAACATGAAAAAACTACTTTATTTATCAATTATACTACTTGTTTTCCAACAAATTTCTGCTCAAAACTTCACACGTAGAGATTCTTTACATGGTGGACTTCGATATGAAAGAATTTGTTATGATGTACTTCGCTATGATTTAAACATAACTATAAACCCAACTGAAAGAAGTATTGTAGGGTATAATGATATTACTTTTAAAATTGAAGAAGCTACACAAAAAATTCAAGTTGACTTATTTGAAAACATGAAAGTAGATTCAATTAAATGGAATAATAAAACTTTAAAATATTCGAGAGAATTTGATGCGGTTTTTATCGATTTTGATCATTTATTACCTTTGAATTCAACTGAGAAAATTCGTTTTTATTACTCAGGAAATCCATTAGTAGCAAAATATGCTCCGTGGGATGGTGGATTTGTATTTTCAAAAGATAAAAATAATAAAGATTTTATTGCAGTTGCTGTACAAGGTACTGGAGCTAGCTTATGGTATCCTGTAAAAGATTCACAAACCGATGAACCTGACAATGGAGCTTCTATAAAAGTTGCAGTTCCAAATGGCTTAATGAATGTTTCAAACGGTAGATTTAAAGGTTCTCAAGATTTAGGAAATGGTTATACACGATGGGATTGGGAAGTTAAAAATCCAATTAATAATTATGATATTACAGTAAATATAGCTGATTATGTTCATTTTCATGATAATTTTGATGGACTCGAT